>DASXXW010000240.1:0-33713 GCA_036502865.1 Rhizomicrobium sp.
AACATCCTACCGGATTGCGACGGTGGTCTGTGATGCGCGCGATCCGCGGCCGGCGAGAAATGGCGGGCCGGGAGGTTTCGCTCAAATTCGAAGGCGAGATCGAACGCGCATTTCGCAGGCATTGCGTGGACGGAGGTTTGACCGACGCACGCGTCACGGCGGCGACGGCGCTGTTCTACCTTCCAAAGGACAGGGCGGGCGAGGTGTGGGCGGTGCATGCCGGGCGGGCCACCGAGTGGCTCCGGGCGGATGCGGACGGGGAAATGTGAAGTTGCTCACCGAGCAGCCCGTGAGCGAACATGAAGGCGCTCTGTTCAGCGCGGTATACGTTCTGGGGATGTCGGTTCTGGATCTCGGCGCCGATCCCAAAATTCTTTGTTCCCGTTTGTTGGAGGAAAGGAGTCGCGCCGAGGCTCTCGGTAATCTGAGGGGGGCGGCCACGCTCAGCTGTTTGATCAACGCGCTGTTTGGACCATCCCTTCCCGAACCAAAATCTCACCTGCGGATAGTCTGAGCCTGTGCCAGTTCGAACCGGGCTTGAACATCGCACTTCACCAATCGTGAGCGCAGCGTCGGATCAGGATCAGAGCCCGGAGGATCGGATGTCGATTGAAGCCCGAAGCGCGCTTCGCGCAGCCGTCGAACCCTTCGAACGCCCCAGCGTTTTTCGGGCCGGCTGGCAGCTTTTTTCCTCTCTGGGCTTCTACCTCGCGACGCTCGTCCTGATGTACTGGTCGCTCCATTATTCCCGGTGGCTCACTCTTGCCCTGGCGCTTCCCGCCAGCGGATTCCTTGTGCGCACTTTCATCGTTCAGCACGACTGTGGGCACGGCTCTTTTTTCGCTTCCGGAAGCGCCAACAATTTTATCGGCACCGTTTGCAGCGTATTCACGCTTGCGCCATACCAAAATTGGCGCCGCCAGCATTCGCAGCATCACGCGAACTGGAACAATCTCGATCGCCGGGAGCACGGCGCCGACATCTACACGGCATGCCTCACGGTAGCGGAATACCAATCACTTTCGACGCTGCGCCGCCTGCTCTACCGGCTACCGCGCCATCCGCTGCCAGCACATTTCATAATCCCGCCGCTTGTTTTTCTGCTGCTCTACCGGTTTCCGTTCGACACGCCGCGGAAATGGACGGCGGAGCGACGCTCGGTCTGGCTGACAGATCTTGCGATTGTTTCCTGCGTTCTGCTGCTGGGCAAGTTCCTGGGCTTCGGCGCGGTTATGATGGTGCAGCTGCCCATCATCGTGATCACGACCATCACCGGCGCCTGGTTGTTTTCCGTTCAGCACCGCTTCGAAACGGCACATTGGCTTCGTGGCCCGGATTGGAGTTTTCACGCTGCAGCGCTCACTGGCTCCTCCTACCTGAAACTGCCCGGCTGGCTACAATGGTCGACGGGGAACATCGGCTTCCACCACATACACCATCTCTCTCCGCGGGTTCCGAACTATCGTCTCGCGGATTGCTACCGCAGCGCTGCGATCCTGCGTGAAGAAACTCCGCTGAATCTGAGAACCGCATTGCGCGCCACCACGCTGACCTTGTGGGACGAAGGCAAAAACAGGCTGGTCCGGTTCAAGGACGCGATTCGGGCTGCGCATTAGCGGCCCAAACTTGGCCGCGCGGTACACGCTGTTTTGCTGGAAGGTGGATATCATGACGGCCATTGCGCAGCCGATCGGGCAACGCGTATTGCGATAAAATTCAATTAGCACAGCCATTAGCCTGCTCCAGCATTGCAATCGGCGTGTATGCACCTCTCAGCGGGCGCGTGAAATTCGCGAACAACGCAAGCGGCGGCTCGAAACAAGCACGCGAGCAAAAAGAGGCCGCTTTTACCCGCTGTGACGGTGATGCCGCTCACGCCCAACGCAATGTCTCCCGGATCACATTTCTTTGAGAGGCCATACAGCCGGCGTTGAATTCAGGTATGATATTTCAATCGGTTCGCGCCTCGTTGCGGAAAGGAAGGGCGACAATGATCAGGCTTTCGGACTCGCTCATGATTGGGGCTCTCGTTCTCGCATCGTCGCTTGCGGCCGCTGAGACGCCGGCGCCGCAACGCCATGTCGACCTGCCGACCGGCAAAGCCATATCGGTTCCCGTGCCGGGCTTTGTCGCCCGCACCAATAGTTTCCCGTCCCGCGTAGCCATCAGTCCCGATGGAAATTTTGCTGCCGTGCTCAATCAGGGCTACGGCACGGAGCAGAGCGGGCTCACGCAATCGATCGGCGTGCTCGACCTGCACGCCAACACCTATCGCGAATTTCCGGACTCCCGCCTCAAGGCGGACGAGAAATCGACACTGCAAAGCTATTTCGTCGGGCTCGCTTTTTCCCGCGACGGCAAGCATCTCTATGCCTCGCTGTCGTCGACATCCAAAAGCGGCATCGCCGTCTACGGATTCGCGGATGGTGCCGTTATTCCGGAGCGAATTATGGACATCCCGGCGCAGCCGCTCGCGCCCGGCAAGGTGCGAAGCTATGCGCTGGAAAACCAACCCGCGAATATCGCGGCGTCCTACCCGGCGGGCATCGCTCTCGTGCCGTCCAGGGCCGGCGAGCAACTGCTCGTCGCAAACAACCTCGCCGACAATGTTGTGCTTGTGGATGTCGCCACGGGCCGCATCCTGAAGTCATTTGATCTGGCGACCGAAAGCCGCTTTGTCCCGCGCGAATATCCCTACAGCGTGATCGTCAACCGGTCGGGCACGAAAGCCTGGGTCAGCGAATGGAATGATTCCGCCGTGGCGGAACTCGACCTCGCTGGCGGCACTGTCGCGCGGCGGCTCCTGCTTCCGCATCACGCCGAGCCGGGTGAAGGCGGCCATGCCACATCGCTGCTGTTGAGCCCGGACGAGCGAGTGCTTTACGTCGCCGTGTCGAAAGCAACGATTGCCGCCTCCGACGGCGTCACTGCGTTCGATCTGCGCAGCGGCCTGGCGGCCATGAACTATCACATCGGCCTGGGCAGCGGCGGCGATGTCGGCGCGGCGACGATCGGCCTCGCGCAGTCGAAGGATGGTTCGCGCCTGTTCGCGACAGCCGCGTCTCTCAACGCGGTTGCTGTCTTCGATACGCACAAACAGGCGACAGCAAATAGTCACGACGCGCTGCCCGCGGGCTTCATTCCCACCGAATGGTATCCCACGGCACTCGCGGTCACCGGCGATGATATTCTCATAGCGAGCGCCAAGGGCGAAGGCGCGGGCCCTAATAACATGCATGCCCTCGTGCAATCGGGACTTCATCAGAACCCGCACCCCTATATCGCCACGCTGATCGGCGGCTCGCTTCAACGCTTGTCTCTGGCCGGCATCGATAAAGATTTGCGCGCCTATACGCGCACCGTCGAAGACGATGATCTCCTGCACAGCGATCCGGGCACGTTGCGTTTCGCCGGCGGCGCCAACCCGATCCGGCATGTGATCTACATCCTCAAGGAGAACCGCACCTACGATCAGATATTCGGCGACCTGCCTGCCGGGAATGGCGATCCGTCGCTGGTGATGTTCGGCGCCGATGTGACACCCAACGAACACAGGCTGGCGCTGCAATTCGGCGTGCTGGATAATTTCTACGACAGCGGCGACGTCTCCGCGAACGGGCATCTCTGGTCGGATGGCGCCGACACGTCGGACTACATGGAAAATGTCTGGCCTGTTCTCTACCGCGGAAGCGAGCGGCCGGAGGATTTCGGCAATCCGCTCCAGCAGGGCGTGCCGGATCCCGGCGATCCCGGAACCGGATTCATCTGGGACAATGTTGCCGCGCATGGAATGAGCTATCGCATCTATGGCGAAATGGCCGACACCACATGGTGCCGCGACCTCCATGCAAACTCGCCCCGCGAAGGCACGCCGTCGGCGCAATCGGGTGTTTGTACGAGCGACGACATCAAACAGGGAGGGGTTGTTCCGGCGGAGCTGAATGATCCTGCAGGCACCGCAAGCCCATGGCCCTGGCCCGTCCCGCTGTTCAAGGAGATTCGTCCGACCCGGGCCGCGCAGCGCGGCCATCTCGATTCTTTGTATGCCGATTTCGAGCTCACTTATCCCGATCAGTACCGCGCCGATGAATTCCTGCGCGAATTCCGGCAATTTGTTTCGGCGCGCGGTTCCGCGCAGGAATTGCCGGCGTTGTCTTTCCTCTGGCTTCCCAACGATCACACGGCGGGCACGAAGCCGGGCCTGCCTTCTCCGCGCGCCTCGGTTGCCGATAATGATCTGGCGCTGGGCCGCATTGTCGAAGCCGTGTCTCAGAGCCCCTATTGGGACGACACCGCAATCTTTGTGCTCGAAGACGACGCGCAGAACGGCTCCGATCATGTCGATGCGCACCGCTCGACCGCGCTGGTCATCAGCAAATATGCACCGAAGGGTCCGAAGCCTTTCGTCGATCACCGGTTCTATACGACGGTCAGCATGATCCACACGGCAGAGGAATTGCTGGGGCTTCCGGCGATGAATCTGTTCGACACGCATGCGCCGGTTTTTGCGCCGCTCTTCGCCGGAGCCGGCGACCAGCCGCCATTCCAGGCTGACGATCGCAACCGCCAGAACGGGCTGCTGTATGAAGCAAACAAAGCAAACGCGCCCGGAGCAAAGAAATCCGCTGAACTCGATTTCTCCCATGCCGACGCCGCCGACGCCGAAGTGCTGAACGAAATCCTGCGCGAAGACGCGGCGGCGATCAGGAGCGCAAAATCGGTTTCGGCGAAATAGGAGGACCGAGATTTGGAAGGTGGGGGGGACGCAGGTGACGATTAAAACGCTACCCGCATTGTTTCTCGGTCATGGCAATCCCATGAACGCGCTCAGTCACAATGGCTGGACGGCAGCCTGGCGCCGGATCGGCGAGGCTTTGCCCCGGCCGAGAGCAATCCTCGCAATATCGGCGCATTGGTACATTCCGGCGACGGCCGTCACCATCAATGCGGCACCGCGAACCATTCATGATTTCGGCGGCTTCCCGAGGGAATTGTTTCAGGTCCAATATCCCGCGCCGGGCGATCCGGAGCTTGCGCGTCGTGTCCAGCGCCTGCTTGCGCCCATGAATGTGATGCTCGACGATTCCTGGGGCCTCGACCACGGAACATGGTCGGTTCTTTGTCACCTCTATCCGGCGGCAGATATTCCCGTCATTCAACTCGGCATCGATGAAACAAAGCCCGCCGCTTTCCATCACGAAATGGGGAAGCAACTCGCCGCGCTGCGCGACGAAGGCGTACTGATTCTCGGCAGCGGAAATCTCGTGCATAATCTGCATAGCTATGCATGGGGGCGGCATATGCCGGCGCCCTATGATTGGGCGAGCCGCTTCGAAGCGAAAGCGAAGGCGCTGATGCTCGCGGATGATTGCGGGCCGCTCACCAACTACGAGACACTCGGCCCCGATGCGGTGCTCGCTGTGCCGACGCCCGAACACTACCTGCCGTTGCTGTATATCCTTGGGGCAAGGCGTGGTGGTGAGGTCATCACCTTCCCAGTCGAGGGCGTCGATGGCGGATCGATTTCCATGCTGGCGGTGCAGGTCGGATAGGCTATGCGTCGATTGCCGTCGCAGCATTCGCGTCCGGCGCTCTGAGCGAATATGGTCGAGTAGTCTTCGAACTGAGTCCGTGGGACCGCGGGGGTACAGGGAGCAGCAGCGATGCGGGGAACAATGTCTCGAATCCGGAACACAGTGCTGGCAGCAATGTCGCTGTCCGCGATGACGCTGGCGGTTTGCGCGGCGCCGGCAAATGCAGCGCCAAAAGTGCCGCCGAAAAAGCTCTCATTCCACGTGCTTTATAATTTTACCGGCAATGGTACCGGCGCCGTTCCTTTTGCCGGTGTGATCCGCGATGCATCAGGAAATTTGTACGGCACAACCACGACCGGCGGTACGACCGGCGTGGGCATAGTGTTCAAGCTGGCGTCCGACGGCACAGAGACCGTTCTCCATACCTTCACCGATGGGAGCGATGGCGGAATTCCCCTGGCCGGTCTGGTGGAGGACGCGAAGGGCAATCTTTACGGCACGACCTATTCCGGCGGCGACCCCACCTGCAATTGCGGCGTGGTGTTCGAGGTCAACGCCGCCGGGGAAGAGAGCGTGCTGCACACCTTCAAGGGCGGCGATGACGGCGCCACGCCCTATGATGGGCTCATATTGGACAAACATGGCAATCTCTACGGCACGACAACGGAAGGTGGCGGCGCCTGCAATTGCGGCATGGCATTCGAGCTCACGCCGAAGGGCAAATTATCGGTGCTTCATGCGTTTGCCGGCGGAACGGATGGTTCCTTTCCTTCCGCAGGCCTGTTTCTCGAAAAGGGCAATCTTTACGGCGCCAGCTATCAGGGCGGCGGTGCCTGCAATTGCGGTACGATCTTCAAGATCGATTCCACGGGCAACGAAAGCATCCTTTACGTCTTTACGGGTAACGGCAGCGACGGCGCCTATCCGCAGGCGTCGCTGATCGCTGACAAACAGGGCAATTTCTACGGCACGACCAAATTTGGCGGCACGGCCAATGGTGGCACGGTGTACAAATTAGCGCCGGATAATACGGAAACCATCCTCCACAGTTTCACCGGCGGCAGTGATGGAGCCTCGGCCTATGCCGGGCTTGTCGCCGACAAGAAGGGTAATCTTTACGGCACGACGCTGGGTGGGGGCGCTGCGGATGTTGGAGTTGTTTTCAAGCTGACGCCGCAAGGCGCGGAGTCGGTGCTCTATTCCTTCAAGGACACCAAGGACGGCGCCAATCCCTATGGCGGCGTGATCCTGGACAAGAAAGACGATCTTTACGGCACGGCTTCGGCGGGCGGCCTCAATGGCTATGGTACGGTGTTTGAAATCCGCTGACGCGGCGGCGCGCGTTTCGACGCAGAGAAAACAATACTAATCCATGTGCTCCACATCGCCCGGCACATTCACCCAGGAATGTTTGCGCTCTTCATAGACGGAATGCCGGGGCGCGGGGTGTGTGGGGTCGGCGAAAGCGCCAACGGCCACCGTAATGCGTTCCGGATGTCCGCCCGGTTCCCAATATACCGAGGTGCCGCAATCCGGGCAGAAATGAAATGCAACCTCGTTGCCGCTGTCGCCCTGGCGCACGAAGTGTGACGAGCGGCCGTCGATCCGCGTGATCTGTTCGCGGGGATAATGCGCGGAAAAGCCGAAGGCGCTGCCGGTGCGCCGCTGGCAATCGAGGCAGTGGCAGACGGAGATGCGAACGGGCTCGCCTTCCGCAATCAAACTCAATTGCCCGCAGCCGCAGGAGGCAGATCGCGTACTCATCCGACAGACACCTTTCGATAAATGGCAGGCCTAGCTTCTCCGGCGGTTCGCCCGTTTGTCCAGTTCAAAAAAGGAAGCTCAAACTCTTTCAACGGGAATACGAACCGGTATCGCCATCCGGGCTTGAAATCACCACCACATAACCATCCGCATCGCGCAGCCAGATTTCCAGATGATTGGGCGCCGGGTTGATATGCGGCTCGAGAACTATCTCGGCGCCAAGCGCGCGTGCCCGCTGCACGGCGGACTCAAAATCATCGGTCTCGAACCAGAGCACAATACCGTGCCCCACGGGCGCCGCGTCGCGATCGACGAGATTAGGATGGTCCTCTTCGTCCCAGGCGTGAAGCTGAAGCACCAGCCGGCCGGCGCAGGAAATCCGGTCATACCGGTCCCGGTGTTCATGCTCGGGAAGCGAGTCCGCGCCCAGCAATTCCGTATACCAGCGGCTGCTCGCCCTGACATCGCGCACTGCAATGAGGGGTTGCGCCGCTACAACTGGTGCCTGCTTTGGCTGCTTCTTTTCCATCCTTGCATTCCTCGCTGACCTGCACACGGGTGCCCTGTCTTCCGCGCAGTATAAATCAGGGCCACACTTCCACGCGATTCGTGTCAATTGATAGTGACGCGCGCCGGGATGCTTATGAGCGCGCGGCAGGACAGGGGCGGGAAAATGCGATTGAATTCGATCCGGGCGGCGGCCATGGCCGCCTGCGCGTTGATGATGGCTACAGGCACTGCGCTTGCGGCCGACAAGCCGGGATGCAAGGCGCCCTTCTGGGCGCCGCAGAAAATGCCCGGCTTCGACATCGATTCCTGCACCGACAGTGACTATGCGAGCCTCGATGTTTCCACCGTGGCCGGCGACAAGACGCTGCTCGGCCATCGCACCACCGTGAATTTTACCCTTGTCGATCAATCGAAGAATCCGAAGAACGCGACGGCCTGGCAATATTTCGTGCAGGCCGCGCAAAAGGCCGGCGCCAAGCTGATGTCTTCGCTCGGCGGCGGCTACAACGCGGTGCTGTCTTCGAAGACCGCCAAGGGTGAGTTCTGGTTTACGTATGATCACGGCAGCGGCAATGAGAATTCCACCGGCAGCTACACGCTGACAACGTTGCAGGTCGGACCTGCGCCGCAATTGGTGCAACTACAAGCGGTCAAAGCGGCACCCGACCCGCAATCCAAGCAATGTGCGAATCCGAATTGGGTCGTGAAACTCTATCCGCAATACAAGCTCGGCAGCTGCGACGGCCGCGTGCGCGACTCCGTGCAGGTCGATCTCAAGGACGGCCAGAAGACGCTCGAAGGCGCGCGCACCACCGTCAGTTATGAGCTGAAGGATAACGCCACCGCGGAAACCGATCTCGCGCTCAAGACAAATTTCATCCAGGCGTTCAAGGCCATGGGCGCAACCGTGGTTTCAGATCCCGTCAAATCCGACGATGTGGTGGCGATGGAGAAAACGCCGCTCGGCGAATTCTGGCTGCTCTATAGCCGCGGTAGTGGTAACAGCGACGGCCGCGGCAGCTTTTCGCTGGTCACCGTGCAGGTCACGCCTTTCGCGCAGGAAGTGCAGACACAGCCGATGAAAGCTGCGCTCGACGTTTCGGCGAAATGTGGCGATCCGGCCTGGCTCGTCAAACAATTCGCGCAATACAAGCTTGCCTCCTGCGAATGCCGGTATTGGGACGCCGTACAGCTTTCGCTGCCCGGCGGCGCGAAGAAACTGGAAGGTGTGCGCAGCACGGTCACTTATTCGCTGACCGACGATAAGAAAACCGATACGGCGCTGAACGTGCAGAAGAACTATCTGCAGGCGCTCAAGGCTTCCGGTGCTACGATCGTCTCCGATCCCGGGAATGCCGATCAGGTCGTCGCCACGCAGAAATCGGCAGCCGGCGAGTTCTGGTTCATCTACGATCACGGCAGCGGCAATGACGAGAGCACCAGCAGCTACTCATTGACGACGGTGCAGATCGTGCAGTTCCCGCAGATCGTGCAGGCGCGGCCGGAGCCTTCCACGCCGGCGCCGGAGGCCGCCAAATGCCAGGGACCTGCGTGGCTCGTGAAACAGTTTCCTTATTACAACGCCACGCAGTGCAATACGCGGGATTTCGATTCGATCACGCTCGATCTTCCTTCCGGGAAGAAGACGCTGGCAGGCCGCGTACAAATCACGGATTTCGCGCCGGCGAATCCCAACATCGTTGCAACGCAGATCTATGCCTATAAGAACTATGTGAATGCGCTCACCGGCATCGGCGCCAAGCAGGTCTCGGACCCGAACAATCCTTCCACGGCCATCTTCACCCAGTCCACGCCGCAGGGCGAGTTTTGGTACATCTACGGGCAGTCGAGCGGCAATGCCGAAGGCGTTTCCTACGAACTCACAACGGTGCAGATCGGCGGACCGCCGCCCAAAACCTGCACGCTCGAAATCTACGGCGTGAATTTCGATTTCAACAAATCGACATTGCGGCCCGATTCCGAGCCCGTGCTGCAGCAGGTGCTGGCGCTGTTCAATGCCGATCCGTCTTTCGGCGGAGAGATCGGCGGACACACCGACAATGTCGGCACGCGCGCTTACAACATGAAGCTTTCCGCGAGCCGGGCCGAAGCGGTGAAGGCATGGCTTGTCGCGCATGGCGTGGCCGCGTCTCGCATGACCACCGCGGGCTATGCCGATACGAGGCCGCTGGTTCCCAACACGACCGACGCGAACCGTTTCAAGAACCGCCGTGTCGAGCTGAAACGGTCGCACTGCAAGTAGCGGGATGGCAATGGTGACTCACCCGAATAGTGGTGGGGCGGCCCAATCATTATTATGCAGGAGGCGATTCCGGGCCAATGAACTTCGTGGGCGTTTTGCTCTTCGGTAGCGGTTAAGCTTTGAGGTTGAGTGATTGTGAACGAATCATCTTGACTTCCAAATCAATGCCGGATGACTAAATACCTTTTAGTTCAAATAGTTACGTGACGATCACTCTTGCTATCGCTCCATTAACTATTATCTAACTATTTCTTGTAACGACTCAGTTACTTTGGCAGGATCACTACCGGGCATTGATATGTGGGCCGTTATGCAGACACTCGACTTCTTCCGCAAATGCGGCGAACTGCTTCTGGGCGCAGGTTCTACTGTCGCCCTTCCGCTGCTTGTGCTAGGCATCGCTTACGTAGCGAATCCAACTACCAAAAAAGCAGATAGCGGTACGCAATCACAGCGCAAACGAAAAGACAAATTGCACTCAGCACCATAATTTCATATCGCGTCGGTTCTCGCCATATTTCTCCGTAAACCTTCTTCTGAGACTGTATAACTCTATGAAACTTTGCCTGACGTGTCGGCTCGTGAAATAACGTACGCCACGTTTTCTCCAACACCGAAAGACATATTGACCAATTTTTCTCAAGTTTCGGAAATATATTTGACTTCAACCAAGCGTCTCTTCTTTCCCGTCCCGGATAAAGAACGTGAAATAATAACGGAAACCATCCGATAGCCCACATAATATTACTGAAAGGAGAACCCCAACCGAATATTTTTTCAATAATAATTTGACCGCAATAATACGGAAGTAGGGCGGTGATGAGTGCGGCGTCAGCGAATTTCTGGAACTTCCAAATTCTGGCTTCAGATGTAGCGGTCTGCACTTGTGCCACTCGGCTACGTTGGCCTATCTCAATCTGATAAAGCATATTCACGTTAGCCTTCACTCTTTCGAAGCGGTTAAGCAGAAGTGCCATGTATTCGTAAGCTGCTCCCATCCGCCGTTCCACAAAGATGTTATAAGGAAGGAATCCCTCAAGCCGCTCAATGCGTAGTATCTTGACACCCTTACGAAACTTGTTTGCATAGTAGTGAGATCGCTCAATGCGGTGCTCAAGATCGTCATCAATAGGCCAATTTTTTCGGAAAACATGCGCCACCTCGTTCATGTTGTTACCGATTCCACCAAGTTGACGATCCAAGATGCCGGCTTTTATTCTGGCGATTACCTCTCCTTGTTTGTTCGCGCCTAGTTTGTCGAAGGCGGGGTATTTTGCTATGGCAAGCTTCTTTGCATTGTGTAATTTTGTATAGGTCGTTTTAATATTGTTTTCTACTACCTTCAAAATCCGTCCAGCTCTCCGCAACCTCGCGAATTCCGCTAGAGCCGCAAGTCTAAAGGTTCCAAGGCGACTGAGGTTTTCAACTAGCCGACCAATTTGGCGGCCGTCGGTAGACCTTGTCAGTGCCAAATAGAGTACAGGAAGACCTTTGCTTTTGTCGCCTTGCCTCTGTACTCCGAGCGTAGTTGCTACAAGCGCACGGCTACCCAGCATTCGACTCACGGAAACTTCATGATCCGCAAAATTGACGCCATCCATCTGCGCAGTAATGAGCGGCCAGAAAGCTTGTCTTTGCTTTTCCCAGTAACCTTCTTTGCACGGCTCCGTACTCGGCCCCGCCGTTTTGGCGCTGTTTCGCCAAAAAGGTTCTTTGAACGCGACGGCAGCGGTTGCCCCGGCGGGCAGAGAGGCAATTTTCTTTCCGCCCGGGAGACCCAAGACCAGCCCACGAAAATCGGCAAAGACGGTGCCGAACTCTTTGACTTCCTCGTCGGTTACTCGAAGAATGCCCTTCTGTAGGAAATATCGTGGGCTGAAATAAAGGCGGCGGAGAACCTTTCCATATGCCCTTTTCTTCTTTGAGCCATCTGGCGATACAATTAGACGATTTAGGGTATTCAGATAGCGGAACGTAATCTGTAATTCTTCAAGGACGTTTTGTGTTTCGACTTGATCGCGCCGGCGAGAGACGATGGGCTTCCGCATTGAAAGATCGAGGCAACCCGTCATCGTTAGATATTCTGTATGGAACTCGAAACGAAACGTCACACTTATGCCGTACCAATCAACGAAGTAGGTCAAAACGTTCTGGTCTGTAAAAGAACCAAGAATTTTGTCATCCGTAGGACAAGTTAGAGTATAGCTAAGGTAGTCACTTGAAAAATCTACAGTGGATGCGAATAGTCGTAGTGTTTGAGCATTGAGTGCGGGAGTATGAAAGCGTGTTACGCCCGGAGTTCGAGAACGTCCGGTCTTCGGGTCGACGTAAAGTCGTGCAAAAAGTTTAGCCAGGAACGTATCGATTTGTAGCACACGGTCATACCGCGCTTTGATGGCATCTTCCTTCGTATTGGCGAACTTATCGGACTTCCAAATGCCCAAGTGCCAGACAAAGATCGGAGGAGTAAGAATAGGTGACGAGGCGTGGTGCGCCCCGTTCAAAAGATTTTTGTACCATTCAGAATAATTGGCAGGTCGAATGGTCGCCTGTTCTTGGATACCGATTACCATAAGCCCCCCTATGTAAACCCAAATTGATAACGTTTGAAACGTTCGGTTGCAACATGGAATTTCTCCGGCCCAAGGTCGATGGGGCCTGATTTGCATGATTGCGGGAAAATTTTTGCATCAAGCCGGCAGAATCTCTCCGTAACGGAACGAATATAAACGACTGGGCTGACCCAAACCTACGGCGATAACCGGTGACACGTCTCGCGCTTTTCTTCCGCGGCGCGGGTGTGCACAACTTGAAACGTCTTGACTGTTGGTGGCTAATATCTCGCCCCCACGCTTCTTAAGCGCGACCATCCAAGATGGAGCAGATGCGGCGGTTGTTGGTTCAATCAACGGCCTACTCCGCAAACTGCGGAGGTAGCAATCATAACCGGTGCCGCCCATCGTGCCATCGTACTAGTTTCGAATAGTCGGTGGCGGGTCTTCCCGCAAACAACGGTCGGGAATATGATAACTGCAAGAATTGTCACATTGTCATTCTGCAGAACTAGCTGGGTGTTTTTTGAGGATTTTCGACAGGTGAGGGTGCCACTTTCCCCAGTCTTGATGGTATGCCCTAGTCAACCCAGATTTTACGCCACGGCCCATATCCTAGAAGTTGTGGTCTGTGGTTGGCAGGCTCTTTGCAACTAACGGTAAAGATTGCTAGTTTGACCGGGGTGGCTGGATTTCATTCAATTCCCCCTGAACGGATAACAACGCCTGCTGGTTGAAGCGCCAAAAAATGGTTCGGGTTCTGCACGTCTATTCCTATTTTCGCCCGGACTTCACCGGCGAAGGCGTCTACCTTGAGAAACTGGCCGCTCACCTCCAGAACCGCAGCATTTCCACCGAAGTCGTCGCTGCAGTCACGCCGCCGCCGCGGTCGCCCCAGACCATCGCTCCATTGCACAATGTACGTTTCTTCGGCTCGCCCGGCCGGCGTGCTTTTTATGTCAACTGGAAGATGGTGCTGTGGTTCGCGGGCAATATACGCAAATATGACGTCGTGCATTTCCACGCCTGGGTCGACCGGGTGTTTCTGTATCATCTTCTCGCATTTGTTTCATGCCGTCCTATCATACAATCCTGCACGCTGGACGACAGCATGGGACGTCACATCGAAGGATACAGAGAGTTCTACCGGCCGCTTGTGCGCCGTCTCAGCCGGACGATCGATCTGATGGTGGCGATCAGCCCGAAATTATACTCCGATTGCCTGTCGGTCATGCCGGCGCAAAGGGTCGCGTATGTTCCGCAGGGGACTAACATCCCCGCCTTGGAGCCATCGACGCGCGAGCAAACCAGAGCCGAATGGGGTGTCGCCGAGAACGAAATCATATTGTTGTATGTGGGCAGCATCAGTTCGCGGAAAGACATTCTGTTTCTTGTCGAAAACCACGCTGCGATCTCATCGCCAGGCAGGCGGGTGCGGCTGGTGATTGTGGGTCCGGATCTTGAAAGCGATTACGCCGCAACCGTTCGCAGGAAAGTGGCGGAGTCGAGTTGCGGCGACGCCGTCTCCCTCGTCGGATATCTCGACGATCCGTCTGCAGCCTATCGCGCGGCCGATATATTTGTTTTCGCGTCTAACAATGAAGGTTTCGGTAATGTATTGATCGAGGCGATGTCGTTCGGCCTGCCCGTGGTCAGCCGGCGGCTGCCCGATGTGACCGACCGCATCGTCGATGAGGGAAAAACCGGCTATTTGTTCGATACCGCGACGGAATATGTAGAGAGCGTTAATGCGCTGGTATCGGATGGGGCGTTACGAACAGCAGTCGGCAGCAGGGCGCGGCGGACTGTCGTCGATCAGTTCGACATGTGTGCGGTGGCCGGGAAATATGCTGAAATCTATCAGCGTTTTGCGGGCCAGGCGCCGGGTCCGGCATAGAGGGGCATGATGGCCGAAGCATTGATCGTTCAATTGCCGAGCCCGCCGGGCAAAAACGTCTTCCGGGAATGGTCCGGCGGCATGGGCACGGCTGTGGATTCGAACCGCCAGGAATGGGGGCATGATCCGGGTTATTACGACGTTCCCTACGCCGCCTATCTCTATATCGCGCGCCGGTTGAAGGACCTTGGAATAGCATTCGGCTATTACGATCTGCAGGCGCGCCCGAGCATGGGCCTTGAAGAGTTCGATGCCCTGTTTGTTGAACATCATCCGCGCGTGCTGGTCACTCAGGTCAATCTGCCGTCTCTCGAAAGCGACCTGATGCTGGTCGCGCGCGCGCGGCAAGCCGTGCCCGGACTGAAAGTGATCCTCGTCGGTGCAACGGCGAAATGGTTCAAGACGCGAATCCTCACCGAGGGCCTCGCGGATGTGGTGATGGAAGACAGTGAGGAGTTTGCCGTTGCCGAGAACGTGGCGGCGCTGTTGCAGAACGCGCCCGAACGCCTGCAGGCCTGCAGTGTTTTGCGCGACGGCACTCTGCTGAAAATCCCCGTGCAGAAACAAATGAAGGATCTGGATTTCGCCGATTTCCCGGCCTACGAACTCCTGGATTTCTCGCGTTACGAATCGGCTTATTACGGCGGACGCCGCGTTCGCTACGCCACGGTGTTTACGACGAAAGGCTGCCCCTATACCTGCGGCTACTGTCCCTATCCTTATGGCTTCGGCCACCGTCTCATTTATCGCTCGCCGGTACGCGTTGGCGACGACATTGAGAGGCTGAAGCGCGAATTCGGGGTCGAGCAAATTCTCTTCCGCGATCAGGTCTTCACCATCAATCCCAAACATGCCCGCGCAGTTTGCGAAGAACTGATTCGCCGCGATTTGAAAATCTCGTGGATCTGCGAGACCCGGTACGACCTCGTCGATGAGGCGATGATTGATCTCATGGCGCGCGCCGGCTGCTGCGAAATTCACTACGGACTCGAGTCCGCGGATGAAACGATGTTCGCAACGGTGGCGAAGACCGACGGACCGAAATCACTGGATCTGTTCGCGCGAATAATCGCGCTCACCAAGGCGCGCGGCTTACGCGTGCATGTCCATCTGATCGTGGGCATGCCCGATGAAAGCCGGACGACGGCGCGCAACACGACCAAATGGCTGCGGCGCGTCAAGCCCGACAGTGTGCAGACCGCTTATTTCATTCCCTATCCCGGTACGCCGCTTTACGACGAGTTGAACAAGAGCCGCGAACTCGGAGATGTCGCGAGTATTCCCTGGGAACAACTCGGCGCCTTCTCTGCACCCGTAATTCCTTCGCGGCACCTCTCCAAGGATGGAATACGAAAAGTCCGCAACCGGATCGCGACCGACTGGAAATATAGTTTGAGCGACCGGATCGTGAACCGGCTCCGGCGTCTGGGCGGGCTTCCCATACAATGAGCTCGCAACGGGACGCCGCCGGGTCCCGCCCGAGCGTGCTGTTCCTGAACAACCAGGGCCTCAAATCGATCGGCGGAGGTCCGACGATATTACGTCACCTCGTGCGTGGTCTTGCGCAAGATTTCGATGTAACGGTGCTGTCCTATGATCCGCCGGCGTCGGGTTTCGATGGCGTCAGGCAGGTCTCCATGCCCGCGCCGCCGCGGTTCAAATTCTGGCGCTTCGCTCCCATGCTCCGCGCCAAATATCTTCGTAATTCGGGTCCGGTATCGGAGATCAAGGCCGCCGATGTGGTGATTGCCTTCGATCCTCACTTCGCGCCCCTGTTGCGCCGCGTAAGGCCGAAGCGATTTGTTTATCTGTCCCTATCCTGCGTCGCACGCCAGGAATGGTTTGCCGCGGGCGATCTGTCCGGAGCGCTGTTTGCTGCGCAATATGCGTGGCTGGAACGCAGGATAGCCAAAGTTTCCGATGCGGTGATCGTATCGAGTACAACGCATGGAGAAGAGTTGCAGCGGGTTCTCCGCCTGCGCGACATACGGCTGTTTGTCCTCTATCCGATATTCGATGATACGCGGAGGGGATTGCTTGACCAGGCTGCGCAAAAGACATTCGTGCTGGCGGCGGGCCGCCTCAATCCGGTCAAGAACTATCAGGCTGTGATTGAAATGGCATCCCGCCTGGGCGATCTGGACTGCAAGTTTGTGATTGTCGGTGATGGCCCCGAGCTTCAATCCCTGCAGAGGAAGGTGGCCCAGGAGGGATTGTCCGATCGCGTCATTATTGCGGGCCCGATCATGGATGTGCGCCCGCTGCTCGCTTCTGCTATATTGTTTCTTCACCCGTCGCGTTACGAAAGCTTCGGAATAGCCATATATGAAGCGATGCGGGCTGGCGTGGCGCCGGTTTGCTCCAGCACGGCGATCTGCGGCATCCGCGAATTGCTCACGCCCGATGTCGATTCGATGTTCGTCGATTTCGACAGGCCCGACGAAGCCGCACAGGTGTTGCGCGGGCTGCTTGCCGATCGCACGCGATGCAAACAGATTGGAATCGCAGCGCTGGAAACGTCCGAACGGGTGCTGGCCCACGACTATGTGATGGAATTCCGGAACGTCCTTTCGACGCTGGAGACGGGGGCACGGGCAGCATGAGCATCGATCCACGCGGATTGATCCGGAAACTGCCGGGGCTGGCTGCCGCGAAAGGGTTTATTCGCGACCGGTTATTGTCGGATTTTGCGCGCCGACGGCGGTTCGTATCCATCTACGCCACAAATTACTGGCGTAACGGGGAGTCGCGCTCCGGTCTTGGCTCAAGCCTCGCGCAAACCGAAGCCGTGCGCGCTGCGTTGCCGACAGTCTGCCGCGAGCTTGGAGTAAGTTCTCTGCTCGATGTTCCATGCGGCGATCTGAACTGGATTCGCCATGTCGAACTGCCGGGTGTCAAATATATCGGCGCCGATATCGTCCCTGCCCTGATTGCATCGAATGTCGCGCAGTTTGGCGAGACGGGGCGAACCTTCATGGTGCTCGATCTTGTCAAAGCCGTGCCACCCCAAGTGGATCTCATTCTCTGCCGCGATCTGCTTGTTCATCTCTCTTTCGCGGACATTGCACGCATTCTCTCCAATATACGCCGCAGCGATGCGAAATGGCTGCTGACCACGAGCTTCCAGAACCGTGAGAGCAATGAGAAACTGGGAGGGGATTGGCGCCCGCTGAATCTCGAGCGTCCACCCTTCGATTTCCCGCCGCCGCGTCGTGTTATCCTGGAGAATTGCACCCAGGATGGCGGCCAATATGCCGACAAGACACTGGCTCTTTGGTCGATTGCCGACCTTCCGTCGCGATAATCGGTGTCTTGCTAAAATAGTTCTATTTGCGAAGCTCGTCTGCCGTCATTGGGTGGGGCAAGGCGTAATAGCTCCATTCGCCGGCCCGAAACATTTCTTTAGCTCCCGGAGGAATAGCGAATGCGCGCGCATATTCCGTCGGCCTGTCGCGCGTCAGCAGATTTGTGTAGCGGGGCACGGGACCCATCGCCGCGCTCCCGATCGGCGAGGCGTCGCCTGTTTCAAGCTCCACGAGCGCAAAATGCTCGGCATATGTCGCGACCGGTGCTTGCGGCAGAGATTTCACTCGTTCGAGCAGCGCGATCACATCACCAAAATCGCCCAGATAAGGGTGTAACATAAATTCGCGCGCGAAGATCAGCAGGCTTGAACCATAGGCAAGGGCGAGGATGCCGATGCATGCATATCTTGTCGTCTGACGAAGGCCCGACCAGATGGGCGCGATGCCGATCACGACAAGAACAATCAACAGGCTGGTGATCGGAATCCAAAAGCGGATCGATCCGCCCCAGGAAAACACCAGTACGATCAGGGCATTCGTTGCCGTCACGAAAAATAGCGGCGCGGTATTCCACCGCCGCGGAATGGCGGCAATTCCAATCACGAGCGTGAGGCCGGCAGCGAGGAAAACAGCGCCCGGCCAGCCCTGCCATTGCAGATTCCAGAGCCATGGCAAGGTCTGTTCCGGGATGTGGTAGATGATGCGGTGAACGGCGTTGTCCACCAGGTGATGCGCGAACTGGGGAAGAGTCATCAGCGGGCTCTTCTGATTGGTAGGGTCGCTCGTCAGCAACATGCGAAGCTGATCTACGCCGTCCGGCCCCAGAACATGTGTGTCGATAGTCCGGTTGCGCTCGCGCCAGAGCAGGAATGGAACGCAGAAGGCTGCCGCGTGAAGCGCCCATAAGAAATATTTGCGCGGCGTCGGCAGCTCTGCACGCCTCGGTCCCGCCGCATAGGCGAGCGGAACGAAGATCAATCCGGCAATCGTACTCCGCAGCAGCATCCCGACGCCGCAAAAGAGACCGGCAAGCGCGATCTGCCATGTTGGCGGCCGGCGGCCGGCCCAGACAAGATCGACGATGAGAAGCGCCAAAAAGACGAACGCGATGGTCGGCACTTCCGTCAGCGCCATGCGCGAGAACAACCAGTAAAACGGCGCCAATGCGAGAAGGAGTGCTGCGAGATCGGCCGCGGCGGGGCTCTGCGAAACACGCCGGACATAGAACCAGCAGATTACAATCCCCCCGAGTCCGATCAGGATTATGAAGAGCTTGATCGCCAGCCAGTCGACCGGGAGATGCGTTCCAAACAGGACTGGCGCGAGTAAAGCCGGCATGCCTGGCGGCCAGGTCGTGTGCGGAATATAGATTCCATCTACCAGGCTGCGCGTATACCCAAGGCCATGCGTGAGCGCGTAACTCAGTGCGACATAGGCCTCACTGTCATCGGCGTTGAAGCGGGTGAGGTCCGGCCGCGCGTTGGGAACGGCGTAGTAAGCAATCGCTGTTAGCAACAGGAAAAGCAGCCGCTGCAAGTATCCATTGCGCGTCAAAATTCCAAAAAAACTCTTTGCCTGCATGGAACTATAAATCGTTGAGGCCAAACTTGGTCTGAAAAGAACTGCCCAGCCGGGGTGGCGGGGGAATCAACAATAACATGAACGGTTGAATAAAGAGTGGTCGCCAGCTCGGCCGCTGCCCCCCGGCTTGGATCAAGATCGTCGTCAACGAATGAACCTGCGGTTTGGAGGGCATTTCTTACTGCCAAGCCTTTTGGGCTCGCAGGTGGAAGCCTATATATGGCAGAGCTACAGCTGGCGTGGCATCTGACGCCGCAAGACATAGGGGAATGTTATGAACTGCCCGAACTGCAATGTGCAACTCGTCGCGAATAAACGGGACGGGGTCGAGATGGAGATCTGCCCGTCCTGCAATGGGATGTGGCTTACCAGCCAGGAGCTGGCACAGCTTGAGGACCAGGTGTTCGATTTCGGCGATGATGAGAAGGGCAGCCTGATGTTCGGCGAAACGCAGTCCACCGGGAAATGTCCGCAATGCGGCAAACTCATGCAGCGTTTTCAATATCGGCTATACGATCTGGAGATGGATTTCTGCACGGAAGGACATGGCTATTGGCTCACGGCGGATGAGGACAAACGCGTTCTGGAGCTGATGAAAAAGGAAGAGGCCAATCTCGGAAGGAAAGTTCTAGCCGAAGACAGGTTTGCCGCGCATCTGCGCTACCTGCGATCGGGTTCCTTCATGGACGGGCTTCGCGATCTTCTGACCGTAGCCATGGATCCCAAGCCGAAGCCCAGACTGTAAATGGCGTCTATCCGCTGGAAGAGAATCTCCGGACGAAGCCGTCGAATGGCTTCGTCCGGGCGCCGTAAATGATTACTGCCAGACGTCCGTGATCGGCTGGGCGTTTTTCGCATTTTCGAGTGGCTTCAGGCCGTACATAGCTTCGATCGTGCGCAATACGTTGTAGTGGTTGATCTGTTCGCTGTATTGGCCGGTCTTGACCATCGGGCCGATGAAGATGGTGGGAATCTGGTTGTTCTCCGAACCATCGTCTTCATCCCAGGTAACGATCAGAAGACTGTTGTTGGATTGCGCCCAGCTGATGTAGTTGGCGAGATTGGTCTGCAGCCACGCATCTCCCTGGGCAATCGTGCCGTCATGCATGTCGTCCAGTAGATCGGGAATCACCCACGACACCGTCGGCAGCTTTGCGTAATTGGTGGGGAATTTCGTGAAGGGCAGGTTGAATTTCGCCGGGTCGTTGGTGAAATTGGTCCATGGCACATGTTTGCGGGCATATTCATTCCAGTCGCAGAGTTCCGAACCTTTTTTCACCAGTTCCTCGGAATAGCCGATGAAAGTCAGGCCTTTTTTGAGCAACTCGCTTTCTTCATTCGCAGTCTTTCCGAAATTTTGCGGGCAGTCGTCGCTCGTGACGCCCTGATCGGAGCCCGAGAAAAGGTCGAGATAGTTCGGCTGGCTTGGGTGTTCGACGGCGAAGGATTTCGTGAACAGCGCGCCGGACTTCGCGAGCGAATTGATATAGGGCGCGCTCGAATTTCCGATGATCTCGGAATAGCTGTGGTTTTCCTCCATCACGAGGATGACATGATCGGGCTTTGGCACCGTGCCCTTGGCTGTCGCCGGAACCGCAGTGAAGATGGCAGATGCGGTCATCAACAGCGCCGCGCAGAGGCGGCCCTTCGTAAGCGTTCGCATGAAATATCTCCCCTATCGGACCGTCCGCCCGTGGTGGAGCGGCGCCGATTTACTGGATGGCGGATGGGCGAGAGTAGCGCGCTTGCGCCGGCGACTAAAGCTGGCGGCGCGATTCTTCACGGAACTGCCATATCGGGCGAGGTACGACATGATCGCGGAGTGCACGGTCACGAATTGACCGGGCGGGCGCATTTCTCCAATTTATGCGGGCGCGGCGATGGGGCCGTGCAGGAACCAAGGACGGGGGATCATGACTATTCGCTCCACGCTGCTCGTCAGCGCTCTCGCAATGTTTGCCGCCAACACCGCTTTCGCCGCACCGCCTGTCCGGGTTCCGTTCACAAAAGGATCCGGAAACGAAGCGGTGATAGAGCCGCCGGTCGCCCATCCCGACGAGACGCCCTGTGTGGTGAAACTTTACAAGAATGCGCAGTTCGGCGCGAACAATGTCAATTTCCTCTACCAGCCACCCGCGAACTGCCCGGGTCCGTATTCCACCATCGTGCTCAGCGTCGATGTATCTTTGGATGCCGGCATCCAATATGACCGCAGTGGCACGATCTGGATCGGCGGCGTGCCGCTATGGTTCGGCACCACTGCGGAGCCCACGCCCAGTCTTGGGCCATCCTGGCATTTCGAACGCGACGTGACGGACTACACGTCTTTGCTGGGCGGCACCAATCCCGGTTTCGTGCTGATCGCAAATTATACCAACAGCCAGGATAACAGCATCATCACGAGCAGCGCCAAGCTGCTGTTTTATCCCGTGCCGTCCGGCCAGACACCGCCGGTGGTTCCCGATGTGATCATTCCGCTTGCAGCGGATGGCGGCGGCACGGTGGCGCTCAACACCGGCACCGATACGGTCGCGATCGACCAGGAGCTGCCGACCAATATCGCCTCCGCCAATCTCGATGTGTTCCTGCAAGGACAGTCGGGTGACGAGTTCTGGTACACCTGCGTGCCCGACGATCTGGCCAGCGAACTGAACAGTTGCGGTGGTGGGGCGTATCGCGAAGGCGAGATCACGGTGGACGGCTCGCCGGCCGGCGTGGCGCCCGTTTATCCGTGGATTTTCACGGGCGGCATCGATCCCTATCTCTGGGCGCCGATCCCCGGCGTGCAGACGCTGAACTTCAAGCCATTCCGCGTGCCGCTGACGCCCTTTGCCGGCGTGCTTTCGAATGGTACGATCGCGCATCAGATCGCGCTCTCCGTCTATGGCGCGAACAGCTATTTCTCCGTGGCCGGCGCCTTGATGCTTTATCTCGATCATGGCGGCAGCCAGGTGACGGGCAGTATCACCCAGAACACGCTCGCCGCGCCGTCTTCGAAGCTGAAGAACACCATCACGACGAAGAACGGAACCACATCCGGCAAGCTCAATACGACAGCGAAGCGCAATTTCGTGATTTCCGGCAGCGTCGTGACATCGGCGGGTACTGAGCAATACACGGTCCAGCAGAACGGCAGCTTCGCGAACGATCAGAAATTCGATATCTCCAACTCTGAGTACGAGCAGGATATATATCAACTCACCGATACAACCGTGCAGACAGAACTGGAAGCGCCGGGCGGCAACACCACCCAGGTCAGCAAATATACCTATCCGCTCACCGTGGACTACAAACAGGGTGGTGGGCCGCAGGCTATCAGCATTTCGCAGGATTTCCGGCAGCAAGTGACGACATCCAGCGCAGGCGCCACGACCACGTCGACGCTTGACGACAACATCAAGACGGGGACGGGAGGAACTTTGGCGGCCAGGAAAGGCGGTAAATTCCCGGCGAACGTGTCGAGCGAAGCCCACTACACGACGACCGATAGTGCCACCGGGACATGCTTCAAACGGACGCTCAAAGCGGCGGGGAATGTCTTGACATCGGCGAAGACGACGACGAGTTGCAAGTAATAGCACGCCACAGGGCGCCGCTCGCCAAAACGGGCGGCGCCACGGCGGCTGGCAACGTCACATCTGCATTGTCCAGCCTTCGACGCCCATGGCGGCCTGACGGACGGCTTCGCCAAGCGTGGGATGGGCGTGGCTGGTGCGGGCGATATCTTCCGATGCGGCGCCGAATTCGATGGCGAGCGCGGCCTCCGCAATCAGATCGCCGGCTTCGTGCCCCAGAATATGGACGCCGAGAACGCGATCGGTCTTTGCATCGGCGAGCATCTTCACAAAACCGTCCGTCGCCGCGAGCGTCTTGGCGCGCGCATTGGCGGTGAACGGGAATTTGCCGGTTTTATATGCGATGCCAGCCGCTTTGAGCTCTTCTTCGGTCTTGCCGACGCTCGCCACCTGCGGCTCGGTGTAAACCACGGCGGGAATCGCATTGTAGTTCACGTGCCCGGCACGGCCAGCAATCCGTTCTATGCAGGCGACCGCTTCGTCCTCCGCCTTGTGCGCCAGCATCGCACCTTCGCGGCAATCGCCGATCGCACGGATACCTTCGATATTGGTACGGAATTCGTGATCGGTGATCACGCGCCCGCGTGAATCCCGCGCGACGCCG
Source organism: Rhizomicrobium sp. (assembly GCA_036502865.1). Lineage (GTDB taxonomy): Bacteria > Pseudomonadota > Alphaproteobacteria > Micropepsales > Micropepsaceae > Rhizomicrobium. The sequence continues at coordinate 23,586 of DASXXW010000240.1, forward strand.
ATCTCCTCAAGACCGAGCCCGTCCGTGAATGGCCGGCGGCCAATGCAGACGAGAACCATATCCGTATCGAGCGTCTGCTTCTCGCCATTCGCGCTTTCGATTGGGACACGCAACGCATCGCCATTCTTCTCAACACCGGACACTTTGCTCGACAGAAGAAATTTCATCCCCTGGCGCTGCAGGATGCGCTGGAACTGTTTTGCGGTCTCGCCATCGAGCCCCGGCGTGATGCGATCGAGGAATTCCACCACTGTCACGTCACTGCCGAGTCTGCGCCACACCGAGCCGAGTTCGAGGCCGATATAGCCGGCACCGACGACGACGAGTCGCTTCGGGACGGTTTCGAGCGCCAGTGCGCCGGTGGATGAAACAATCTGTTTCTCGTCGACGGTCACCCCCGGTAATGGCGTGACGTCGGAACCGGTCGCGATGACGATATGTTTTGCCTGCAAGCTGCGTGTGCCGCCGTCGCGCAGTTTCACCTCCACGCGGTTCGGCGCGGCTATGCGTGCTTCGCCGACAATGGCTTCGGATTTGTATTTCTTCAGCAGATATTCGACGCCGCGGGTGAGCTCGCCCACCACTTTCGTCTTGTGCACCATCATCGTGGGCAGATCGAGCGCCACGCTCGCCTTGATGCCGAGCTTGGCGAAATCCTTCGCCGCGAGATCATACATTTCGCTCGCGTAAAGCAACGCCTTGGAGGGAATGCAGCCGATGTTGAGGCAAGTGCCGCCGAATGTGCCGCGCTTGTCGATGCAGGCAGAGCTCAATCCAAGCTGGCCCGCACGGATCGCGGCGTTATAGCCACCCGGTCCACCGCCAATGACAATAACATCGAATGAATCAGACATTGTGATATGCGACCTCTGATATACCTCCCCGCAAGGGGAAGGCGAAATAACACTACACGTCCAGCAGCAACCTCTGCGGATCTTCGAGATTTTCTTTTACACGCACGAGGAAGGTAACGGCCTCGCGGCCATCGACCAGCCGGTGATCGTAGGAGAGCGCGAGATACATCATGGGCCGTATTTCGATCTTGTCGTCGATCGCCACGGGCCGCGGCTGGATCTTGTGCATGCCGAGAATGCCAGATTGCGGCGAGTTCAATATGGGCGTCGACATCAGCGAACCGAACACGCCGCCATTGGAGATCGTGAACGTACCGCCCTGTAATTCCTCGAGCTTGATGCGCCCGTCGCGCGCACGCGTGCCGAAATCGGCGATGGCTGCTTCGATCTGCGCCAGGCTCATTTTATCGGCATCGCGCAACACCGGCACGATCAGCCCGCGATCCGTCGCCACCGCCACGCCGATATCGTAGTAATTCTTGTAGATGATATCGTCGCCTTCGATCTCGCCATTGACGCTCGGCAATTCCTTCAGCGCCGCGATGCAGGCCTTCACGAAGAAGCTCATGAAGCCGAGGCGCACGTGATGCTTCTTCTCGAAGGATTCCTTGAACTCGCCGCGCAGGGCCATCACATGGCCCATATCCACTTCGTTGAATGTCGTGAGCTGCGCAGCGGTGTTTTGCGATTCCTTGAGCCGCAGCGCGACAGTGCGCCGGAGCCGTGACATGGGCACGCGCTCTTCGCGCTCGGCGCGCGGCCGCGGACCCGGCGGCGCAACGGCGACAGGTGTTGCAGCGCGCTCGCTTGCGCGTGCTTCGAGCGCCGCCAGCATGTCGCCTTTGGTGACCCGGCTGTCCTTGCCGGTGCCGGAAACAGTAGCCGGATCGAGCCCCGATTCTTCTGCGATGCGCCGCACGGACGGCATCAGTGTTTCCGTTTCGGCGGGCTTTGCCTGTTGCGGCGCAGCTGCCTTGATTGTTTGTGCGGGCGCGGCGGTGGGTTGCGCAGGCGCTTCCGTTGCAGAAGCCGGTTTCCTGCCCGCGGCCCCTTCGGCGATTGCGCCCAGTACGGTGCCCACCTGCACTGTTGCGCCGGCCTGAACGGCGATGGATTCGATCGCGCCGTCGGCGGGCGCTGGAACCTCAACCGTTACCTTGTCGGTTTCGAGTTCCAGCAGCGGCTCATCGCGCGAAACGGATTCGCCTTCCTTCTTGAACCAGCGCCCCACCGTCGCTTCGGTGACGGATTCGCCCATCGCCGGAACCTTGATCTCAATGCTCATGGGAGAATCCTATCTCCCTCGCCCCCAGGGGGGAGAGGGTTGGGGTGAGGGGGCGCTTTCCACAGTGAAGTATTTCAGGCATGCGTGAAAATTTGTGTATTCGTTCGTAAAGCATGACCGGCTGATAGGCCCCCTCACCCTAGCCCTCTCCCCCGGGAGGGGAGAGGGAAATATATATTTGTTCCTCACAATGTCAGTGCCTCGTTGAGGAAGGCGTGCAGTTCGGCGTTGTGCTGGCTGAGAAGGCCCGCGGCCGTTGAGGCGTAAGGCGCGCGGCCGACATAACGCGGCCATGCATTGCGGCCCGCTTCGGCAAGCGCGCCATGGATATGCGGCGCAATGAAGGTCCACGCACCCTGATTCTTCGGCTCTTCCTGACACCAGACAATATCGGCCGCCGGGAAGCGCAGTAGTTCCGGAACCAGCGCATTGGCCGGAAAGGGATAAAGCTGCTCGATGCGCAGCAGCTGGACGCGCTTCTCGCCGCGCTTTTCGCGTTCTTCGAGCAGATCGTAATAGACCTTGCCCGAACAGAGGATCACGCGTGCGATGTCTGCATCCGGCGCCAGTGTGAGCGTGGAACCCGGACGCGCCTGCGCATCGTCCCACAATACGCGGTGGAAACCCGAACCCGTCGCCATGTCGGCCAGATCCGACACGACGCGTTTGTTCCGCAGAAGTGATTTCGGCGTCATCAGCACCAGCGGCTTGCGGAACGGCCGGTGGATCTGCCGCCGCAGGATGTGGAAGTAATTAGCCGGTGTGGTGCAATTGGCGACCTGGATGTTGTCCTGTGCGCAGAGCTGGAGGAAACGCTCGAGACGCGCGGAAGAATGTTCCGGTCCCTGGCCTTCATAGCCATGCGGCAGCAGGAGAACGAGGCCGCACATGCGCAGCCATTTCATTTCGCCCGACGCGATGAACTGGTCGATAATGACCTGCGCGCCGTTCACGAAATCGCCGAATTGCGCTTCCCACAACACCAGAGCGCGCGGCTCGGCGGAGCTGAAGCCATATTCGAAACCGAGCACGGCTTCTTCGGACAGCAGGGAATCGATGGCCTCGAACGGCGCCTGTCCGTCGCGGACATGGGCGAGCGGCACGTAACGGGCTTCTGTTTCCTGATCGACAAATACGGCGTGGCGTTGTGAGAATGTGCCGCGCGAGGAATCCTGACCCGAGAGACGTATCGGGCAGCCCTCGCCGAGCAATGTACCAAATGCCAGCGCTTCCGCGGTCGACCAGTCGATGCCGTGACCGGTTTCGAACGTCTTTGCTTTTGCTTCGAGTTGACGCGCAATGGTGCGGTGGAGGTGGAAATCCTGCGGCACCGTGGTCAGCGCATGACCGACGGATTTCAGAGTCTCGAGCGGTACCGCTGTTTCGCCACGCCGGTCGCCTTCGGGCGCCGCGGCAAAGCCCGTCCATCGTCCGTCGAGCCAATCGGCGCGGTCGGGCAGGTGCGTCTTCGCAGCTTCAAGTTCCGAATCCAAACGCTCACTGAACCCGTGCTGCATGCGCTGCACATCATCCGGCGTCACTACGCCTTCGCCGATCAGGCTTTGCGCATAAAGCGTAAGCGTCGTCGGATGATCCTTGATCGCGCGATACATTAGCGGCTGCGTAAAGGACGGCTCATCGGTTTCGTTATGGCCGAAGCGCCGGTAGCAGAACATGTCGATGACGACATCCTTGTGAAACAACTGCCGGAATTCGGCGGCGACGCGCGCGCAATGCACGACCGCTTCGGGGTCGTCCCCGTTCACATGGAATATCGGCGCCTGCACCATCAGCGCGACATCGGACGGATAGGGTGACGAGCGCGCATAGGCCGGCGCGGTGGTGAAACCTATCTGGTTGTTGATGATGAAATGAATTGTGCCCCCTGTGCGGAAGCCGGTCGTGCCCGACATGGCGAAACATTCGGCCACCACGCCCTGGCCCGCAAACGCCGCGTCGCCGTGGATGAGCAGCGGCAATACGCTCGTCCGGGCTTCGTCGTCATCGTCGAGTTGTTGCTGTTTCGCGCGCGCCTTGCCGAGCACGACGGGATCGACGGCTTCGAGATGCGAAGGATTGGCGGACAAAGAAAGATGGACACGCCTGTTGTCGAATTCGCGATCCGAAGAGGCGCCCAGATGATATTTGACGTCGCCCGAACCTTCGACGGTCCCGGGATTGGTGCTGCCGCCCTGGAATTCATGAAAGATCTGGCGATAGGGCTTGGCCATCACATTGGCGAGAACATTCAGCCGCCCGCGATGCGACATGCCGAGTACGATTTCTTTCATGCCGAGCTGGCCGCCGCGCTTGATGATCTGTTCGAGCGCGGGAACGATGGCTTCGCCGCCGTCGAGGCCGAAGCGTTTGGTACCTACGAAACGCAGGGCGCAGAATTTCTCGAAGCCTTCCGCTTCCACCAATTTATAGAGGATGGAGCGCTTGCCCTCCGGCGTGAACACGATGTTCGTGTTCGGGCTTTCGATGCGCCGCTGGAGCCAGTCTTTCTGCTCCGGATCGTTGATATGAGTGAACTCGTAACCGATGCGGCCGCAATAGGTGCGTTTCAGGATGCCGACCATCTGGCGCAGCGTGGCCGTCTCAAGCCCCAGCACCCCATTGATGAAGATGGGCCGGTCGAGGTCGGATTCGTGGAAGCCATAGAAAGCCGGGTCGAGTTGGGGCAGGGCCGGCTTGGGGACGAGGTTCAGGGGGTCGAGATTGGCGGCGAGATGACCGATGACCCGATAGGCGCGAACGAGCTGGATGGCGCGGATGGATTCCCGCGCCGCGGCGCGTGCATCGGCGCCGGTGGTCGCCTGCTCATCGGTGGGCCACCAGCCGGTCAGGGCGCCCAAAAGATCGCTATCGGCCTTGGTCCGTCTCGGCCGCAGATGGGTTCGCACCGCGGCGGCGCCGGGGGGCGTGGGGATGGTCTTTTCGCCCAGTTCGGCAAAGAACTCCTGCCAGCTCGGGTCGACGCTGTCCGGATTCTCGCGCCAGCGCGCGTAGAGTTCCTCGAGAAACGGCGTGTTGGCGCCGGAGAGGAACGAGGTCGTCTCCATCACGGAATTTGAGGCGCGAAGCTTTCCCTGCGAATTGGGTCCGGTCATGTCGAGCTCAAGGGGATTTGAACGCGTTTACTAGCGCAACACCCGCGAGAGGCAAGCCTCATGCTTCGACAGGCGCTGCAACCGCTCCTAATATGGGGATGCCCGGTGACGATTCCGAGGCGGTAGCAGAGGATCGGGCCCGGTGACCGCAAAACGCCTCTATTCGCTGGACGTGCTGCGCGGCGTGGCGGCGCTCGCCATCATCTTCTGGCATTGGCAGCATTTCTTCGGATTGCACGGCACCTGGGAGGCGGGCTGGTCGCGAGGCCAAGAACCCGGTTACGCCCTGTTCAAGCCGCTCTTCGAGGAGGGTTGGGTCGCCGTCGACATTTTCTTCGCGGTCTCGGGCTTTGTCTTCTTCTGGCTCTATCTCGAACCGGTGCGCAAACGCGAGATCGGCGCGGCGAAATTCGCGCTTCAGCGATTCTCGCGTCTCTATCCGCTTTATTTCGTGACGCTGCTCGCCGCTGCGGCGCTGCAATTCACCTTTCATCAGGCGACAGGGAACTGGTTCATCTTCGACGCGAATGATTGGCCACATTTCGTGAAGAGTGTTTTCCTCGTCCAGCAATGGCTGCCGCCGGATGAGGCGCAATCCTTCGACGGTCCGGTCTGGGCCGTTTCGATCGAGGTGTTGCTCTACATCATCTTCTTCGCGTTCGTGCGCATCGGATTGCGCGGGCTGTTTGCGGCGGCTGCACTTGCGCTTGTTGGCGCCGTCTATTTCTTCCAGGACGGTCAGATCGGCCGCGGCGTCATGGGATTCTTCTGGGGCGGCGCCACCTATTATGCCGTGAATGCGATCGCGTCAGGGCCGCGTGCGAAAATCGCCGCGCGCGTGATTGCGGCGGCCGCGCTTGCAGCCTGGGTAATTGCCATCGCCGATGTCTATCTCGGCTTTCACAATATTTTGATCTCGATGCTGCCCTTCGCGGCGGCGCGATTCACGATCGGCTATGAATATCCGATCTTCCTGATGGCGTTCATTCTTGTCGTCGTGCCGCTCACCCTGGCGGCCTTGGCTTTGCACGAGGAATTATTTGGCGGCGCCTGGGCGCGCTTCACCTTCCTGGGCGATATCAGCTATTCGACCTATCTGATCCATTTTCTGATGCAGCTAAGCCTTGCGCTTCTCGCGCTGCATTTCGGTTGGACCTCGGCGGATTTCATGCATGGCTGGGCGATGATCTTGTTTTATGCCGTGCTGATCGGACTGGGCTGGGCGTCCTACGCGTTTCTCGAACGCCCCGCGCAGGCATTCCTGCGCGAAAAGACGCGCTCGCTCGCGGCGGCCTAAGCGTAGGAAACCCCTCACCCTCACCGGAGCGATTGAGAGATCTCAACTCGCACCCCTCTCCCACAAGGGGAGAGGGGAAGTTCAGCGCACTGCACAGTAAAATTGTCCATGCCGTATAGTTCATGCAGCGCACAATCTCGCCCTCTCCCCTTGTGGGAGAGGGATGCAGCTATGTGAAAGTGCCGTCTGCGCAATGTGGGTGAGGGGTGAAGTAATTACTTCCCGCCCAGCAGCTCCACCATCGTCGTGCCGAGTGCGGCGGGATTGGGCGAAACGCGGATGCCGGCGGCCTGCATGGCTTCGATCTTCGATTCCGCGCCGCCCTTGCCGCCCGAAATGATTGCCCCGGCATGGCCCATGCGCCGCCCGGGAGGTGCCGTGACGCCGGCGATGAATCCAACCATCGGTTTCTTTGTTTTCGAGTGGCGGATGAAATCTGCCGCGTCCTCTTCGGCCGAACCGCCGATCTCGCCGATCATGATGATGGCCTCGGTTTCCCGATCGGCGAGCAACATCTCCAGCACTTCGATATGTTCGGTGCCTTTCACCGGATCGCCGCCGATGCCGACACAGGTTGTTTGTCCGAGACCCACCACGGTCGTCTGCAGCACGGCTTCGTAGGTCAGCGTACCGGAGCGCGAGACGATACCGACCTTGCCGCGGCGGTGGATATGCCCCGGCATGATGCCGATCTTGCATTCCCCCGGAGTAATGACGCCCGGACAGTTCGGACCTATCAGCCGCGATTTCGAACCGCAGAGCGCACGCTTCACTTTCACCATGTCGAGCACCGGAATGCCTTCGGTGATGCAGACAATCAGCGGAATTTCGGCGTCGATGGCTTCGAGAATGGCGTCGGCTGCGAAAGGCGGCGGCACATAGATCACGGTTGCCGTGCAATCCGTCGCATGTTTCGCGTCGCGCACCGTGTCGAATACCGGCAGGCCCAGATGCGTTGTCCCGCCTTTGCCGGGCGAAGTGCCGCCGACCATCTTCGTGCCGTAGGCGATGGCCTGTTCGGAATGAAATGTTCCCTGATTGCCGGTGAATCCCTGGCAGATCACGCGCGTGTTCTTATCGACGAGAATGGACATGTTTTATTCGTTTCCTTCCCTCACTTCGCCCTGGCTGGCGCGAGCCCGGGCATGGTGAGTGGTCGTTATGCCAGTTTCGATTCGAGTTTCTTGCACGCATCGATAAGGCCGCGCACCGCGTCTGCTGACTTGTTCAAGGCCGCGCCTTCGTCGTCCGTCAGCTGAAGTTCGACGATACGTTCGACACCGCCTTCACCGATGACAACCGGAACACCGACATAGAGTCCGTTAAGGCCGTAAGGTCCGTCCACATAGGCCGCGCAGGGCAGCACGCGCTTGCGGTCTTTCAAATAACTTTCCGCCATCGCGATGCCAGCGGTGGCGGGCGCATAGTATGCAGAACCGGTTTTAAGTAGTCCGACGATCTCGGCGCCGCCGTCGCGCGTGCGCTGCACGATGCGATCGAGTTTGTCCTGGCTGATCCAGCCCATCTTCACCAGTTCCGGCAGCGGGATGCCGGCAATGGTCGAGAAGCGCGGCACAGGCACCATCGTGTCGCCATGTCCGCCAAGTACAAAGGCGGTGACATCCTCCACGCTCACTTTCATTTCGTCGGCGAGGAAATGGCGGAAGCGTGCGCTGTCGAGAACTCCCGCCATGCCCACCACCTTGTGATGCGGCAGGCCCGAGAGTTGCCGGAGCGCCCACACCATCGCGTCGAGCGGATTGGTGATGCAGATGACGAAGGCATCCGGCGCATGTGCCTTGATGCCGTCGCCGACAGCCGCCATCACTTTGATATTGATGCCGAGCAGATCATCGCGGCTCATGCCAGGCTTGCGCGCCACTCCCGCCGTGACGATCACGACATCGGCGCCTTCGATGTCCGAATAGGAATTCGTGCCCTTGAGTTTCGCATCGAGGCCTTCGATCGGGCCGGCCTGCGAGATGTCGAGGCATTTGCCTTGCGGCAGGCCTTCGACCACGTCGAACAGCACGATATCTCCCAGATCCTTGAGAGCCACGAGATGCGCGAGCGTTCCGCCGATCTGACCGCCACCGATCAGAGCGATTTTCTTGCGGGGCATGGAATTCCTTTCGGGGAGAGGCGGCGGCTAGGTAGCGCCTCATCCCCGGAGAGGCAAGGCGGTCACGCGGTCCGCAGACGTGCGCGCCTGGCAATCAGCGCAAACGGGATACAGAGAAGGCACAGCGTGGCGGCTACGATTGCGCCCCGCCGGTCGGAGGCGGCGAAAAGCACAAGCAGTCCGGCGTCGATGAGAACGAGGAGCGCCGGAAGCCAGGGAGCGAGAATGGCGCGAAACGGGCGCGGCAAATCCGGCTCCCGCCTGCGAAGCGCAAACCAGGAAAGATCGGTGATCAGACCCGACGCCGAGTTCAGTGTGCCGATCAGCCCGAACACGAGACGAAAACTGCCGGTCGCGGCCAGTGCCAGCGAACCCAGCGCCGTCAGCACGATTCCCACATACGGGCTGCCGCCCGTGTTGACGATCTGGAACGCGGAAGGAAGAAGCCGGTCGCGAGACAGGGCGAAGAGAATGCGCGGCCCGATCATGATGTTGGCGTTGGCGGAACTCGTGACCGTCACCATCGCGCCGATCACGAAGACAAGCGAAGCCCATTTTCCGGCGACGTTGTCGAGCACGGTTATAAAGGGGATCTTGGCCGCCGCCGTTCCGCTCGTGCCCAACGCGAAGAGGAGCGCCGCGTTGATAAGTATATAAAGGCCGCCGGTGATCACGATGCCGAGGAGCAATGCGCGCGGAATGGTACGTGCGGGCGTTGTATTTTCTTCAGCGAAAGCGACCGGAGCCGCCCAGCCCGCATAGGCGCCGAGTATGAGTTGATAAGCGCCGATATAGACGAGAAATCCTGCGGGTGCTGCGGGAATGGACGAGACGACACGCGCACTCTCATGTGTTCCAAGCCACAAAGCCGCGCCAACAAAGCTCGCGAGCAAAAGTGCTTTCACAATGCTTGTTGCGACCTGGACCAAACGGCCTTCGCGCAGGCCGATGGCGTTCAGACCATAGAGCAGGCATTGGACGGTGAGTGCTACGAATATGGTGTGGTTCGCCGCGACCGGCCAAAGGCCGCCGAGAAAATCTGCAAAGACAACCGACGCGGATGCGGTTCCGGCCAGATGCGAAACATATAACGTCCAGCCGACAATAAGGCCGCCAATGTCTCCGAAAGCGCGCCGGGCATAGACCGGCTGGCCGCCTTCGAATGGCAGCGCGGTGCCCATTTCCGCAAGGATGTTGGCGCCGAGAAGTGCGTGCAATGCGCCGAGAACCCAGAGCGCGATAATGATTCCGCTGTCCGGCAGCGTGCTCGCAATCAAGCTGGGCGAACGCAATATGCCCGAGCCGATAGCTTCGCCCACCGCGATGGCCACGCCGAAACCGACGCCCAACAGACGAAGAAGATGTCCGCGATCGGAGGTCACGACAGCACCGCATGAATTCCCTCTCCACCACAAATGTGGGGGAGAGGGCTAGGGTGAGGGGGCATCCCTGTTAGG
>DASXXW010000241.1:0-3624 GCA_036502865.1 Rhizomicrobium sp.
ATCTTCGCAGGCAAGTTTCAACGTCCCTCTTGGCAGTCGGTCGCCATGTCCGCTCTTCCCCCAAAAGCGGACATTGGTTCCACGTGTCAGGATGTCCGCTTTGTGCCAAAAGCAGACATTGAGCAATGTCGCGTCGATATACACTTTACATCCAAAAGCAGACATCCCTGCCCAAAAAGAAAAGGGACCGGCACAATGGCCGGTCCCCTCAGTTTGCTCGCGACGAAGTTGCCGGAGACGTGCGCGTGTTCTGGCAAGGAGACCGAGCGATTACTGTATGACCGCGGTGCGTCGGAAGGCAGAGCATTCATTCTGACAGCACTTGATCTGCCCAGACGCGGAACCCCGACAAGTCACCGGGTCCAAAGATATGGGTTAGAGGGACGTCCACGGCATCGCGGCCCTGTGCGATGAGGACACGTCCGATCCGCGGGGCGTTGTTACGCGGGTCGAATGTATGCCACCGGCCGCCGAGATAGACTTCGATCCACGCTGCAAAATCATTAGGCGGGTAGGGCGGCGGAAGGCCGACATCAGTAAGGTAACCGGTGCAATAGCGCGCCGGGATGTTCAAGCAACGACAAAAAGTGACGGCGAGATGCGCGTAGTCACGGCAAACGCCCCTGCGCTCTCCGTATGTCTCGAACGCAGTTCTGGTTGCGCAGGCATGTTCGTAACCGAAGGCGATGTGGCTGCAGACGAAGTCGCAGATCGCCTGCACCCGCGGCCAGCCCGGCGGCGTATGCCCGAACAGGCGCCAAGCCTCATCGGCAAGGCGATCGGTCTCACAGTAACGACTGCCAAGCAGAAACAGCATGACTTCCGCCGGCAGATCCCGGATTTTGTGCTGCAGAGCGTTCAGATCAATCGCATCGGGCATGCCTGAATCACGAACAATGGTGTCCGTGCCGAGCCTGAAACGGCCGGCGGGCGCAACGAGCCGACAGCACCAATTTCCGAAGCTGTCGCGATAGCCGTCGATTGGAACCGAAGGGCTCGTTATCAGATAATCTGGATGCTCCAAATCTGAGACGCGCGAGAAGTGCACGTTCAACGTTAAAATCATCGGCGTCGGCTGGGGAAATTCGAAGCCGAGCTCACAACCGATGTGGATACGCATCAGATCACCGTTTCTAAATATATCGTGCTTCGATTTGGCACACGGCACAATCAACGATAATCCGAGATTGTTCGTGCCCAGCTACGTTCGCCCGCTCTACCCAACAGCACGCAGAGCATAGTGTGCCTCTCCTGCGGCGACACAATGAAGCAAAGGTGCGGCACCACTCATCATTTTCCTATCCCGTCGTATGCCAGCGGTAGCAAACGCGCGAGTTTAAGCGCCCATGCGCGCTGTCCGTTCTGGTCGGCGATCAGGTCCTGGCGAATCTCGATCAACACGTGATGCAGGCCGCGGCGCTCGGCGTGCACCGGGATGGTGTAGTCCAACGTGTCGCTCACGATGTACGGCGCGTTGTCGCCGACAAAGAGGTCCTTTTCCGTGTTGAGCAGCGCCATCAGGCGGTGGGCGAAGCGCGGATCCCGATTGTAGAGCACGCCGGCGTGCCACGGGCGTGCTGCGCCTTTGTAGACAGGCGTGAAGCTGTGCAGTGCGATCAGTGCCGCCACGCGGCCGGTCTGCCGCCGGCGATCAAGCTCGGCTCCGATCCGTTCGTGATAGGGCCAGAAAATCTCGCGAGCGCGCGCGGCCCTGGCACCTTCGCTCAAGTCCTTATTGCCCGGGATCGGGGTATGTTCGCTGATTTCCGGGATCGACGTCGCCGCGTCCAACGGGCGGTTGCAGTCGATGACAAGGCGAGAATAGTTTTGAAGCATCAGCGTCGCGTCGAGCGCGTCGGCCAAAAGCCGGCCAAGGCCGCCAATGCCGATGTCCCAGGCGATGTGCCGTTCGCAATCGGTTTCGGGAACGCTGAGCCGGCCGACCGCGCGCGGCATCATCTTGCCGGCGTGATCGGCCACTAGCAGGAACGGCGATTTTCCGTCGGCGTTGCAAACCGAGACCGGCGCCGGTTCGTCCGCCGCCAGCAATTTCTCAGGCAATGCGTTCATCGATGTTCACGAGCGCGGAAAAACATGCCCAATATTTGGCCCAAGAATTGCATGTTGTGATGCATGCGGTCGCAATGCATGTCGCTGGCGTATCCATTATCATGGGACGGCAATGCCGATTCTCAGCATCAGACACGTTACGACATATCACTATAGTCAACCGGTCGCATTCGGCGCGCACCGGATGATGTTGCGGCCGCGCGACGACGAGGATCAAAAGGTAATCGAAACCGAGCTCGAAATCACGCCCAGGCCGAGGCAGATTGCCTGGTCGCAGGACAGTTTCGGCAATCATGTCGCGACTGCCGAGTTCGCCGACCGCGCCACCGAGCTTTGCTTTGTCAGCAACATTCGTCTCGACCATGCTCCGACCGGCTTTCACGCAACCGATATCGAGGATTTTGCCCGCTCCTATCCGTTTGCCTATGCGGCGGAAGATTGGCCCGGTCTCAAACGTTTCATTTTGCCGCCCTCCGCGCGCCGCGAACTCGATGGCTGGAGCGCGATCTTCTTCCGCAGAGATGGATCCGCCGACACGCACGAATTGCTCGTCGACATGACGCGGGCCATCAGGCGGACCTTCAAGCACATATCGCGACACCAAAAGGGAATTCAGGATCCGGTCCGCACCCTCAATCTCGGCGGCGGGAGTTGTCGCGACCTTGCTATGCTCATGATCGCGGTACTGCGCTCGCGCGGAATTGCTGCGCGCTTCGTGTCCGGATACGTGCATCTGGCCGATGACGACGACGAAGATGTTGCCGACGGCAACACTCACGCCTGGGTCCAGGTCTACGTTCCCGGCCCCGGCTGGGTCGACTTCGATCCATCCGGCGGCGTCGTGGGAAATCAGAACCACATTCGCGTCGCAGTCGTGCTGCACCCGCGCGAGGCGATCCCCCTGCAAGGCACGTGGTACGGGTCGGCGTCGGATCATCTGGCCATGAAGGTCGCGGTGGAGGTCAAGGCGGTGGCGTCGGGAGACGCCGGGCAAGGCTTCGCCGAACTACGTGGTAATTAATGGCGACGTTTACGGTGGCGACGGTTTCGAAAAGAGTTCAAAAAGAATTGTCTTTAACATGCTAGCGCATGTACGTGCGGTAGCATCGTGATCCTACATATGCCACCTCGAATTGGCCCTTGCTCGCTCCTCGCGGAATCGTTGGGCAGCTGGAACCTTCCTGCGCGCATCAGTTTCGGCGACACGAACTTGCTTTTCATACTCTGCCATATAACGGCGCACGCCCTCATGGACCACGTTCGAATTTTCGCCCTCAAGGCCCAATATGTCTTTCATGAAGGCTTCAATTCGCTCGTCCATTGGTTGCCTCGCTGGGAGGTTTAGGTGGCTTGGTCATCGACCGGTTGGCTTCCGGTCAGCTTCCATTTTGCGTCGGTTGAAGCCCATGGCCGGATGGTCGTCGAATGAGCGGGTGAGTCAACGGCGACCCGCAAGGAGGATAGCGGCGCGTTCGAGCAACTTCGAGTATCGTGCGCAGTCTGGGAGGGAGGACAGCCATGGAGATGCGGGTATTCGGGCGCACCGGAATGCGG
>DASXXW010000242.1:0-16150 GCA_036502865.1 Rhizomicrobium sp.
GCGTGTAAACCTTCGTACACGGAAGTAACGGCCAGGTGTCATCCCCATCGCGGTATGAAACAGATGAATGAAATGGCGCGGGCTGACGCCAGTTTCGCGACGGATGTCCTCCACCCGAACGTGCGGCCGGTTTGCACGCACCAGTGCATGCGCCACGGCCGGATGCATCAGCAGGGGACGCTTGAGCCGCGCAAGTAATTCCTGTTCCAGGATATAAAACACATCCGTGGGACTTCGGGCTTCGCAGAGCCTCGCATGGAGCCTATCGGCGCGGTTGCCCCACAACGCTTCCAGCGGCAGATGGCAATCCGCGATCTCGGACGCAGGAATGCCCAGTAATGCCGTAGCGGCGCCCGGCTTCAGTATAATGCCCACAGCCGCTCCTGCGGGTTTAGGACCCGAACGATAAAAGCTCGACTGCGGGCCGTGCACGACGCCGCGTTTCCAGACCAGTTTTTCATCCGTTCGCGAAAAACAGGTGATCGACTCATCATGGAGCGGAAACACAAGATAGGCGGCGCCGGTGGGCAGCATGAGCTCGGGTGTGGCAAGCGGTGCATTCCGTTCCGACCACCAGAAGCACTCGACGAAACTCTCGAGCGGCGGCCGTGGATGATATTTCAGCGCGGGCATGCTGCAAAACCTACCAAGCGATCCGATGGATAATGCACGAATCCGGATTTTCTTTGCATACCGGCATTAATTTCGCGGCGATTCCTCACGGCGCCGAAGACGGCGGGCGAGGAAGTCCGCGAGTATTTCAAGCCGTTTCGGCTTTAAACCGCCTTGTGGCGTCACCCAATAAACCGCGCCGGCCGGCAATTGCCAATCGGGCAGCACCACTTCAAGCCGGTTCTCTTTCAGTGCGTCGCGGGCAATAAACTCCGGCAGTACACCGAGCCCGATGCCGCCCACAATACTCGGCAGCATGGCTTCTCCGTTGTTGACGCGCAAAGGACCGCGCGGGCGCACGCTCTCCACTTCGTCCGACGACTTCCGCCGGAAGCGCCAACTGTTCTGTGTGAGTTGATAGGCATAGCTGAGACAAACATGTTCGCCGAGTTCGAGCGGATGTTGCGGGCGCCCGCGCCTCTCAAAATAGGATGGCGCACCCAGGAGATACATCGGCATCGCGCAGAGCCGCCGGGCAACCAGCGAGGAGTCCGGCATGCTGGAAATGCGGATTGCTGCATCGAATCCATCGCCGATGATTTCGACGAGCGCATCGCTCAGATGCAGGTCGATGCTGATTTCCGGATAGGTCCGAAAGAACTCCGGAAGCAGCGGCGCCAGATACAACACACCGAAAGACATGGGCGCTGCCAGACGCACCGGCCCACGGGGGCTCGCCGATTGCGATGACGCTTCGCTCTCGGCCGCTTCGCCTTCCGCCAGCATGGCCGAAGCCCGGCCGGCAAGATTGCGCCCCGTATCGGTGAGTGCGAGCTTTCGGGAGCTACGATTGAACAGGCGTGCACCAAGCCGGCCCTCCAGCCGGGACACGGCTTTCGAGACCGTGGCCTTGGAGAGCTTCAACTCGGCCGCCGCGCCAGAAAAAGATTTGAGCTCCGCCACTTTGGCGAAGATCGCAAGCCCTTCGAGGTCAGGCAGTTCAGCCATGGTTAAATCACTGAAACGATGCGTTTCGTCTGTTTCTATTTCTGATCGCCGCAAGGGGCAATATCTATTCGGCAGTAATGGCCCGCACGAACGGGCAAATTCGGCCGAGCGCCGAAGGGAGACAAAATGATCGAACGCAGACCGTTCAACGAACTCGGCGGCGCGAACCTTGGTTGGCTGCGCGCCCGTCACCATTTTTCCTTCGCCGATTATTACGATCCGCGGCGGATGGGCTGGGGTGCGCTGCGCGTATGGAATGACGACGAGATCGAGCCGAACACTGGATTTCCTCCGCACCCGCATTCCGACATGGAAATCATCACCTATGTCCGCAAAGGTGCCATCACGCACAAGGACAGCATGGGCAATGAAGGCCGCACGGAGGCCGGCGATGTACAGGTGATGAGTGCGGGTTCAGGCATCCGTCATGCGGAATATAATCTGGAACCCGGTGTGACGACGTTGTTCCAGATATGGATTCTTCCGACGAAGACCGGCGGCCAACCCGGCTGGGGGGCGAAACCGTTTCCGAAAGCCGAACGCTCGGGCCGCTTCGTCACCCTGGCGAGCGGGTTTGCCAATGACAATGACGCGCTGCCGATCCGCGCCGATGCGCGCGTTCTGGGCGCGACGCTCAAAGCGGGGGAAACGACCGAATATGCAATCGGTCCGACGCGGCACGGTTATCTGGTTGCTGCAACGGGGGCGGTCGAAATCAATGGCGTGCGTCTCGACGCGCGCGACGGCGCTGCCATCACCGACGTCGAACTCCTGAAAGTAACGGCACTGGAAGATTCCGAACTCGTACTGGTCGACGCTGCGTAAATCCTGGCAGGCGCAGCTTCGCCCAGCCTTGCTAACTACCCGGATGCCCCGCCTGCCAAGTCATACAACTCGTATATGTACCGTCATGCACGATCTTCTGGGTGTTCTCATCCAACCCGTTGGCGGCCGCATCCGCGGCTCTTTGTTTTGCCACCGCCAGACAATGGGAATTCGCCGCGGGCTGGACTGATGCGGGTTGCGCCGTCGCTGTTGCCGGTTCGATGGGCTGGACCGGTGTGGGCGGCGGTGCAGGAGGAGGAACGGAAACAGCAGGTCGCGGCGGCGCCACAGGCGCAGTCGGCAACGCTACCGGTGCAACAACTACAGCCGGCGGCGGAACCCGAACCGGCTCGGAACTAACAGTGGGTGCAACCGGCGCCCGGCTTATCGGCGGCGAAGTTTCGACTTTTGCAACGGTTGGTGCGGGGCGCACCGTCAACTTTACAGGTGCCGGCGGCGGCGCGGGCGGTGGCATCTCCGATGTAACAACCGGAGCCGGCCGCGGGACACGTACCGACTCAGAACTAATCGGGGACGCAGCCGGTGCGTTGTTTGTCAGCGGCGAAGTTTCGACTTTTGCAACTGTTGGTGCGGGGCGCTCCGTCAACTTTACAGGCGCGCGCGGCACGGGCGGGGGAGCTTCCGACGTAACAACCCGAGCCGGAGGCGATACGCGTACCGGCTCGGAACTAATTGGAGACACAGCCCGCGCGATGTTTGTAGGCGGCGGAGGCTCAGCCTTCGCAACAACTGGCGCAGGTGGCGCCGTCAACTCCATAGGCACCGGCGGCGTCGCGGGTGGCGGCGCCTCGGAAGTAACTACCTGCGGAGGTGGAGGTTCGGGAGTCCTGCTGGCAGGCGGCGCTGCCGGCGCTGGGCTCGGCATCGGCTCAGCTTTGGCAATGGCGGGAGCGGCCGGCGGCGGCACGGCTTGGGCGACTTGGGGAGGGGGTAAGGGCTTTTCCTCCAGGGGCGGAGGAACGGGTGTCCGTTGTTCCGCGGAGGCCGGTGCTTGAGTTTCCGCAACCGTAATCTGGGCTGGATGACCCAGCGCTGCAGCAACCGCCTCTTTCTCCGGCCGCACATTGGCCGGGTGCTGATCGAAATATCCACCACAACCGGAGATTGTTACCGCTGCAGCCCCGAAGAGGAGTTGTCTCAACATGGGTCACAATCCCCTCCGAAGCCGATCCGCAACTTACCCTAATTCGGCTCGGCAAGCCCAGAGCGTCGCCGGAATCCTGAATTCGATGTCATGGCGCGACGAACGATTGGTTTACCGCGGATGTGGAGAATGCGGGCAGCGGCTACCCCCAACCCGGCCGCAAGGAATCCATGTGGACCCCGGATCACGGATGAGAGCGCAAACCGCAACCATTTCGGACGGTATCCCTCTCGAGCTGACGCCGTTGCTCATGCCCTATGGGCGGGATCGGCGCGTCGCGCTCAGAATAGAGCGCATGCCGAACCGCGCGCGTCTTTCGCGCGGACGGAATAATGGCGACGGATCCTGGTCGCTGACACGCGATGAACTGGAAGGGCTCGAATATCTGCCTCCGAAGGGATCGACCGAAACGCCGACGTTGGTCGTTCGCGTGATCGGTCTGGACCGAGACGACGGTGCGACGCTTTCCGTGCTTGACTATCAGGTTTCGGCGCAGGACGCAGATGACGGAGGTTCATCAGCCTCTGAAGACAGCAATGCAAATGCAGCGCGGCGGGATGAATTGCGCAGCGCGCGCGCAGAACTCGCAAAAACAAAAGCCGCTTTACAACTCCTGCAGACGGAACTCGACGCGTCGCGCAAGCTGTTTGACGCGGAGCTGGAAGAAAGGCTGAACGAAGCCGCTACGGATACGGCGACGACGATCGAAGAGCGCCGCGCGGCCTGGCAGGCGGAAGCACGTGACCGCATGGCAAAAGCGGACGCACGCGCCCAGGACCGTCTGGAACAGGCTCGCAAGCGCTGGGAACGCGACGCGCAAGCGGAACTCTCGCGGGCCGAGGAAACATGGAAGACCGCTGAAGCGAAGCGATTGGCCGAGGCTGAAGCCCAATGGCACGAACAGGCAACACGCAATAGCGCCGTATCGAAAGCAACCGGCGATGGCGAATTACATCGGTTGCGCAATGAAATCACCAATCTCCGCGCTGCACTCGCAAAGGGCGATGCGCGCCTCGCCGAAGAACAAAATGCCTCGACCGCGTTTCGCGAACGCATCCACGCCGAGCTGGGAGCGGCGCTGTCGCAGGCCGAAGAGAAATGGAAAGCCGCGGAGGCCGGCCGTTACTCCGCCGCGGAGACTGCCTGGAAGGAGTTATCCGACCGCGCGCTCACCGAACAATCGCGCCGCCTGGAGACTGCGGAGAAAGAGCTTCTCGATGCGCGCGCCGAAGTCAAAGCGGCACGCGAGCGGAAAGATACCGGAGATACCAAACGTCTACGCGCCGAGCTTTCCACGGCTCGAGAGGCCCTGGCGGCTCGCGAAAAAGAACTCGCTGAAGCGCAATCCGCAGCCGGTCGAACGCGCAAACAAACAGAAGAAATCGCAGCCGCCATCAGCAAAGCCGAAGCGGCTTGGAGGAAAGACGAAACCAGACGGCTTGCCATGGCGGAGGCCGAATGGGGCGAGCAGTCCGAGCAAGCCCTCACAGATCTCTCTGCAAAGCTTCAACGTAGCGAGGCGGAGCTCGCGAAAGCGCAAGCCGGCGCCAAATCCTCGAACGCAACGGCAGACAATGAGGAGGTCAAGCGCCTGACTGGAACGCTCGCGGAGGTTACCGCGAAACTCCAGCGCAGCGAAGCGGCGCTCGCAAAGGCACAGTCCGATCTCAAAACTACAAATGACCGGCGCGATAATGACGAAATCAAGCGCCTGAACGGGTCGCTTGCGGAGATCTCTGCGAAACTTCAGCGCAGCGAGGCGGCGCTCGCAAAGGCACAGTCCGATTTCAAAACGACAAACGACCGGCGCGACAATGATGAAATCAAGAGCCTGACCGCCACGCTCGCGGAGGTCACTGCGAAACTCCAGCGCAGCGAAGCGACGCTCGCAAAGGCGCAGTCTGATCTTAAATCTACAAACGAACGGCGTGACAATGACGAGATCAAACGCCTGAATGGCTCGCTGGCGGAGGCTTCTGCAAAACTTCAGCGCAGCGAAGCAGCACTTGTAAAGGCGCAATCCGATTTCAAATCCGCAAGCGAACGGCGAGACAATGATGAAATCCGCCGCCTGAATCGCGAGCTGGCAGACACGCAGGCCAAATTGGCGAAGCGCCAGGTCGAACTGACAGAAACGCAAACAGCGGCCGATGCCATCCTCGCGCAGGCGCAGCAGGATTTCGAACACAGGATCGCCCGGGAAAAAGACGACTGGCAGGCGCAGGAAGCCGCGCGCCTTGAAGAAGCAAAGGCGGAGTGGAAAGCGCAATCCGATCGCGTCTTCAAACAGGCAAATATTCGTCTTCAGGGTGCCGAAGCAGCTCTCGCAGAAGCGCGCGCGGCGGCCAACTCGGCCCAGGATCGCCGTGAAGGCGCCGAGTTGAAGCGCCTTCGGGCCGAATTCACAGCGACGCGCGAGAAACTCGCCGAAAGCGAAGCTGATCTCGCGGAAGCCAAAGTCGCTGTCACGCGCGAGCGCGAGCGCAATCGTGCGGATGTCGAAGCCGCCCTCGCCATGGCGGAGGAAAGCTGGAAAGCAGGTGAAGCCGTGCGAATTGCCGAGGTCGAAACTCTGGAACGCGAACGCGCTTCGCGGCCCCTCGCTGATGCAATGGGTCGGCTGGAGCGAACCGAAACGGCTTTGAATGACATGCGTCAGCAACTCGACGCGGAGCGGGAGCGCGGAATGTTGGCATTGGCAGAAACACGGACAAAACTCGAGCGGACAGAGTCTGCCTATCAGGGCGCGCGAAATCAGATCGAATCCATGCGCGACCCTGTCAACGAAGCCGAGGTGGAACGGTTACGCGCCGATATCGCGGCGTTGCAGATGGCAATCGATGATCGCGACGCGGAACTGGCCGAAATGCGTGCGGGAACGCGAAAATCGCGCGAAGAGTGGCAGACCCGGATCCAGGCTGCCGTACTTCGCGCGCGGGAAGAATGGCAGTCGGAAGAGGGCCGCCGCATGGAGGCGGCGCACCGGCAATGGGAAAGCGACGCGCGCCTCAAAGGCACGATAGGTTTTTCGCCGGACGATCAGCCCATACCGCCGGAAGAGCAAAGAAAAGAAAGGCGCCTCGCCATAGACATCGCACTTGTGTCAGCCTTGGCTGTCCTGGTCGTCATCGGCTTTACTTTCTATCCGCAGATCGGCGCGGTGATTACCGGCAGGTCTTTCGGCTCGCCGATCGGAATGTCGAAGGCCGTGGCATCCATACGCCCCAGCGTTCCCGCCGCGACGATACCGCAGGAAATAGTGACCGTTTCATCGGCGAAATTGCACGCCGGCCCCTCCATCGCATCGCACGTCGTTGCAACGCTTCCGCATGGCGCGAGTGTTACGCTCATCGGCCAGGCTGGTGCTTGGATGCATGTCCACTCGGACGGCGAAAACGGAGAACCCGCGCATGACGGGTGGGTTCGCGCCACATCTGTGAAACAAACAGCCAGCGCGCCCGCCAAGAGTTGAACGGCGCATAAGCGCTGACGCGCAGCCGGCCAGCCGCTATCCCCGGCTAATTATTCGGGATCGTGGGCACACCGCCATTGATCTGGTCGTCGCGTATTTGCCGGCTGACGCTGCGCATCGTCGCATAGGGATCGAGAGAACCTTTCTCGAGTTCATGCCGCAGCACGATGTCACGCGCATGAGTGATGTAAGGTTCCCAAATCTGGACTCCGGCGGTTAGTCCGACACGGCTCGTGAGCGGCCAGCCCGGCGGCAGCCATGTCAATGGATCGATGAACAGATCGGCCGTATCGCCCACGAGATCGCGCGGCGGCTCCGGCCCGATGATCGGCAGCACCAGGAATGGTCCCGCGCCGACGCCGTAGCGACTCAGCGTTTGCCCGAAATCGGCTTTCTCTTCCGGCAATCCATGTTTGGCCGCGATGTCGACTATTCCGGCTACTCCAATGGTCGAATTGAGCGCCATGCGCGCAGTCATACGTCCGGCCTGCCCCAGACGGACCTGAAGCAAATCATTGGCGATCGTAACGGGCTCATCGGCGTTGGACAGGATGTTATGAATGCCCGTCCGCACCGTTTTAGGGACCTTGTTGATGTAGAGCCCCGCGACAGGAAGAAAGATCGCGCGGTCGAATTTTTCGTCGAAAGTATAGATGGCGCGATTCGTGGGCTCCAGCGGATCGTTAGCGGAGAGGGCTTCCGGCGAAGTCGTGCAGCCGAAAAGTGCCGGACTGCACACGACAATCAGAAGACAGACGGCAAATCGCATGAATGCGGATCCCGGCCGCATAAAATTATAGAATCGGAATCATCCCCCTGCGCCGAACGGCCGTCCAGAGGTCCGAAGGCCGTTGCGGCCGGCTGCGCCTCACCGCCACGCCCCGGAGGAAGCTTAAGCCTACAGTCTTTACATTTGCCCTGCCTGTTGCATCTGCTAAGAGCGAGGGTGCTTCGAAATTGGCGCGAGGGAAGCCGGAAATGGCCGAGAAACGACCGCTCGTGATCGTCACGCGCAAATTGCCCGATGCGATCGAAACGCGCATGCGGGAGCTGTTCGACACCCAGCTCAATCTCGACGACACGCCGATGGACCAGGCGCGGCTGATCGAAGCCGTGCAGAAGGCCGATGTGTTGGTGCCGACGCTTACGGACCGTATCGACTCCAAGGTTCTGGAACATGCCGGCCCCAATCTCAAACTGATCGCCAATTTCGGGAACGGCGTCGATCATATCGACGTCAAACTGGCCGTCGAGCGCGGCATCGATGTCACCAACACGCCCGGCGTGCTGACCGAAGACACCGCGGACATGACGATGGCGCTGATTCTTGCCGTGCCGCGCCGGCTGGTCGAAGGTGCAGAGGAATTGAAGGCCGAACATTTCCGCGGCTGGGCGCCCAACTGGATGCTCGGTCATCGCATCTGGGGCAAGCGGCTTGGCATTATCGGCATGGGCCGCATCGGCCAGGCTGTCGCGCGGCGTGCCAAAGCCTTTGGCCTGCAGATCCATTATCACAACCGCAAACCCGTACATGCGCAGATCGAGCGCGAACTCGGCGCCACCTATTGGGAAAGCCTCGACCAAATGCTCGCGCGCACGGACATCGTATCGGTCAATTGTCCGCATACGCCCGCGACCTATCATTTGCTCTCGGCGCGCAGGCTGCAGCTGATGAAGCCGTCGGCCTACATCGTGAATACGGCGCGCGGCGAAGTGATCGATGAAAATGCGCTCGCGCGCCTGCTGGAATCCGGCGGACTGTCCGGCGCGGGTCTCGACGTGTTCGAGCGCGAGCCTGCGGTCAATCCGAAACTGCTCAAGCAGAAGAACGTCGTGCTTCTGCCGCATATGGGTTCGGCTACGCTCGAAGCGCGTATCGACATGGGCGAGAAGGTGGTCGTCAACATCAAGACATTCGCCGATGGTCACAAGCCGCCGGATCGCGTCCTTCCCTCGATGTTGTGATTCAGAGCGTTATCGAGGCACGCAAATTATTTGTGCAGGCACGTTCCTCCCAGTGCTACTATTTCTTACTGTGGCCGGGCACGGAGTCTTTCCTCCCCAGCTTAATGGGGAGGTGGCGCGAGCGTAGCAAGCGACGGAGGGGCATATTCGCGCTTCGCCCCTTCGGGGCAATTCCCCCGCTGCGCGGAGGAGGAAAGGCCGGCGAACAGATTAGCTGCCGCGGGTGTAAATCACTGCGTTCCAGAAACGCGCGCGGTGCGAGCCGGATTTCCGAAAGCCGCGGTGACGCAGCTCCCGCCCGATGATCAGATTGAAATAACCATGCGCGACGAGCGCGGTCACGCCATCCCGGTTTGCACGCGTAATCAGAATATCGGCGGCCTGCGACGCGCGATGTTTGGCGCGCCGGAAATTCTCGATCTCCGGATGATAGCCGACGTGCCATAGTATCCGCGAAACCACCGCCCATTTGGGAACTTTCATCCGGAGGAGCGGAATCGGCGGCGACGCAAGCGGCGCTTCTACAAACAAAGGGTCAGCGATCAGTTCGGCGTTCGGCGCGAGAGCTCGCGCGCTGTCATGCGAGCGTTTGCGGCCGCTGGTGTAAACCGCTGCAAGCTCGCCGACGAGATCCTGCAATTCTTCCGGCGGCGCGCTCGAAGGATCGAGCCCGGCCTCTTCATAGTCGTCGATATAGCGGCGAAACTCGCGATGCGATGCGCGCGGCGACACCGGGATGGCGGGCTGGCCGTGGCGGATCAGGATGATCCGTTGCGCGCCGGCAGCTTCGTCGGCGCTGCTGTCCCCGGCGGGCGGCGAAATTTCGGCTGTTACCTGCACCAATCGCTTCTCAAACCCGTTTCCCGCCCGGCAACATCCCGAATGGATGCACCCATTTTATGAAGTTTTTGTACATGGCAGGAGCACGCGTTGGAAGGCTCCCGGCTCGATGTCGCGAAAACGCGGCCTTTCTCCTAAGCCATTGATATGCGCGGATCAATAAGGTGAAAAAAAGCCACGAAATCGTCCATCGCGCGCACCTTTGTGCCGCCGCCCGGGACAGGCCATGGATCAGTCCTCCCGCACCGTTTCAACCGCGAGACCTTGATACTTATATGGGGCCTGCCCAAATAACGCGGGAGACGGGCGAACTTCAGGATTCAGATACCGATTCTCCAGTAGAATTTGAAATATGGAGTACGGCAGATGAGAGCGTTGGAGTTAATAGGTGGTGTCGTCGTCGCCTGGGTGCTGGCGGTCGGCATTTATCATTCCCTCAGATTTCTGATCGGAAGGCGACGAGGCAATGACAATGCGTGATGCCAATAGTCCCGCGAGCTATGGCTATCTGATCGCCGGCGGGATCGGGGCCGTCGTTTTCCTCATTTTTGCATGGTCGAGTTATTATACCGTCGACCAGGGCGAACGTGGCGTGGTGCTCCACTATGGGGCCGCGGACGGCGAGAGCGAACCGGGACTGAATTTCAAATATCCGTTCATGACTTCGATCGTGGAAATTCCGGTCCGTCAGCAGACGATCTCGTGGGAAAAAGGAAATTCCGGCGACAGCAGGTTGCAGGTTTACACCAAGGATCAGCAACCGGTCTCCGTCAGCCTCAGCATCATATATCATGTGACGGATGTAACAAACGTCTACGCCCATTACGGCAATATCGAACATCTCGAGGAAAACCTGATCGATCCCCAGGTGCCGCAGCAGGTCAAGAATGTCTTCGGCCAGTTCACGGCGATTAGCGCCGTACAGGACCGCGTGGCTCTCGACCATGAAATCCAGAATGCCATCCGGGCGATCATTCATGGCCCGATCATGATCGACTCCATCCAGCTTGCGGATATCGAATTCTCGCAGAGCTACGAACAGGCCGTCGAAGCGCGCATGCAGGCCATCGTGGCGCAGCAGCAGGCCGAGGCGGAAAAGCAGAAGCGAATCACCAATGCCGATGCAGCTGCGTATGAAGTGAAGGCCGCGGCCGACGCGCAGGCGCACCAGGTCGAAGTCGAAGGCAAGGCGCAGGCCGATGCGATCCGCGAACGCGGCGATGCGTTGAAAGAAAATCCGCAAATGCCGCAGCTTGTTGCGGCCGAGAAATGGGACGGGCATCTGCCCACCACCATGCCGCCCGGCAGCGCGGTGCCGTTCCTGTCGCTCTCAAATCACTAGGGGATTCATTACTCCTGCGGCCAGGGTTTGAAATGCTTGGCGAGCGCCACGCCCTGCCCCTGGTAATTTGATCTGATGTGCTGACCGTAGAGCTTCTCGGGCGGCGCGCCGTTTGCGAGCCTGCTGTAATTCAGCCACCCCACTGTTTGCCCATGCTCCAGCATGAAGGAGACACCGTAGGAGCGGACTTCCAGCACGGCCTTGCTGCCCTGCGCGCGGCCATCGACGAAGCCGAAACCGGGATCGAAGAAGCCGGCATAATGGACGCGGAATTCGCCCGAGGCGGAATCGTAGGGGACCATTTCGGCGGCCAGCTCCGGCGGAACGCCCACTTCCTCGCGCGTGGCCAGAATGTAGAAATCCCCTTTGTCGAGCGGCAGCCGGCCATCGACGTCCTGTATCTTCTCCCAGAACTCGCGCGGGTCGTAATACCCGAAGCGTGAAACATCGATCGTGTCGGTGGTCTTTTTCGCCTTGTAACCGACAATGCTTTTCGGTCCCGCGCCGCGCAGATCGATGGACACCGGGACAAGCTGTCCCCGTAATGGCAGGAGCGCGCCGTCGGGTTTGACCAGCTTTCCGGATTTGTAGAGTTCGCCGAGACCGCCGACTGTCCCAACCGGAACGCCGGGAGAAACGCCGCGCAGAAATCGCAATTGATTGAGCCGCACGCCCTGGCGAACGACGACGCTGAAAGCCTGCGGCGCGACTTCGAGGAATAGCGGGCCTTCGTAACGCCGCTGCACGAGATCGAATTGCGTGGCGCCATTGGTGATCAGCCGCACCAGAACGTCGAGGCGCCCGGTCGAACTCTTCGGATTGGCGACGCCCCAGATGCCGCTGGTGAGCCTTACGCTCTCCATAAGCTCGACGACATAGACGACACCGCTTTCGAAAACGGCGTCTTTCGACAGGTCGATCTCCGTCCCGCCGAGCTTCTCCACCCGGTCCATGACGGCATTGTCCGCGCCCGGAAGAAAGCTCGCCCGCACCCGCCAGGCCCTGCGCCCCACGCGCAGATCGATGCTCGCCGGCTGAACCTGATCGGCGTCGAATTCGACCGGCGCCACGATCTCGTCGCGGCGGATCATCTCCTTCAGCGCCTGATAGGGAATGACGCCGGTGCCGTCCCGATAGGACGCCGGGTTGTCGCTCATCTCGAACAACTCAGAATCGGAGTGTGCATTGCTCATCTAGCACCAAGCCGCTCTGCCGCGCATTGCCGTGGGTGTTTTCCACTCTCTTCCGTTTCCGCCGATCCGCAAGAAAAATAGAATCCACCGATTCTTTCCCACAGCTTCTGTCCGCAAGCCATTGATTCGCTTCGTACTGCCGGGAACGCTCACAGCATGCACAGCCCTGTGAGTAACTCTGCGAGCGAAGACGGTCCGCGAAATTTCTCCGGAGATCGTATGCCGGCGTGAGCTTCAAAACTCCGTGTGCGAGCGGCCGGATGGCTCGACGCATGTGCAAGACACTGCGCACCATGGCGGAGTTGTGGACGACCTTGCTGGCGCCAAGAAGGATACTCGCCGATGCCCCCCGCTTTTGCGGGGCGTGCAGGCGATGGCGATTGTTGCTGTGATCCTGAGTGGCAGCACGAATATGCGTGCGCTTGCCGACTCCTCGCCTTCGTCTGGTACGTTGAGCCAAATCCATTTCACCGGCTACTCGCCCTTGTCCTCAAATATGGAACTGGCGCGGCGGATGCTCTCGCCTTTACAGGCGATAGAGCTGGCGAAATTTCTCAGGCAAAAAAACGAGAGGATGAGCGAGCAGCCGGTCGATCTCGCACAGGAGAATTTCGCGCTCTATGTTCCCGGGCGCGAGCCGCCGCAAGGCTACGGGCTGGTCGTCTTCGTGTCGCCATGGGACGAAGCGAAATTGCCGGACGGCTGGGACCGCGTGCTCGACGAAAAGGGCCTGATCTTCGTCAGCGCCGCGCGTTCGGGCAATGACCAGAACGCGATCAGGCGGCGCGAACCGTTGGCCGTGCTGGCCGAACAAAATTTGATGCGCCGCTATCACGTCGATCCGCAACGCATCTACATTGCCGGTTTCTCCGGAGGTTCGCGCGCCGCACTTCGGCTTGCTCTCGCCTATCCCGATCTGTTCCGCGGCGCGATCCTGAACGCCAGCAGCGATCCCATCGGCACTGCAACCGTTCAACTGCCGCCGAAAAATTTGTTTCTTCAATTCCAGGAAAAGGCACATTTCGTCTATGTCACGGGCGACAGCGACACGGCCCGTGTCGCCTGGGATCTCGCGAGCATGCATTCGTTGCGCGACTGGTGCGTGTTCAATGTCGAGAACCAGACGAGCAACTTCACCGGTCATGAGGTGATGAGTGCGGATGCGTTCTCCCGTGCACTCGATTTGCTCGCAAAACCAATGGAGACCGATGCCTCAAGGCTTGCGACGTGCAGAGCCGGACTCGACGCGGAGTTGGATGGCAAACTCCGGCAGGTCAAATCGCTGTTATCCGCAGGCGATCGCGACGCCGCGCGCGATAGGCTGAAGGAGATCGACACGCGCTTCGGAGGCCTCGCCGCTTCCCAGTCAGTTGAGCTGGAAGGCGAACTCGATAACGCGCCGTGAGGCCGTAATGGTCGGAGAGAGAGGATTCGAACCTCCGGCCCCCACGTCCCGAACGTGGTGCTCTACCAGGCTGAGCTACTCTCCGGCTTTCTCGGGAGGCGGTCTTATAGAGGGGGACCGCAGGCACCGCAACACGGCTTGTGCCGGGGATTGGTGTCCAGGGATTGGCTGGGGCGGAAGGATTCGAACCTTCGGATGCCGGAATCAAAATCCGGTGCCTTACCACTTGGCTACGCCCCAATACATTGAATTTACAGGTTAATTCGCTCTCCCGCCAGCAATCCGGCGATTTGCTACCGGATTTGCTACCGAAACCAGTCAGTTCGCGCGCGCCGTGCGGTTTATAGCAGCTTGGAACACTGCGTCGAGCCGGGTGGCCGCATCTTCCTGCATCGTATCGGTCACGTGCGAATAGAGATCGAGCGTGGTGCTGATGGTAGAGTGGCCAAGTCGCTCCTGCGCAACCTTCGGGTGAACGCCCTCCGACAAGAGCTGCGTCGCATGGCTATGCCTCAGATCGTGGAACCGGACCCTCGGCATATCCTTCATGCGCCCCACGAGTCGGCTGAACTCATGGGTCAGGCTTCGAGGTTGGAGTGGTTTACCATCCGCGCGCGCAAGCGCCAAAGTTTCCCCGGTCTGCCGCACGCCCAGCGCCAACAATGACTCGGCCTGCTCGCGCTTTAGCCGCCGCAGTTCCTCGGTCGCGAAACGTGGCAGCGTAATCGCGCGAGCTTTATCAGTCTTGGGGGCTTTAAAGCGTAGCCCGGCTTTTGTCTGCTCCAGGCTCTCGACAACACGCACTATGCCGCGTTCCAGGTCGATGTTTTTCCACCTGAGGGCCAATATTTCGCCGCGGCGCATACCCGTCGCCAGCGCCACCAAGGACGGCCAATAAACTCGCGTGTGGCGGATCGTATCTAAGAACCGGGCAGATTGTTCAGGGTTCAGCGTTGCCATCTCTTGCCGCTCGATCTTGGGAAGTCGCTTTTTGAACATATCGGCGGGGTTGCGAGCGATGATCTGTTGTTCGACCGCCCGCGCGAGCGCTGATCTCAGAATGTGGTGTATCTGCCGCCTGGTCCGGGGTGAAAGCCCACCGGTCTTACCGTCGTGGCGGCCCTGGATGGCCCATCGTGCGTAAACTTTTTGAATATCGGCGGGGGCCAGCTTATTTATGAGCAACGCCCCCAACTCGGGAGCGAGATAGTTATATACGATCTCTGCGTATCTTTCGTAAGACTTGGGTGAAACTTCCTGTTTAACGGCGACAAGCCATTCGACGAGCCATTTTCGTAGTGTTACCCGGCTTGGGTCGACATGCTCGCCAGTGTCAAGCGTGCGCAGCAAGCGCCGCAGCTCCTTCTCCGCCGCTC
This sequence comes from Rhizomicrobium sp., assembly GCA_036502865.1. Lineage (GTDB taxonomy): Bacteria > Pseudomonadota > Alphaproteobacteria > Micropepsales > Micropepsaceae > Rhizomicrobium. The sequence continues at coordinate 15,204 of DASXXW010000242.1, forward strand.
GCCGGTCGCCCTTGATCGTCGTAGTGGCAGTGCGCCGCTTGCCTGTCGCGGCGTTTGTGCCGAGGCTGTAGCGGATTTCCCACGAGCCTCTTGTTCGTTGTCGAATGTGGCCTGTTGCGCGCATGTCACTTCCCTCGCTTTGAGCGTTTGAGGCTAAAGAACCTGGTCTTGTGTTCTTCGGAACAGAACTTCGCATGCGCCTGCCTGTCCGTACCCGGGCCGCACTCGAAGAAGTCGCCACACTGCGGGCACGATCTGATAATCGTGCCGCGCGTGATGGACTGGCCAAATTGCAACCACAGGCCATCGAGCAGCGTTCTTGGGCGAAGCACCCATTTATAGTTCTGGCGCGCCGCATCCCACTCGATCGTTGCTTCCAGCGAAGCATCAGGAATCCTACTCAGTATTCTTTGTGTTCCAGACGAAACGCGCCGGCTGTCGGGCCGATTTATAAGGTCAGCCATCCAGCGCGCGTGCATGATAATCATCTCGACGTGGTCGCCTTTGTCCGGGTCAAAACCGGAAGGGGTAAGCGCGCCATTTTGAGTGACAAATTCGAGGACATTCTCCGGCGTCAACGTACGCCCTGCAAACGCAGCGTAAAGGCCATCCTTGAGCGGCTTGATGAAATCCTCTTCGCGTTCGCAGCGGTACGGCGTGCGGCGCGCCACGTAATAGGAACCGGGACGATTAGGTTCCCGCAACTCCTGGCCCCGGGTGTTTCTCCAAACGAGCCGGTAACCCCGAGGATCGCGGAAGTTTTCAAACTCGACTGCGGACAATCTTGCCATTGGCGACCCGACGTAACCCTTATGTAACTGACTTTAAAATACTTCGTTACTCTTGGCACGGCAAGGGATATTTGGGACCCAGTAACTAGAAACGGGGACGTCAAACTATGAATGATGACAAGCCAGCACCGAAAACGCTCAGCGTGCCGGCAGCCG
>DASXXW010000243.1:0-2997 GCA_036502865.1 Rhizomicrobium sp.
CTGTCGAGTGTAAGAGCCATGCTGCGGCGGTTCTCTTGACGTGACCCGCGGATTTTGCCCCTTACTGTTTCGCCTGCGACACAGACTTCCCGCCAAAGCAGCAATCCGAGATCGAAAGTGCCAAGGAGTTCAGTTTTAAGCGCGTTTCCAATCGTCTGGCCGGAAAGCAGCCATACGCCGCCCGAAACCGTTATGAGTCTGAACGAACCTCAGGAAGGGCGGTCCAGGGTGGAGCGCGGCCAAAGAGCAGGGTATGTCCGGGTGGAGCAGGGTGACGCTGCAAAGTTCTGTAAATGTTCTTGTGTGCTACATCCGCGGACAGGAACGAATCGGTTTATCTTTCAAACGCGGGAACCCATGAAATCATCCGGCAAAACAGTTGCGTCAAGCGCCAATGCGGCCGGCCCGATTCGTGGCGTCTGACGACCGGTACGTCGAGATGAAGCCTGCTCCATCAGTGCGGTTTGGATGAGTTCGATTCTTCTCATCCTGCCGGGCCTGTTCATCGGTTTCATCGTCGCGGCGCCGATCGGACCCGTGAATCTCATCTGCATTCGCCGGACGCTGGCTTTCGGTGCGCTCAGCGGATTTGTTTCAGGCTTGGGTGCTGCGATGGGCGACGGCATTTTTGCTGCGATCATTGGCTTCGGGCTTACTGCCATCCGCCATTGGATCGAAGGATACTCACAGGCGCTGCAATTGGCGGGCGGAGCGCTGTTGCTGGGGTTCGGTGTTCATACCTATCTCACCGATCCGTTGCGCGGGCGGGATATTCAATGTGCAGGCGGTGAAAGGGCGCGCGCGAGTTCGTCGCTGCTGCGCTCGTTTGCTTCGACTTTCGCAATTTCGCTCAGCAATCCGGCGACGTTGTTTGCGTTTGCCGCGCTGCTGACGGGAGTTGGCGGTTTCATCGGCGTCGCCGATCCGAGCCTTGCCCAGGCGGGATTTGTCGTCGTGGGAATTTTATGCGGCTCGGCATTGTGGTGGTTCACCATCACCGCGGTGGTCGCCGCCTTTCATGCCAAGATGAACGGCCGGGTCATGCGGATCATCACCCATGTTTCGGGGATTGTTATCTGCCTGTTCGGGATCGGCATGCTTGCCCATGTCGTGATCCAGCGCTTCCACTAGACCGATTGCCCCCCGCCGGACGTTGACACTGCAACGGGGCGCCCCCATGATTACAACAACGCCGCGACCTGCCGTGAGGCACGTCGATGGCGGTCATCAGAAGATCTCTCGCGGGAGAGATTCGTTCGACGAACGAACGCCGAAGGAGCAACCGCCCCGGAAACTCTCAGGCAAAAGGACCGCGTGGAGAGATGAAAATCTGGAAAGCAGGGCGGCAGACGATCGCCACCCTCACCGAAGGGGTAAGCCGGTTCACCGGTGAAATCTCTCAGGTTCAATGACAGAGGGGCGCGGGTTCCGGTTACGCCGGACGCGCCGGATCAGCCCTTTTGTCGGATCGCCATGACCGCTTCTCACGACCAGACTCTCCGAAGAACGCCGCTCTATGATCTCCATATCTCGCTCGGCGGGAAAATGGTGCCGTTCGCCGGCTATGAATTGCCGGTCTATTACCAGCCCGGCATCCTGAAAGAACATCTGCATACCCGCACGCATGCGGGGCTTTTCGATGTATCGCATATGGGGCAGGCCATACTCTCCGGTGGCGACCCCGCAGTTGCACTTGAAACGCTCACGCCCGCAGATGTGAAGGGGCTGAAGGAAGGCCAGCAGCGTTACGCGCTGCTCTTGAACCGTGACGGCGGCATCAAGGACGATTTCATGGTCGCGCGCCTGGAAGGCGATCCTGCGCTCTATCTCGTCGTCAACGGCGCAACCAAGGAAGGCGATTTCGCCTATATTTCCGAGATGTTGCGCGGCAAGGTGGAACTGACTCCGCAGCCGGATCGCGCCTTGCTGGCTCTGCAGGGCCCTGCCGCGGAAGCTGTTCTCTCGCGTCACGCACCCGGTGCCCGCGACATGATTTTCATGGCGAGCAAGCGCATGAACGTCGCCGGTGTCGAAGCGATTGTGAGCCGTTCGGGCTATACGGGCGAAGACGGCTATGAAATTTCAATCGCCGCGAAGGATGCGGAGCATGTTGCGCGCGCGCTGCTCGGCGAAACGGAAGTCCTGCCGATCGGATTGGGCGCCCGCGACTCGCTGAGACTCGAAGCCGGGCTTTGTCTGTATGGGCACGACCTCGACGAGGACATAGACCCCGTCAGTGCAAATCTTGTCTGGTCCATCGGCAAGCGCCGCAGAACCGAAGGCGGTTTTCTCGCGGCAGAAAAAATCCTGGGGCTGATAGCAAATGGCGCGCGGCAGAAGCGCGTCGGCATTCAGCCCGACGGCAAGGCGCCGGCGCGCGAAGGAACCGAGATTGCCGACAAGAGCGGACGGGTCATCGGCCGCATCACCAGCGGCGGGTTTGGTCCGAGCGCCAATGCACCTGTCGCGATGGGATATGTGGACAGAGAATTTTCGGCGGACGGAACGGAAGTGGATTTGCTGATCCGCGGCAAGGCGATGCCTGCCCGGGTCGCCCCGACGCCGTTCGTGCCGCATCGTTACAAACGTCCTCAAAGCGCTGGAAAGGCTGGATGAACAGATGAGCGAGACACGGTTTACCGATCAGCATGAATGGGTGCGCGTGGACGGAGATACGGCCACGATAGGAATTACCAAATTCGCCGCCGACCAGCTTGGCGACGTGGTGTTTGTCGAACTGCCGGAAGTCGGCCGCAAGATCGGGCAGGGCGGCGAGGCCGCGGTGGTCGAAAGCGTCAAAGCCGCGAGCGAAGTCTATGCGCCGATCGGCGGCGAAGTGAGCGAAGCCAATGCGGCGCTCGTCGAGGAGCCGGCGAAGATCAATTCCGATCCGGAAGGCGCGGGCTGGTTCTTCAAGCTGCGCGTGAGCGACGCCGCCGAAATCGGCAAGCTGATGACGGCGGACCAATACGCCGAGTTCGTCAAGAACCATTAGGT
>DASXXW010000244.1:0-2392 GCA_036502865.1 Rhizomicrobium sp.
CATCGGTGTGCCATTCCTCGCCCGCCACGTTGCGGGAATTCTTGTCCGCCCTGACTTCGAGGATTTCGGGGTCGGCCAGTTCCGATTTCGCGTGGTCGGGAGAAACGCTTTTCGCATGATACGGATGAACATGAAGGCGGCCAAACATACGGGCGAAATGCTTATGAGCTTCAGGCGTCAGATGCTGGTCGCGAAAGACAAGAACGTGATGGCGGATGAAGGCTGAGTGAATTTCTGCGAACTGCTCCTCCGAAAGCGGCCCGCAAAGGTCGACGCCGTAAATTTCAGCGCCGATCACGGGCGTCAGCGGTTCAACCTGGATCATTCAGTCTCCGGGCGCTCGTTCCCATCGTTGCGGCTAAAGAGATGAGTACACCAAACCGTCGTGCCCCGATATGGTATGCGCCATGAACACCACAAAAAAGCGATCCGGCAACGCGGAAGCCATGACATCGGATGCCGCCGTGGAGTCCGAACTCGTGCGGCTTTTCGGCGTCCTCCATGCCCAGAGACCGCTGCGTTATCCGGAACTGCGCGAGGCGCGGCGCGCGCTCGACGGCAACCGGCCCGACATCGCCGAGCGGCATATTGCGGCTTTCCTCCGTAAACGCCCCGGCGACGTGGACGCCCTCGTCCTCCTCGCCGAAATATTCACGCATTGGGAGCGAAAAGCGGAAGCCGAAACGCTACTGGCGCAATGCGTGGAGCAGGCGCCGGATTTCCGCCTCGCCCGCTTCTCCTATGCGAATGCCCTGCAACAGATGAACAAGCCGGCCGCTGCGTTGGAGCAGGCGGAGATCCTGTTGCGCACCGACCCTAGCAATCCGCTTTATCGCGATGTCGAGGCCGTAGCGCTGTCGGCGACCGGCCGCAACGAGGAGGCGTTGGCGCGCCGCAAAACGATCGTGGACGATTATCCGGGATCGGCGAAAATCCGCGTGAGCTATGCCCAGGTGCTCAGGACCAACGGCCTCCAGGAAGAATGCATTGCCGCGTTCCGCGAGGCGATTGCCGCAAACCCCGCGATCGGCACCGCCTGGTGGGGACTTGCAAATCTTCGAACCTACAAGTTCGACGAGGCAGACATTACCCAATTGCAAGCACAGTTGGTGCGCAGGGATATGGAGCCCGATGACCGGGTGCAGATGCTTTTCACCCTCGGCAAGGCTTTCGGCGATTTGGGGCGGTATCGCGAATCTTTCGATTCCTATGCACGTGCCAACGCGACACGCAGCCTGAGCGCCAAGTACGACCCGGCATCTCCGGCGGCGCAGGTGGCGAAGTTCAAGTCACTTTTCACGCCGGAATTTTTCGCTGCCCGCACGGGAAGCGGCGCGGATTCGCGCGAACCGATATTTGTTGTCGGCATGCAACGTGCCGGATCAACGCTGTTGGAACAGATTCTTTCGAGTCATTCCGCAATCGAAGGCGCGGGCGAGATGGCACATACAAGGTTTATCGCGCGGCGGCTTGAAGACAGTCTTGGACCGAAACATCGCACGGACTATCCCGGCGTACTTGCGGTGATTGATCCCGCCGAGTTCCGAGCGTTGGGAGAAGAATATCTCGCCGCCACGCTTTTGCGCAGACCGCTTCGCAGGCCTTTTTTCATCGACAAGGATCCGTTCAATTTCTGGCATGTCGGCCTTTATCAGCTGATGCTGCCCAGGGCGCGGATCATCGACGTCCGCCGTCATCCCATGGGCTGTTGCTTCTCCAATTTCACCTCGCTTTTCCTGCACGGTCTCGCCCACAGTTACCGGCTCAGCGATATGGGACGGTTTTATGCAAATTATGTAGAGGTGATGGCGTGGTACGACCGGGTATTGCCGGGCCGTGTTTACCGCGTCCATTACGAAGATCTGATCGCAAATCCCGAGCAGCAGATCCGGCAATTGCTGGACTGGCTGGAACTGCCGTTCGAAAGCGCATGCCTCGATTTCCACGCGAACAAACGCGCTGTGAATTCCGCGAGTTCGGAGCAGGTACGATCGCCTCTGTTCAAGGACGCGCTCGAACGCTGGCGGCATTACGAGCCCTGGCTCGATCCACTCAAACAGGCGCTCGGACCGGTTCTGGAACTTTATCCGGCTGTACCGGTATTCGGCGCGACGTGACGAGTCGCCAGGCTGGAGAAATATCGGCGCGCCCCAATAGCAATCTGCGGTCAATGTTTTGAGTTGAAGCTGTGTACAGTGTCACCTAAGCCCTGATACTGGATATCACCCGATATCTGATTGGGGTGACGGATGAAACATAGCAAATAACCTGTACGGCCATATCCGACAGGAAAAATTCAATTTCGACCCCGACTCCTCCGACGCAACGTGATAGGGTACATCAGTCCTGCGCCACGAGGTTGCCATGTCTCGTCTCCTTTTCCTGATATTTC
>DASXXW010000245.1:0-37842 GCA_036502865.1 Rhizomicrobium sp.
AGTATCAATCTGAAAGGTGAAGTCACGGGATTTTACGAAGGCAGCGACGGCGTGCAGGCGTTCGTGCGATCGGCCAAAGGCAAAATCACGAAAATCATCCCGACCGGGTCGACAGAAACGTCAACATTCAGCATCAATTCCTCCGGCGAGATCACCGGATTTTACGTCGCGAGTGGACGCAGTTCTCACGGATTCGTTGCCAACGCCAAAGGCGAGATCGAGTCATTCGACGTCCCGCAGGCAGCCGACACCACAGGCATCGGCATAAACGATTCGGGTGACGTCACAGGGACTTACGAAGACAACGATTATGGCATGCATGGCTTTATCCGGTCTGCCGCCGGAGCGATCACGACTTTCGATGTTCCGAACTGTGCGGGCACAAGTCCCTGGCGAATCAACAATAAGGGTCAGATTTCCGGAACCTGTGAGAGCAATAACCGCCTTGTCGGCTTCGTGCGTAATACGAATGGAAAATTCGTCACCTTCCGCGTTCCGGACTCCGCACACTCCAACGAAGTCGAGGACATGAACAACAAAGGCCAGATCGCCGGTAAATTCGAAGACCGCGATCATATCTTCGAAGGGTTCGTACGAACGCCATGATCCGATCGTGAAACAGGCCGCCCTGCAAAGAAGATCGGCCCACACAATTCGTGACCGGGCAATGAATGCGACGCCGCACCTTTAACAGATAATTTACTTTCCGCTCATCGTTCGCCTTCCCACCCAACTCACCCCGTCTTTCTGGACCGGGGCTTGCATGCGCTGTGGTGCAGGTGAGGCGCTCGCCGATGTGTTCCGAGACGAAACACAGGGTGCGCGAAGACAGGAAGGGAGCAGATACAATGAAAAATTCCCGGGCACGAAATTTCTGGTCGGCCGTCGCTGGCACGGCAGCCATCGAGTTCGCAATTCTTTCCGTACCGTTTGCCGGTGTGACGACGGCCGCTTTCGAGACCGCTCGCGCCTATTGGACTCTCGAAGCCATACAGGAAAGCGCGACCCAGGGTGCCCGGTGCATCGGCATACACACCAATTCCTGTTACGCCTCCGGCACGTACAGCGCGTCGTCCACGGTTGCTCATGTCCAGAACGTGGCGAAAAGCTGGGGCATCGATGTTCCCGGCAATGCGATCACAGCAACGCAGAGCACGAGCTGCGGCAACGTCCCAGGCTTTGCCGAAATCCGGATTTCCTATCCATTCTCGTCCGTCGCCGGAAAACTCATTCCCGCGCTGAACAACATCCCGCTGTCCGTATCATCCTGCTTCCCCAACAATGCGTGAGGAAAAGCAGGGTTACGGCATTGGGGAGCAGGCTGAATAGTTCAGACCAATAATGCCTGCTCGAGATCGGCGATGAGATCGTCGGCATCCTCGACGCCGCAGGACAGGCGGACGAGAGAATCCGAAATACCAGACTTCTCCCGGAGCTCGGCCGGCAGCGATGCGTGAGTCATGATTGCCGGATGCTCGATCAGGCTTTCCACACCACCCAGGCTCTCGGCTAAAGTAAATAACTGGCAACGCTCGAGGAACCGGCGCGTACCTGCCAGATCTTTCTTCAAGACGACCGTCACAATACCGCCGAAGGCACGCATCTGCTCTTTCGCAAGCGCATGTTGCGGATGGCTTTCAAGACCCGGATAGATCACGCGCGCAACGTCGCTGCGAGCTTCCAGCCACCGCGCAATCTTCATCGCGTTGATGCAATGTCTTTCCATGCGCAGCGCAAGCGTCTTCACGCCACGCAGCGCGAGGAAGCTGTCGAACGGTCCCTGGATCGCGCCAACCGCGTTCTGGAGAAATTTCAGGCGCTCGGCGAGGTCCGGATTCTCCCCCACCACGGCAACGCCGCCGACAATATCGGAATGTCCGTTCAGATATTTGGTCGTGGAATGCACGACGATATCGAAGCCGAGTTCCAGCGGCCGCTGCACATAGGGGCTCGCAAATGTATTGTCCGCTGCGGCCAGAATATTCCGCCGCCGCGCCATATGTGAGATGGCTTCCAGATCTGCCAGCCGCAACAAAGGATTGGTCGGCGTTTCGACCCAGATCATTTTGGTATTCGAGGTCAGCGCCTTTTCGATCGCGGACATGTCGCTCATATCGACGAAGGTAAAACTCAGCCCGGCCGAACGGCGGCGCACGCGCTCGAACAAACGAAACGAACCACCGTACAGATCGTCGCTGGCTACGACATGGCTGCCGCTGTCGAGGAGATCGAGAACCGTGGCGATCGCCGCAAGCCCCGAGGCAAAAGCGAAACCGGCCGTGCCTGTTTCCAGATCGGCGATGCAGCGCTCGAACGCGCCGCGCGTGGGATTTTCGCTGCGTGCGTAGTCGTAACCCTTGTGGACGCCCGGGCTTTCCTGCGCGTAGGTCGAGGTGGCGTAAATCGGCACCATGACGGCACCGGTTGTCGGGTCATGCTGCTGCCCGCCATGGATCGTGCGCGTGGAAAAAGCGAGGCGATTGGGTTTGGCCGTCATGAATTTCGCCGCAAATGGTTGAGTAGATCGATGCGCGTGATGAGCCCGACAAACTTCGACCCGTCAAGCACGATGGCGACTTCGTTGCGCTCGAACAGCCGCCGCAGCGAATCGAGCTTGTCAGACACCTGCATCGTATGCAGATCACGCGTCATCGCCGCATCGACGCGCGCGCGGAATCGTTCGGCGCGGTCGGCGTCGGCGCCTTCGACAAAAGCAAGAATGTCGCTCTCGTCGAGAATGCCCACGACATTGTTGTTTTCGATCACCGGAAGCTGGGACACGTCGGCATCGCGCATGCGGTTATAGGCAATGAGCAGCGTATCCGACGGGCCGACCGTCACGGTGCCACCGCGATCGAAGCGCCGCGCGATGACATCGCGAAGATCGCCATGCAACTCGCGGTCCGCGAGCCCCTGCTCCAGAACCCAGATGTCATTATAAATCTTGGAGAGATATTTGTTGCCGCTGTCCGGGATGAGCGTGACCACGCGCTGCGGCGTTGTTTGTTCATGGCAATATTTCAGTGCCGCCGCCAGCAGCGTGCCTGACGACGAGCCGGCGAGAATGCCTTCCTTGGCGAGCAGCGCACGGGCCGCTTCGACTGCTTCGCGGTCGGTGATGGAATAGGCGCGATTGACGAGCGCCATATCCGCATTGGCCGGAATGAAATCTTCACCGATGCCCTCCGCCGTCCAGCTTCCCGCCTGAACCATTTCGCCGGTGCGCACATAGGGCGCGAGAATCGATCCCTGGGGGTCGGCGAGAATGATTTGTACGTCCGGCTGCACGCTCCGCAGATAGCGGCCGATGCCCGTCAAAGTACCGCCCGAGCCGACGCCCAGGACGATGGCCTGCAAATCGTGATCCATCTGCTCCCAGATCTCGGGACCGGTTGTTTCTTCGTGGGCTTTGGGGTTGGCCGGATTGGCGAACTGATTGACGTAATAAGCCCCCGTTTCTTTGGCGAGGCTTTCGGCCATGTCCTGGTAATACTCGGGATGGCCTTTGCCGACGTCCGATCGCGTGATGCGCACTTCGGTGCCGAGAGCGCGCAGATGCTGAATTTTTTCGCGCGCCATTTTGTCGGGCACGATCAGAATCACGTGATAGCCCTTGAGCACGCCTGCCAGGGCGAGACCAAGACCGGTATTGCCCGCGGTCGCCTCGATGATCGTGTCGCCGGGTTTGATACTGCCTTCGCGTTCGGCCGCTTCGATCATGGCTAGCCCGATGCGATCCTTGATCGAGCCGCCGGGATTCTGGTTTTCGAGCTTCGCGAAAAGCCGGCACGGGCCCGTGTCGAACCGCGTCAGCTCAACCATGGGTGTATTGCCGATCAACTCAAGCGCAGAGCGCGCCGGCTGCCTGCGGTTCGTCTCCGCCATCGGAAAATTCCTGTCATATTGATACGGGCGGCAGTCTAGCCGAAAACGCCCGCGCCCGCCGAAGTGCTACTGCGAGGCATCAGGGAAGTCACGGATGAATTTCATAAGCGACAATGCCTGGGGCGCAGCTCCGGAAATGCTGGAAGCCCTTGGGTCGGCCAATGCGGGCACCGCACTTTCCTATGGCGACGATGCCTTGACGGGCCGGCTCGCGAGCGAGTTCAGCCGCATCTTCGAACGGCCGGTTGCGGTGTTTCCCGTGGTCAGCGGCACCGCGGCCAATGCCCTGGCGCTTGCTTCGATCGCTCCGTCACACGGCGTGATCTTTTGCCATGCAGACGCGCATATCGAGACCGACGAATGCGGTGCACCGGAATTCTTCACGCAAGGTGCCAAACTCGCGACGATTCCGGGACGCAACGGAAAGCTCGATCCGGACGGCATCGAGCACATGATGGCGCGATTTGTACGAGGCTCGGTCCATCACTCTCAGCCTGCCGCCATCAGCATCACCCAGGCCAGCGAAAGCGGAACCTGTTACCGGCCGGAAGAAATCGCCGCGATCGCAGATGTAGCGCGCCGTAATCACCTGAAGCTTCACATGGATGGCGCGCGATTTGCCAATGCGATCGCATGGCTCGGCTGTGCGCCCGCCGAAGCATCGTGGAAAGCCGGCGTCGATGTACTTTCATTTGGTGCAACGAAGAATGGCGCACTGGCCGCGGAAGCCGTCATATTTTTCGATCCAGCCGACGCAGCCGATTTTGAATACCGGCGCAAGAGATCCGGTCATCTCGTATCGAAGATGCGGTTTGTTTCCGCACAACTTATTTGCGCACTGGAAGAAGACCGGTGGCTCGACTGGGCACGCCGTTCGAATGCAGGCGCGCGGGCACTCGCAAAAGGCTTGAGCGAAATCGACGGCATCGAGATTGCTTACCCCGTGGAGGCGAATGCGATTTTTGCCCGGTTACCGGATGAAATGATTGCGCGGCTGCGTGCGCAGGGCGCCCAGTTCTACGACTGGTCCGCTTCGTCCGCCGGCCGGACGCTTGTGCGCCTCATCACCTCACACGCCACGCCGCAGGCCGAAATTGCCCGCTTCCTCGAAGTCGCGCGCGGCTGAAACTCAGATGCGGCCGATGAGCGTGAGCGTGCCTTCTTCCGACGTATTTCCGGAGTTCGCATAGAGATAATCGAAGCTCAGCCCGAGTGACCATGCGCCGGTAGCCAACGAAACGCCCGCTCCGCCCAAAGCATTACCCTGCGACGGTTTCGGTCCGCTGATCTTGAACTGATCGACCGGCGTAACGTCCACAAAGTTGGCTGTCACACTTTCCTGGCCGTTTGCGAAATCATAACGATAGCCCGCCCGCGCTTCCGGTTGCAGCAGGAAATCGCCGATGTTGATATCATCGCGCGTATCCACACCGGCAAACATTCGCGCGGACGCCGCGTAATCCGGTTCCACATGCAGATCGAAGCCGTCGCCATCGATACCATTGCCGTGTTGCTCGGTATAGCCTTCCTGCCGCATGGCAAGACCGTCCACGCTGATCTGCGGCATGACGGAAGCACCACCCAGCACTTTGTACTGAAGGCCCGCGGTTGCACCGCCGGCGAGATATTCACCGGGATGCGTTTCCTCCGCAGTGCGCGATAATCCGGACAGATTGATTGTTCGGCTGCCGCTGAAATTCGCATAACCGACGGAGGCCTGGGAATCGAGGAAGAAAACCCGTCCGTGCCAGTCGGTATAGCCAGTCAGCATGAACCATTCCGAATCCGTCTTCTGCAGATTGGGCGGCTTCGAATCCATTCCGCCGGAGAAGAATGTGAATGCACCACCATAGCGGCCATCGGCGGGATCGCCCTCGTCGGCACCGACTACAAATCCAAAACCCGTATCGGTGTATCCAGAGCCGTCAGCTGTGTTGGCCTGGTTGAGGCGCTGGGTGAACTCTTGGGTCCACATGGTGAGATCGCCATCCTGATTGGCGTATTCGCGCAAGACGCGCTGCCGCGCGGCAACGACGTTGGTTGCATCGTCAGTCAGTGAAATGGCGAGAGCGCGTTCCGCTCCGGAAACATCTGGCGCGAATGCGGCATAAGCCGTTTGCGCCTGACTGGCGTTGGTGACGCTGTTCATCAATCCCGCGCCCAGCGAATCGTCCGAGGTCAATGCTTCGTTGGCATAGGGGAACATTTTGAGGGCATAACCGGTAAGATCAAGCTGCTGTGGCGTTTTCGGAGTGAGATTCAGGACAATTTCCGAATCTCTTGGGTTCTGGCCGGAGCAGGTGCTGTTGCCGTTGATGTTCCAGGTACAGATATCTCCGCTGAACAGGAATGGAATACTGGTGCGGAAATCCGTATTGATCAGATCTAATTCAAGCGCGGAGACCGAAAGGTCGTTGTAGGGCGCACTTATCAGATCGATACTCACCGTTGAGTTATTGCCCGTGCTGCCTTGACCGGGGATATAATTGCTTATGTAACTACCGAAAGTGATTTTGAAATTGATATCGTTTCCGAGCGATACATTCTGGCCCGCGATAATAGCCCCTGCACCAGGATTGACGTTGAGGTTGAAGGCCTGCGAAACGACCAGACCCAGATTCGCACCCGTAGCGACATCGAATGTTCCGGCATAAAGTCCCGTCACGTTCTCCAGACCAAGATTGGCGGGCGTATTCTCGAGATTGAGTGTTCCGCCCGAATCGATCGTAACGTCCACACGGCCGCCAAGCGGTTCTATCACGGCCCCCGTGAGCGTCCCGTAATTGCCGATATGAAGTTGATCGTTACACGTCATCGTCGGACAGGGAGCGGTGACATCTTTGTTGCCGCAAGTAAGGGTAGTTGTGTTACAGGAACTGTTGCCGCCGAAAATCACATTCCCGTTGACCACGGCGGCCGTCTGTGCCGTGCCTTCGATGTCGAGATTGTCGGCGCCGGTGCCGAAGATAATATTGCCGTTGACCACACCGTTGTTGGTAAAATTGACGCCCGTCGTATTGATGGCAAGATCGGCGGCGATCGCGATTTGCGCGTTGTCCTTCAGGGTTGTTGCAAGCGCGGAAATTGTGCCGCTGTTGTTGATCGTGCTGAGCGTGCCGGATTCATCGTAAATCGCATAGGCCGTAAGCGCCGTGACGAAATTGGGATTGGTTGTTGTTGCCGTCGCGGAAATCGTACCGCTGTTGTTGATAACCGGAAGATATCCAAAGGCCTGAACAAGAATGGCCTCGGCTTCACCGGACTCGGGTCCACTGATCGCGGCCAATATCGACCCGGAATTCGACTCATTCGAATTGGTGAGGCCATGACCATAGGGATTCGTCGTGCAAAGAGCCACATTAGAATAATTTGTGCTTTGGGTGACTGCGGAGCAGCCGACAAAAGCGTAATTGCCGACCACCAGTGCATTCGCCGTTACGGACTGCTCCTTCGAGTTGGTCGTCGCGGCCGCGGAGATCGAGCCGCCATTGAGCAATCCGCCGGTCAACATTGTCACTTCGGTGTCCGACGCACCCACGATGCTGACCGCCGTGACGGCAACGTCGGGGCTGGTGGACGATCCGCTGATCGTACCGCGGTTCAGGAACGAAAAGTTGGGATCGGTGGTGTCATTATAAACTCCGACAACGAGGGGCGTCGTCGGGGTGACGCCATTGATCGTCGGATTGATCAGCACGGTGGGCGCATCGCCGACCGTTGAAATGATCGCACGCCCCGTCGTCGAATCCGACGAGGTGCTGGGGCCGGCATTATAGATTCCGTCCGACACGCCTGCGCCGATACCCAGCGCTGTTCCGGCCTCCGGTTGTACGGAATTTATGTTGGTGTTGGCCGATGCAACGCCGAACGTGCTGATCGTTCCGTTGTTGGTGATGCTTCCGTTAATTGCACCCAGCGTCTGGATGCCTTCGGCGCCGAAACCGCTCGCAGAAACGATGCCGCCGGTCTGGATATCGAGATTACCGGTCATCGTTCCCTGCAAATCGATAGCGATGAGGCCGTTGGCGGTTTTCGTCTGCGACGCCGAAGTGGGCAGCAGGTTCAATGCACCCGCGATATCGATGTCACCGACGATATTGGTGCCCGAGAGCTGATTGATGCCGTAGGAATTGTCTCCCTGCACGGTGACCGTGGAATCGGCTTCGATGTTGATGGCGATCGGTGTGGTCGAGCCGCTCGGAATAACGCCGGTAAAAGTCCCCGAATTGAGGTTGCTCGACGGACCGGAAATCTGGATCGCGGTTTTGCTCGTTCCGCCGCCGCTCATATCCAGCTTGCCTGTCATTTCGTATTCGCCGGTATTGCCGGTCACCAGTTCTACGCCGGTCGCGTTGGTTATGCCGATATAGCTGATCTCGCCTTCATTATTTACAATCGCGTTGGAATTGATCGTGACCGCCGCCGCCGTCGGAGGGTTCGTGGTGATGACCACGTCGCCGTTCGTCTCGATGGTAATATTGCCATCGGTCTCCGTATTGATCGGCGAAACGATCTTAGTGGTGATGTTTGTGTCCGCCAGGGCCGGGCCGGACAGCAATGCGACGGTAGCAGCGGACAGCATTAACGCGCGCTTGTTCAAGGCGTACCTCTCGTGTTCAAAACCCTTGGCATCTGAAGAGCGGTTTCGAGCGGGGCCTTCTTTCGTCCCCGGCGCGCCTAAAGCGTCTCACCGCAAGCCCGCGCACCCTTAACAAAACTCCCGACGCCCGCGGGCTCAGTCACCATAACCGGATTTTTGAACCGGGCGCTAGAGGGCGTAAATGGGCGCGCCGTCTCAGATTTCCGGGACGTCAAATGGTTAACGCACGCGGGAAAGCCCGTTCGCGCTGGCTCCGCCGCGGGTCCGGACCCTTATCGGCCGGATCAAAGGCAACATGAACCCTGTGGAAAAAAAACGGGCACCGGAGGTCCGGTGCCCGTTAAAACCGTATGAGGCGAAAAATCAGGCGGCTCGGATCTTGCCCTCGATCACCTTCATATCGCTGCCATTGATCGTTATGCGGCGGGGCTTCTGCTCATCCGGCACGATCCGCTCCAGTTCGACGTGAAGCAGGCCGTTCTCCATTTTTGCACCCCGGACCTCGACATTCTCGGCCAGTTGGAAGCGCCGCTCGAAAGAGCGGCCGGCAATCCCCTGATAGAGATAGGACGATTTGCTCTCGATGCCATCTTCGCGCTTGCCCTGGACGGTGAGCACGCCTTCGCGCACTTCCACGTTCAGTTCTTTCTCGGCGAAGCCGGCCACGGCAAGCGTAATCCGGTAATGAGTCTCGTCCGTGCGCTCTATGTTGTAGGGCGGATAGGTTTGGGCGGTGTCGTATTGAGGCACCGAGTCCAAGAGGTCAAAAAGCCGGTCGAAGCCGACTGTGGACCGGAAAAGGGGGGAAAAATCAAATCCACGCATATTCACATCCTCCTAAACAAGCGAAGTGGTTTCGGTCCGCTCTTCAGAGCCGGACCATCCAAGCCGGGAAGCCCAAAGGCCTTTCCCGACCGACTGGAAATAAGGCACGGCCGGCGGTGTTCAAGAGGAGCGGGAAGCCCACATTCTTTGCATCGGCATCGCGGTTGTACGGCGTCTGCCCCCATGCTCATATCGCCCGCATTCCCACTGGCGCATTCGCACTGACGTTGATGAAAGGAAATTCGATGAGTTCCGAACAGGTCAATACGATCATCAGCCGGATGGGAGAAACAATCGGCGCCAATTCCGGCCTGGGCGGAACGGTCAAACTCGATTTCGGCGAGTCCGGAAGCGTCTTCATCGACGGCAAATCGACACCCAACAGCGTGACGGACGGCACGGGCAAGGCCGCCGACTGCACGATCAGCGTGAGCCTGGAAACCTTCGAAAAACTGGCAAAGCGGGAACTCGACCCCACTTCGGCCTTCATGCAGGGAAAATTGCGGGTCGCGGGCGATATGGGGCTCGCCATGAAACTCGGCCCGGTGCTTCAGAAATCGGCCGGCTAAGTCCGGTCTTGGTGCCGTTGCGTGTGACGTTCATCGCGAGTGGCGATGGAACCCGGCTCCGGACCGCAAATTGGGAACCCACACCTGGCATTCCGCGCCGGGGATATTGCGTCCTTCTCGACGGCCATTCGGAATTCATCGAAAAATATGAAGAGGTGGTCGGCGAACTCGCCGCCCGCGGCTTTGCAGGCGCAATTCTGGACTGGCGTGGGCAGGGCGCTTCCCAACGGGACCTTACCGATCCCCTCAAGGCCCATGTAACCGATTTCAACGCGTACGATGCCGATTTGCGCGCCTTCATGGAGCAGATCGCGCAATCCACGGCGTCAGGTCAGGGGCAACCTATCGCGCTGGCCCATTCCATGGGCGCCCATATCCTTCTGCGGATGCTTCACGCAAATCCGGAGTCATTCTCGGCCGCAATCCTGATCGCCCCCATGCTGGAACTGGACACCCAAAGTTTTCCCGGCCGGATTGTCCGCTCTTTGGCTTCAACACTCCGGTTTTTGGGCCTGTCGCGGACATGGGTCTGGGGAATGCGAAAGCGCGATCCGATCCGGCTGCGATTCGAAGACAATCGCGTCACCTCGGATCGCGACCGATTTGCGCGAACGCAAAATCAGCTCGAGAGAAACCCCGCTTTGCGCCTGGCGGGTCCGAGTTGGGGCTGGCTCGAAGCGGCGTATCGATCAATGGCGGCGATGCGCCGGCCGGGATTTGCGGAAAATATTACTACGCCCTGCCTGATGTTTGGCGCAGGTCGCGATCGCATCGTGAGCACAGCTGCGGTGCGCGCGTTCTCACGCCGGCTGCCGCACGTAACCTACATCGAACTCGCCGACGCAGAACATGAAATACTGATGGAGAAGGATTCGATCCGCGAGGGATTCTGGTCAGCGTTTGATGTCTTTGTAGGACAAATCTGTCCCTGGCGGCGAACTTAGCCGGCGAGACCGGCGCGAAAAACATCCGTATAGGGCAGCACCGCGAATGCGCCCGAAGCCAGTGCAACACCGTAGGGAATGCCGGATTTTGGATCATGCAGCCGCGTGAGCCATCCCTGACGCGCGAGAAGGCCCGGCAACGGCAGGTGCCGGAATCCAAGCATCAGCAATGTCAGCGCGCCACCGAAAAGCGATGCGATGACGGCATAAGTGAGCAGATCCGGAAAGCCGAACCAAAGAGCTACACAGGCAAAGAGTTTGGCGTCGCCACCGCCCACCAGATTAAAGGCGAACAGCGCAAATCCGATACTGAAACCGATTGCCGCCGCGAGCAGATGCCAGCCAAGTGCGCCAAGGGTCATGTGACTGACGATTGCGAAAATGGCAAAACCGGCAAGAAGCACGGCCTGGAGAAAATTCGGAATTGTGAAGCTTGCGAGATCCCAGCCTGCGGCGGCGATCAACACCGCGGGTACGAGTACGAGTACGAGAAATTCCTGGATCACGACGCCTCGCTATTGCCGGGAAAGAAAGCGGCCGCCCTGCGGCGGCCGCCCATTTTTGCTTTTTGCTGCTGCGAATAACAGCAGAGTATCGCCTTAGAGCGACGTAGCGACGGTGCTGAACGTCTTCGACAGGTTCGTACCGACCGTCGACACTGCCGCGATGATCACGACCGCGAGCAACGCCGCAATCAGGCCGTATTCGATAGCCGTCACGCCAGATTCGTCGGTAACAAAACGAGAAACAAGATTCTTCATAAGAGCCTCCGATTGATTGACACCCGTCCAGCCAGTGCCGATTTTCGAGCGGCTCCATTGCTTGGACACAAGCGGGAGATTACCGCAGGCTTCCTAACAACGTTTTAATCCGTCGCGCCATGAATGTCGCAGGTTGTGTATCCGCCTGATACAAAACAGCCATTTTTCAACGCATTGAAGCGGTATGTGCTAATTATTATTAACCCTCCCAGGCAACAATGCGCCGACTCCCTTGAATTCGACGGCTCCGGTGTCACCCTTCTATGGAACCAACAAGCCCAAGCCGCGGGAAGCGGCCGGGCAACGCTTTGATAAGCCGGTTCTGGTAGTCCCCCACTGCAACTACGGCGGACTCCCTGAAGCATGATCCGGCAGATATGGACGCGCGAAGCATTGGCCGCTGCTACGCTGTCGGCACTTTGTGTATATGCACTCGCGCTGCTGTCTCCCGCGATCTTCAACGACGCTGACACGTTTTGGCACATCCGAGCCGGTCAATGGATGATCGCGCACCATGCCGTGCTGGATCACGACATATTTTCTCTGCCCTTCGCGGGACGTTTCTGGGATACGCAGGAATGGCTGTCCGAAGTCCTGCTGGCGGGAGCCTTTCAAATTTCAGGCTGGAGCGGCGTGGCCGTATTGACCGGCACCGCAATGGCCGCGACAGCAGCGCTCCTTGCCCTTTATCTCTCGCGCTATCTCGATCCGGTTCCCTGTATTGCTGTCCTCGCTTTGGCATTGGGTTGCGTCATGCCGGACTATTTGGCCCGGCCGCATATTCTCGCCCTGCCCTTCCTCACAGCCTGGACCATCGGACTCGTGGATGCGGCAGATTCGCAACGCGCGCCGCATTGGCCGTTGCTTCCGCTGATGGCTATCTGGGCGAATCTGCACGGCAGTTTCGTCCTGGGCCTTGCATTCATTCCCCCACTTGCCCTGGACTCGATGCTCGCGGCCAAGGAGCAGCGCGCCCGGCTTGCGGCGCATTGGTGTCTGTTTGCAACAGCATCGGTCGTCGCTGCACTTCTCAATCCGCGCGGTTTGGACGGCCTGCTTTTTCCGTTCAAATTGATGAGCGTGCATAGCCTCTCTGCGATCGGCGAGTGGAAGAGTCTCGATCTTCACACGCTCAATCCCGTGGTGCTCGCCACCGCAGCCGGCCTTTTCTTTCTCATCTGGCGCGGCATCAGGCTTTCGTCCGTGCGCGTGTTACTTCTTCTGGCGCTGCTGTATCAGACACTGCTGCATACGCGGTACGGTATGATTCTCGGCATTGCCGGTGCGGTTCTCGTTGCGCTTCCGATCGGCACATCCCTAAAGCGCGATCCGGCTTCATCCACGCCTTTGCCGCATTGGAGACTCGTCGCCGCAGGAATTGCAGCACTGTTTGTGATAACCGCTGCATTGCGGATTGCCGTGCCAATCCGGCGGGGAGACGAGGCCGTGGAGCCGCTCACCGCGTTGGCGGCTGTGCCTCCGTCCCTGGCGGCCAAGCCGATGTTCAACAACTATTCCTTCGGCGGCATTCTGATCTGGAAAGGCATCAGGCCGCTCGTCGACAGCAGGGCCGATTTTTACGGCGATAAATGGCTTTCCCAATACGCGCAGGCCGTCAATGGAGACCAAGCCACAATAGACCGCCTGTTTCAGCGCTATCACGTCGCGTGGACATTGCTGGAGCCCGCAGACCCGCTTGTCACGGCGCTCGACCACCGACCCGGATGGCATCGCCTTTTTACAGGCCCCTATGCTGTGGTTCAGGCGGGCCCCGAAGCCTTCGCCGCAACAAATGAAGCACTGCGCGCGCAAAACTGATTACGGCGGCTCGGAACGCTCGCTTTGCCGCGCCTCCGATCAGAATTGGCTAACCATTTTTCACTAGCTTCACCTGCGGTCCGCTGCACGGCAGGTCAATTCAGATATGCAGAATTTGTCTTTCATTCGCCGCGGTGAACGGGAAGCCGCTCCGTCGGCGCTCGATGTATCAATCATCATGCCGTGTCTTAACGAATCGGTAAGTTTGCCCCATTGCATCGCGAACGCCCGCGAGGCGCTGTCATGGATCGAGACGCAATACGATCTGTCCGGTGAGATCGTCGTCGCTGACAATGGCTCTACCGATGGCAGCCAGGAACTCGCGAGACAATTGGGCGCGCGCGTTGTCGACGTGCCGGCCAGAGGTTATGGCGCCGCCCTGATCGGCGGATGTAATGGTGCACGCGGGCGTTATCTGCTGATGGGCGATGCCGACGGCAGCTATGACTTCACCGATGGCGTAGCAATGATCGGCCGCCTGATGGATGGCGCGGGCCTGTGCATGGGGTCGCGTTTCCAGGGTGATATCGCGCCCGGAGCGATGCCCTGGAAAAATCGGTATATCGGCAACCCGGTTCTAACCGGCATTCTCAACCTGTTCTTTCGCTCGGGCATCGATGATGCCCATTGCGGATTGCGCGCCATCACCAAAGAGGCGTTCGACGAACTCGGACTGAGCGGCCCGGGCATGGAATTCGCGAGCGAGATGGTCGTCAAGGCATCGCTCAAAAACATCCGCATCGATCAAACACCGGCTTCGCTGTCCGTGGATCTGCGCCAGCGACCGCCGCATCTGCGCCCGTGGCGCGACGGATGGCGTCATCTGCGCTATTTGCTGATGCTCAGCCCGACCTGGTTGTTTGGGTTCCCGGCGCTGCTGGCAATCGTGAGCGCCACGTTGATCCTGGGAATCGCGACTCTCTTTTCCCTAGGTGTGCTGCAGGGATTGTCGCCATTCGGCACGAGCTGGATGCTCATCGCGGGGTATCTCTTCACGCTTGGCCACTTTGCCCTTTTGATGGCATTGGCAACCCATTTCTACGGCGTCCGGCGTGGATATCGCGACTTACATCCTTGGTTGGAGAAGCTGAGCGACACGTTCACACTGGAAAACGCACTCTTGACTGGTGCCGCCATGGTAATGGCGTCCATAATTGCCTTTGGCGTAATCGGCATCCATTGGTCTTCGAGCGGTTTTGAAGCGCTCCCCTCGATATTGCCGCTCACACTCGCCGCTGTGTTAGGTACGGTGGGAGTGCAAACTGCCCTTGGCGGCTTCCTGCTGGCGATCATTGCCGATCACAGCGCGCAGTTCGCCCCAAAAATATAACAAAACAAGAATTGCAGTATCTGGTGCAGAATTAGAGAACAATTAACCCTGACCGCGCATTGTTCGTTCGCCTCATTCGGGTTGAGTATGACTGAACGGTCGAACTGGCGACAGTACGGACAATGATGCTGCCTCAAAAGATCAAGGTTGCCGTTGTCGGTTGCGGCTGGGTGGCACAAAACAGGCACCTTCCGGTGATGTGCCGAAGCGCGCGCTACGATGTCGTCGGTGTCGTCGATCGCCGCGCCGGTCGTGCGCGAGAGATCGCTGACAAACGCCGACTCCGCAGGTATGCGCAAGCAACATCGCTTGAGGATGTTTCCTGGCTCGACGAAGTCGATGCGATCACGGTGGCGACCGCTCCCACGGACCATTACAGACTCATCAAGGAAGCCTTGGCGCACGGAAAACACGTGCTGACGGAAAAACCCTTCGTCATGAACGTTCCGGAGGGTGAAGAGCTCGTTCGCACGGCGCGGGATTCAGATCGGCGCCTCGCAATCGTTCATAATTTCCAGTTTGCGCGATCAACCAAACGCCTACTGGACGATATTTCCAAAGGCGTGCTCGGCGAGATTCGTAGCATCGACGCCGTTCAGCTCGGCAATCCCGAGCGGCGATTGCCGGAATGGTACGAAGAGTTGCCTCTTGGTCTGTTCTACGACGAAAGCCCGCATCTGATCTATCTGGCGCGCGCTGTGGCCGGTCCGCTTAAACTGGAGCGCGCATTGACGATTAAAAGCAGGTCCGGCCTGCGCACTCCGGCGCGCGTCGATGCGTGGTTCGACAGCGACGCCGGATATCCGATCCATCTTGGCTGCAATTTCGAGAGCCCTATCAGCGAATGGCATCTGATAGTCTTTGGCGAAAAACGGCTCGGCATCGTCGATGTCTTTCGCGACATTTATCTATCCCTTCCCAATGACGGCATGCACGACACAAGACGTGTCGTGACCACAAGCCTCGTGACTACCTATCAACATTGGGCTCAACATCTAACGAGTGGCGCCCGTCACCTTGCCGGAAAGCTTTTTTACGGCAATCAGGAGGTTTTCGCCCGGTTCGGCGAAGCCATCGCCGGCAATCGCGCGGCACTCGCACCGATCAGCGCTGAGTGTGCCCTCGATGCCTTGAAACTCCAACATGCCATCATCGACAGTTGCGGCCATGCCTGACGGAATGATCAATCAAAATTCGGCTTATCCCTCGAAATCGGGATTATTTTCTGCGCCGTCACAAGGGCAGTCGGAGCGGTGGTCTTTAAATCTACCTAGAAATTTCCGCTATCTCGCTGTCGCAGCGACCTGTGCCGTAGTCAATAATTTTCTGCTCATCGAGCTGGTAAAGGTCGGTGTAAATTATTTCGTCGCCATCTGGCTCGCCTATGTGCCAATGGTTCTTCTTGGTTATGCGCTGCATGCAACCATAACCTTTCGGATCGACGCGTCGTCGCGCACGCTCCTTCGCTACGCCATGGCGATGCTCGCAAATTACCCTTTGTGGATTGCCAGCCTCTTCGTGCTGTACCACGTCATGACGCTGCCGATCACAGTGGCCGCGCCTTTGGGTACAGTGGTTGCTTTCATTGGTAATTATCTAGCCGCGCATTGGGCCATAATGAATTCGATAAGCGCCGCATTCAGCGAGACCTGGAAGCAAAATATGGAGCCGGTGGACCAAGATATTCTTTCGCAGTTTGTATCCGAATACGCCTTCCAGCCCGCCACGGCGTTATGGCGAACAATCGAATTACCTGCGCTTGCACGACTCGGGATTCCGACAGGCAGGGGACTCGACCTCGGCAGCGGCGACGGAAAGCTGACCGCCATATTTCTGCGATTGATCGGTAATCGTGATCTCGTGGGCGTAGATCCCGATCCAAGCGAGGGCGCAGAAGCGGAGCGACGCCAAATCTACACGAAGGTCCATGTCTGTGGCGGAGATCAGGTACCCGAGCCCGACGCCTCATTTGATTTCGCCATCAGCAACAGTGTCTTGGAACATATTCCAAATCTTGATCCCGTGTTGGCAGAAACCGCGCGGCTTGTGCGCCCAAACGGTATGTTCCTCATTACTGTGCCGCATATAGGATTTCGCACGCAGCTTCGCGGACCGCTCGTACCAGGTGTGAGCCGCGCCGATTACGAAGCACGTTTAGATAAACGGCTGGCGCATCTGCGTTATCCCAGCGCGGCTGAATGGCAAGCTATGCTGGATCGACACGGGTTTTCTACCGAGGCGATAGAATTTTATCTCGATCGATCACAGGTGCGACGCTGGGAAACCTTGTCCCGATTCACCGCCGGTGTCTTAAGCACGCTCTCAGGCGGCCTGCTGCATCCTATTATCCTTCAGCGACGCCTCGGTCTTCGGCAGATTCAAAACCAGAACATCTTCCCGGCGGCGATGGCCAGAACGCTCGCCCGCATGATCAGCTTCAAGCTCCAAAGCCCACCGGCCGATCTCGATGAAGAAAACACGGGTTGCGTCGCGATCCGTTGCCGAAGGCGGGCACCGCTGGACTGCAAGTAATCCGGTGACAGCATGAGATTTCTCACCGTCAGCCATTTTTACGAAGCTCATGGTGGCGGAATAGAGCGCGTTGCTGCTCAACTTTGTCGGCAGTTTGCACGCGACGGCCATGCGGTTACCTGGGCCGCAAGTGATAGTGATCTTGCTCCGCAAGAACCTATCAGGGCTGTTCCGTTGCGCTGCGCCAATCCGATCGAGACCCGCACCGGCCTCCCGATGCCGATACCCGGCTTGCGAGCATTGCGTGATCTTTCGCGCGCAATCGGCGCGAGCGACGCCGTGATCATCCATGACGCACTATATCTCACATCCATCGCCGCGATGTTTCTCGCCAAGCTCCGCAATAAGCCTGTTGTCCTGATCCAACACATTGCCGCCATCGAGTTCGCCAACAGCTTTCTGCGGAAACTCATTCGGCTTGCCAACACTCTCGTAACGCGGCCGATGTTGCACGCCGCAAAGCTGCGCGTGTTTATCAGCAACGAAGTTCGACGCCAACTGATGGGCGATATCCAGAACGAGCGATCGATGTTGCTGTTCAATGGTGTTGACACCACCATCTTTCATCCCACGGACATATTGGGGCGCAACGCCGTCCGCATGGCTCATGGGTTGAGCCCTGACGCTCAGTTGGCAATATTTGTCGGCCGTTTTGTGGAAAAAAAAGGTCTGAGCATTCTGCAGGAGGTAGCCCGCAGTCGCCCGGAACTGCGTATTTTCATGGCTGGAACCGGTCCCATTCACCCCGAAAACTGGGGCATATCCAATGTCGAAGTACTTGGTACGAAAAGTCAGCAATCGCTTGCCGAACTTTATGGCGCTGCCGACTTCCTGTTACTGCCAAGCGTCGGCGAGGGCTATCCGCTTGTCATTCAGGAAGCCATGGCCTGCGGTTTGCCGGTGATTTGTGGGCAAGGCAGTGCGCTGGCTGATCCGAACGCGTCAGCATGGCTTCGTGGTGTGATGATCGATCTAATGGATCCAATAGGATCGGCCTCGCGCTGCAACATCGCCATCGACGATTTGAACAGAGCCGCCGTCGATCGCTCGCTGATGGCCGAATACGCCGCAAAAAGTTATAGCTGGGCGAGGATGGCTGGCGCGATCACGCAAAGTCTCTCACGTCCCGTCGAGGTAGGCCACGCTGCATCCGGCAGCCTTCAGCCGGGGTGAAAGCGTAGCGATGCGTGCATCGGGTCTCGGCAGTTGGGCCAGGTAATAATAGGTCTGAAGCGGGCGATAAAATGTGCTGGTCGGCAGCGCGACGCGCGCGCCGGTCCGGCAGATGCCCTGGATCAGCGTGTCATCCAGCTTTTCGGCAATGAGCCGAAGAGGGCGGTTCGACAAATCGGCGCGGTTTATCACCAGATCCTGCGAATAGGGCGCATCGAAGCCGCCGGTGATGAAATAGTCTACGCCGCTATTAGCGATCTGTCGGTCGGATCGGGCGTCCGGTGCATAAAAGCCATGCGCCATCCATGCCTGCAGCGGCATCACCACAAGCAATCCCGCGAGCGTTGCGCGTATGAAAAGCGGGCGGAGCCATCCATGTCTTTCGGCAAGCCACCGCCATCCAAATACGGCAAGGAGAATTGCAACGCCGATGACGCCGTGGAGATAACGATAGCCGAAGCCATGCCCTTGGTAGGACAGCAGCACCGACATGATGATCACAGGCAGGATAACACTTGCGGCGAAAGCGCCTGCCAGCCGGTTGCGCCACGTAGCAGCGATGCCGACCGCCATCAACGGCAAGAACAGCAGATGCTGCCACGCGAAGAAACGAAGGAGATTGGCGCCAATGTCCCTCCACCGCATGGGATCGCCCTGCGAAATCACTAGCCTAAGCCGGGCAAAATAATCGGTTGCCGCAGCTGTGTTCGCGGAATGCGGACCCGTTATGAAGAGATGCATCCAGCCCGGCCATTCCAGCCAGAATGCGCAGATTGCGCCATAGCCAATCCCAAACAGCAGCACACGGGGCCAGTTGCGCTCCAGCAGAAGCGTGAAAAGGATCGGCGCCGCGAAGAGCGGATGAAACAGCGGCTGGTGCAAGCCCGTTGCGACAAAGGCCACCAACAACGCCCCGACGTCGGCCAGAGGGCGCTTGAGAAGGAATAGCCACAACCAGAGAAGATTGAACGCCAGATGGGCGGGCATCGCATAGGCAGTCATGCCTGCAAACAACACTTGCCCCGAGCCGATATACAGCAGCAATGCAACAACGGCCGCTTCCCGGTCATCCGGCCATAGCAGGCGAGCACATTTCCAAAGCGAAACGAGGCCAAGGGCGACCATCAACGGACCAGTCAACGCCGGGTCCGCGACCAACCCGACTGCCGTTCGCAGAATTGCGTTCATCGGCAAATAACCGGAAACCCACGCAACAGGCCGAACAGCGGGCAACATGAATATCGTGTTGAGCGCCGCCGTATGGGCCTGCCAGAAAGGCAGCAAGTGTTGCACCAGATGGCCGGCGCCGAATATCCGCGAGTCGAATATCGCCATCTGCTCGTCGCGGCTTACCGCAAACCCGCACAGAAACCATTTGCCGCCGATGTAACAGAAAACAATCAGGCCCAATGCGATAAGCGGCAGCGCGATTTGCGGCAGCTCCAAACGACTTGCTTGATCTCCCGGCCGGACGCTCGCGGCGAGCAACAACCCGCACTCGGCCATCAGCAACCAATAATCCTGCCGGTAAAACAGGACGGCAGTGTCGGTCGGAACCGGGAACGGAAAAAGAGCAAAGAGACAGACCGCGAAAAAATACAGAACAACGCCTGCGATCGTCATCGCATGAACCGACGAAAACCATACCGGCCGGACCCGACTTTGGACGAGTTGCAAGCGATTTCCTTCCGACCCTTGCCGCTGTGCGGCGCAAGGATATTTCTGACGGAAATTGGTTAATTTTGAGAGGGAAACCCCGCCTTTCCACCCCAGCGCAGCGCCGCCCTATGCTGCTTGCTTAAGTGTTCTTTTACGCGTCTTCAGCTACTTGAAGTGAAAGAACGGGAGTTGGAAAACATGGTTCGGGCATATCGCACATCTATTTTCTTGCTGGCGCTGCCGCTGGCGGCGTTGCCGGCTTCCGCCCAAGTGTGCCACCCCACGCATCATCATCACGTCGCGCATATGCACAAGGTTGCGCTGCATGAATCCGGTGTGGGCGTCGTGATCGACCAGGCACGTGAGATTTCCTTCCCTCAGCCGGTCAAAACGGTGTTTGTCGGCAACCCGGTTATCGCCGACATATCGATGATCGACTCGCAGCACGCCTTCGTCCTGGGAAAGACCTTTGGCGTCACAAACATGATCGCGCTTACAGCCGACGGAAAACAGATTTCCGACCAGCAGGTGGTGGTTTACAATAACGCCACGGCAATGACGATCAATCGCGGCGCGGATCAGTACAACTACATGTGCACGCGGGCCCATTGCGAAACGGCCCCGCGTCCGGGCGATCCGCAGACCTTCGTTACGACCACAGAAGGCACCGCGACGCAGCATGAAACTTCCGCATCCGGGGCCGGTACGAATGCCCCCACGAACCAGTCCGCTTCGAACTAGTAAGTCCGAATTTCACCGGCGGCCGGCGAATGCCGTTCCGCCGGTGAGCCTGCCCTGCAATACGAGGAACCAACGCGGCGCCGGGGCGTCGCATTAAAACGTTTCGGACCAACTCGTGACGACAGCCGAAACCGCGCAGACTTCTTCCGACTCGCTCATTCGCTGGAGCGAAAATATATCCGAGCCGGCGGATATCACCAGAAACGCCGTCGTCCGCTTCGCCGCCGTCTTCCTGTTCTTCTCCCTCGCCACTCTCGTCATCTTCCTTCCCAACATGGCGCATCTGCATTCGGCGCTGATCGGGCCGCCGGAAGACAATATGCAGGATTTCTGGAACACCTGGTACGCCGTACTGGGACGGGATCCGCATCACTTTTTCACGACAAAACTCCTGCGATTCCCCGAAGGCACATCGCTCGTCTACCAGTCCTTTGCCTATCCGCAGGTTTTCGCCGTCGTTGCGCTCAGCCGTATTTTCGGTTCCGATCTCGGCACGCTCATAGCACTGCAAAACCTCACATTGCTGGCATCGTTTCCGCTTGCGGCCGTCGGCTCCTTCTATCTGGTACGCCATTTCGTGCAGAGCACGTTCGGCGGCCTCGTGGGAGGCTTCGTTTTCGCTTTCAATCCGTCGCATATCATCCATGTCATGCATCATGCGCATGTGTCGTCGATCGAATTCCTGCCTTTCTTCGCGTTGGCATATCTGGCGGCCGTCGAACGGCGCAGTGCGAGGTACTTGATCGCCTCCGCGTTGTTTTGCGCCCTCAGCGCGCTTTCTTGCTGGTATTATCTGTTCTATTGCGCGTATTTCATGGGGTTTCAGCTGCTCTACGCACGCGTGCGCGATGGAAGATGGCCCGAGGGATGGCCGCTGGCGGCCCCCATAATATGTGCCTCGCTTACCATCCTTATTCTTTCTCCGCTGATCGTACCCATGGTGCTGGCGGCGTCGCCATCCGTCTATAATCCCGGCGGCAACATCTTCGTCGCCGATCTGCTCGGGTATATCGCGTTTCCGCCGGATCATTTGCTGTCCGGGCTCTCGCGCGGTCTCTACCAGACATTTGCAGGTAATCCCTGGGAAGCGACGGTTTATCTAGGACTTGTCAATCTGGCTGTTCTCGGCTGGCAGTGCCGGCGTACTGGCCTCGAGCGGCATTCCCTGATGTTTTATGTTCTTTTCGGAATGCTGGCATTTGCGCTTCTGGCCAGCGGCGAAACGCTGCACATATTTGGCTTTTCGACCTATCTGCCCCTGCCCGACGCCGGGCTCGACCGGCTGCCCTTCTTTGCCAATGTGCGCACGCCCTCACGCGCCATTGTGTTCGTATATCTCTTCATGAGCATCGGTGTCGGCGCAGCCGCAGCGGCCATCTGGCAGCAACATATCAAAGCAAAAATCGCTGCGCTCGCATTGGCCGCGGCAATCATTGTGGACTTCTATCCCGCAACCCTGGCTGCCACGCCTGTTACGTGTTCGCCGGATTTGCGCGTGCTTGCGGAGGATCCGCAGGACAATTTCGGCGTGCTGAACTTCCCCTGGGGCTATGCCGAAGAAAACTCATATATGCTCGAGCAGGTGTGCCATCACCGCTCCATCGTCGATGGAATGACCACACGCGAAATGGCAGACACACTTCTCTACCGCTTGTCGCTCAAAGACCTGGCCAAACAACGCGAACAGCTCACTGCCTCGCACGTGAAGTACATCCTGCTGCACCCCGAGCAGGCGGGTCACTATCACTGGAACAAGGAAATCGCCCCTGCCGCGGAGTTCCTGAAAACCTACCGAACTGTCTATAGCGGCCGGGATATGACGATTCTGCGGGTCTACTGAAACAATCCGCTCCGCCCCTCATCCTTGGGCGGGCACGCCTATAGCAACTTTATCTGCATCCAGAGGCGCCGTTTCCGAAGACTGAAAAGACATGGCGCGCCGGATCACCATTGCGCCCGCAATCAATACTATAAACGGCCCGATTGGCGCCCATTGCCCGAAGAATCCGGCGATCATTAGATTGGCCACAAGAACAGCCGCCCATTCGCCGCGGTCAAAGGGTTGGTGGCGGTACAAAAAGGCAAAGGCCGTCAGAAGCACCGGAAAATCATATTCGTGCAGATAGGGCGTCGACAGCATCGCGGCGACAACCAGACCGGCAGCTTTCAGGGAAAATGGAAGACTACTACGCCAGAGGCGGAATATGCCGATAGCGCAGACGGCAGTCAGAAGAAACTGCGCGACCCAGCCGCCGGTATCATTTGCACCCAGGAATCGGCTTACCGAATAGATGCTTTCGATCTTGCTCCAGCCCTCGCCGCCCAATGTGAGATAACTATGGGACACGAATGAAAGCGAGCGGATGAATACGATATAGCTTTCGGCACCGAATACGAGAGCCGACGCGGCACCAGTGATCACCGTGACGGCAATCGCCCAGCCCATTGCGCGCCAATATCCACCGGCGATCAAAGCTAGAGGAATGAGTATTCCAAATTGCGGCTTATAGGTCAGCAGGGCAAGAAGCACACCCGCGGCGAGTGGACGTGCCGGAAGGCATAAAAGGAATCCTCCCATAAGCGCTGCCGTGAGGAATCCGTTCTGTCCGACATAGGCAGTCAACAGAAAAGCGGGAGAAGCGAGCGCGGCCAGAATGGCCGTGCGCTCCGCTGCGACCTTACCCAGCGTCAGAGCGCATGCGGCCCCCGTTCCAACGACCCATAAAACAAACGCGAAAACGAACGGCAGCAAGCCCAGGACCGCCAAGACAAAAAACACGACGGGCGGATAGTTCCAATAATAGAAATCCAAAAACGGCCCCGAATGGGAAACCTGCATCACATGAAATGCCGGCACGCTATAAACGGCAAGCGCTTTACCCTGAAGCGCTGCAATACCGGCGGTCCAATAAACCAGGAAATCGGAGGCGATCGGCTTCCCACTGGGAGCCAAAATCCACTTATGCTGCCAAAACAGAATCGCCAATGCGCCCGCATAACCCGCAACAATTCCGGTCAGGATGGCGGGTGATAATTCGGCCAGGCGCGACCCTGACGGATTTGGACCGGCCGTCTGCAAACTTGCCGGCCCGGCATCAATCTCGCCGCTGCGCGGAGCATTCCAAGTCGTCGACATGGAACCCAGTTTCACCCGCGCAGAATTGCGTTCGCGTTAAGATCGGTCAAATCATAGGGGTTCGTTAAATAAATTGGCACACCTTGGCGCGTTCTGAGCAGGAAGCGAAAGAAGGCTTGTGCGTGCCGCCCGCAACATCGGGAAGTTCCGTCGGACAATCAACCGCGCCTGTGCGGTTAGCCTGTGAATCGCGGCGCTGAGATTGCAATGCGCGGACGATTTCTTGCGCTGGATGGATTACGCGGTGTCTGCGCGCTCAGCATCCTCCTCTATCACTGCATGGGAATGTTCCATAAAGGCAGTTTCTTCCAACACGGCTATCTCGCCGTAGATGTGTTTTTCATCCTCAGCGGCTTCGTGATCTCACTTACCTACGAAGATCGCCTCCGCGATGGTGGATCGCGCGCCTTTCTCTGGGCGCGGGCCCGCCGTTTGCTTCCGACCTATTGGCTGGGTGCGGGTTTCAGTGTCGCCGTGTTTCTCTGGATGGCGCATGCAGGCTATGTGGCAGCGGGGTACGCCCCATGGATGATCTGGATTTTCGTACCCGTCACGACATTTCTTCTGATCCCCGACTACATTACGCCCGATGGCGTCCTGTATCCCGCCATGGACAGCGTGGCATGGTCACTGTTTGTGGAGTGGTTCGCCTATTTCGCTTATGCGGCCGGCGCTCACCGATGGAAAACCTGGGGCATCATCGTGCTTGCCGCCACAGGTTGGGCGGTCATGACTATCGCAGGATATCACACAGGATCCGGCTGGTGTGCCGGCGCGCACCGCCCAACCTTGTTCAACTGCGGCCTGCTCCGTTGCGCGTCCGGCTTTCTCGCAGGCATGGCGATCTATCGCGTTCATCGCAATGCCTGGTTCCTGAAGCTGCCCGCGATCGCAACCGAACTGCTTCTTGGCCTGTGGTTGTTCATAGCGGTCATCCCGACACCACATGCCACGCCGACACTCGACGCCTTCCTGGTCATTGTCTGCGCGCCGTTGCTGGTATGCCTGCTCATCCGGTCCGACGCGCGCGCGCCCGCCTACTGCAAACAACTTGGGGAATTGTCTTATCCTTTGTATGTGAGCCATTCCGGTATCATTCTTCTCGCAATCTTTACGCCGGTATTCGGCTTTTGGCGGGGCCCAAATCCGGTCAACGGAATTGCAGTAGTTGCTCTTTCACTCGCACTGGCATGGGTCATTGCCCGGATCGTCGCCACCAAACGGAAAGACGCAGCACAAGTAGCATTCGCCGACCGCGACGTCGGCGTATCTTCCATGGCCTCTTGAACGGCGCCGAAAGGTAGCATGTGCAAAAACGATTTTTAGCACTCGATGGGTTACGCGGCGTGTGCGCCGTCTGCGTCCTGTTCAATCACTGCGTCGACTTTTTCCATAAGGGTCCGCTGATTCTGCACGGCTTCCTTGCCGTGGATGTCTTCTTCATCATGAGCGGCTTCGTCATCGCCCTTACCTATGAGGAAAAACTCAAGAGACGCGGGGAAACGGGAGCATATCTTTTCAGCCGCGCAAGAAGACTCTTTCCGACCTATTGGATCGGCGCCACCTTCAACATCTCGATTTTTGTCGCGCTCATCTCGGCCGGATACATCGTGTCGCAAGATACCTGGTGGATGGTCTGGCTGCTGATCCCGCTGACCACGGTTCTAATGATTCCCGACTACGTCACGCCGGACGGTCTGGCATATCCGGCGATGAACGGTGTTGCGTGGTCGCTTTTCACGGAATGGATTGCCTATATCGTCTACGGCTTTTCGATGCATCGCTGGAGAACAGGACTCCTGTTTGTTCTCGCCATTCTCGGGTGGGGATTGATCGCATCGGTTGGTGTTTGGTCGGGTCGTGGCTGGTTCGGTGGTTTTGAGCGTTCTACGCTCCTGACCTGGGGAGTCTTACGTTGTCTGTCCGGATTCGCGATGGGTGTTGTGATCTTCCGTATTCACAAGCATCCGCTGTTCGAACGGCTTCCGGTGATATCGACCGAACTTCTTCTGCTGTTCTGGCTATGTCTTGCCGGCCTTGGCTCCGGTCAGATCAGACCCGTTTTCGACCCCATAATAGTCATGATCCTGTCGCCGGCACTGATCTGCCTGTTGATACGTTCCGATTTCAAAGCCCCCCGATTCTGCAAGGAGCTCGGTGAGCTATCCTATCCCCTGTATGTGATTCATCCGGGTATTATTCTGCTCGCAACATATACGCCGGTCTTCGGATTGGACCGGGGAATCAACCCCGTCGGCGGCCTGTTCGTGGTCGGCCTTTGCCTCTTCATGGCCTGGATCGTTGCAAAGGTCGTATCCGGACAGCGCCGGCAAATTCGCGAACGTTACTACAATTTCAACGTACCAGTTCGATGATATCCAGCCCGATGGCACGGGCAAAACCGGGTCATCCGAAACTGCTTACGCCAGCCTGTTGTCCTGCCTTCTGGAAGATATCGCGCACGAGAAACCCGCTCGCCGCGAGGATGGTAATCACGCCTAATGGAATGAGTGTGGTTTCCGCGAAGCCGCGCGCGAGGATGGGGACGGCCCAAAGCAGGACAAGAATGGATTTCTCGTATGGCCGGAAGCCGCGCGTCATGCCCTGCGCGCCGAGCAAAGCGATCGCGGGAGCCAACGCTGCGAAATCGTAATCATAGGAATAGGGTGTCACGACGAGCGCGGAGAAACAAAGTGCGGCGCCCTTGTCCGCCAGGCTCGCTTTGCTTCGCCATATCCGTACGAGGAGGATCGCTGCGGCGGCACCGGTCGCGGCCTGCAATACGTAGGACAACGCGACCGGCGCATGTAACATGCGCGCGCCGGCAAACACGCTTTGCATCTTGTAGTAACCAGTCCCTCCCTGTTCGAGAATAAATTCTCGTGCGAACTGCATGGAAGCAAGAAACGAATTCCATACACTCCATCCGAACAAGGTTGTTACGATCGCCGCGAGCATGATGACGGTCACTGCCGCCGCGCCAAGAGTGCGCCAGCGTCCCGTCGCAACAAGTGCAAGAGGTATCATGATACCGAACTGCGGCTTGTAAACGAGCAGCGCGAATAATACTCCTGCAAGCATCGGCCGCTCGTCGAGAAACGCGAGGGCGCCCGCAAACAACGCCGCCGTCAGAAGACCGTTCTGACCATGTATGAAATTTACGAACACCGCAGGAAAAGCGAGAGCGATCAACAACCACAGGCCGGGTTCCCTGAACACACCGGACTGATTTCGCAGGAGTAGCGCGATCCCGCCGAGATAAAGCGCCAGCGTGAGCGCCTGCCAAACAACGAGCGCCGGTATATATGGCAGTGCTCCAAGAGGAGCGACCAAGAGCAGGAGGAACGGCGGATTGAGCCATCCGAAGAATGGTACTTCTTTTCCGAAAATCTCTTTCTCTCTTGCATATTGAAGACGTGCTTCGAAGGGCGCAGCAGGATGGCCATCGCGAACAAACGTGCCGGCCGTATAGAAACTTGCGAAATCGGAACCGAGTGGCCTTCCCTTGTAGTCGGTGTTTCCGTGAGCCGTGACGAAAAGGAACAGGATGGCTACAGCGAAGCCGGCGAGCAGCGCGGCCGGCCATAATTTCATCCGTTCTTTGGTAAGAAACGAACCGCTGCGGAGAAAATCGAGGACAGGGGTCACGCGCGCATCCGCTTAACGACTATCGTAAATTTGGCTTGGCCGACGTTAAGCTGAGGTTCACGCCGGAATGGTGCGCGGTTAATTTATGTTTACCGATTTATCGGTGATGCGAGGGGGGCATGGTTGATGCTGGGTTGACGATCGCGGCCCTGCCCCAAACGCGCGCGAAGAAACGGGCAAAATGTTGAGGCTTGCCGGAAATAGAACCCAATATCCTGCGCGTTCGCTCCCGATATCGTGAACTGGACGACAGCCGGAAGATATCGTAAAATCCAATCCCCGTGCGAGATGGCGTGCGGGCGCTGGTGCAGCCGGTCTATTCGGACGGAGCGGAAGCCCTATGAAGATGCGCTTCAAAATCGTTTTGATGTCCCTTCTGCTGACCGGCTCGGCTTTCGCCCATCCTCGCAGCGAGAAGCAGCCCGTTCCGCAAGCTCCCGTCCTTCTCGATCTCGGCAAGCTGCACCTGTTTCATGCGCCCGAGGCGCCCGATCCGTCGAATTCTGCCGCGGCGCAACCCAAGCAGGAGGATTGGTCCGTTCAGCGTCCGCTTCCCAGCCTTTCGGTGGGGACGCTCCATGCGACATTCGGACGGGACGACGATCCCTGGGCCAATCTGCAAAGCTATAATTCGCAACTGGGCGGCAGCGCCTGGCAGGATCAGGAGAGCCGCTCGAGATCGGCGAAACTCCTCTTCGTCTGGCCGACGGATAAGTAACGAATTTTCTTCACAGTCCGCGACCATTGGGATAGATGCTCGGCCCCCGCGGAAGAGTGCGGCGCCAGCAGCAGAGGATTCCAGGCATGTCGTATAAAGTCGCAGTGGTCGGCGCCACAGGCAGTGTCGGCCGGGAGATGTTGGGCGTTCTCGCCGAGCGCGCCTTTCCGGCAAGCGAGGTCGTCGCGCTGGCATCGACGCGCTCCGTTGGAACCGAAGTCTCGTTCGGCGACGGCACGCTGAAAGTCAAAGCGCTCGATTATTACGATTTTGCCGGCACCGATATCGTTCTGATGTCGGCAGGTTCGGCCGTGTCCCGCGAATGGGCCCCGAAGATCGTCGCGGCCGGCGCGCTGGTGATCGACAATTCGTCCTGCTGGCGCATGGACCGTTCCGTTCCGCTCATCGTGCCCGAAGTCAATGCGGACGCCCTCGATGGCGGCGCGCCGAAAGGCATCATCGCAAATCCGAATTGTTCCACGGCCGGCCTCGTCGTCGCGCTCAAGCCCTTGAACGATGAAGCGAAGATCAAACGCGTGGTGGCATCGACCTACCAATCCGTTTCCGGCGCCGGAAAAGACGCCATGGACGAGCTGTTCCGCCAGACGCGCGCGGTGTTCGTTGCGGATCCGATCGAGCATGAGAAATTTCCCAAGCAGATCGCGTTCAACGTCATTCCTCACATCTTCCCCTTCCTCGATTCGGGCTACACGCAGGAAGAATGGAAACTGATGGTCGAGACACAGAAGATTCTCGATCCCGATATCCAGCTGACTGCGACCTGCGTGCGCGTGCCGGTTTTCATCGGCCACTCGATCTCCGCGACCGTTGAATTCGAGCGGCCCATTACCGCGCAGCGCGCGCGCGCGATCCTGCGCGAAGCGCCCGGCGTTCTCGTCGTCGACAAGCACGAGGACGGCGGTTACGTCACGCCGATCGAAGCGGCCGGCGAAGATGCGACCTATGTTTCGCGCATCCGCAAGGATCCCACCGTCGAGCATGGATTGTCGCTCTGGGTGGTCACCGACAATCTGCGCAAGGGCGCGGCGCTGAACGCGGTGCAGATCGCCGAATGCGTGATCAACCGCCGGCTTCTCAAAAAAGCGGCCTAGGCCGTGTGAGCAAGATGATTGACGCGTGAATCGTCGATCGATTCACTGCGGCGGATTGTTGATCAGATACGGCAGCCCGTTGTTGATTTTCTTGCTCAGCGCCCATACCCCCGGATCGAATCCCTTGGGGAGCTTCTTTTGCAGCTGCGACGTGGTCTCACCTTTGATCCCCTGATCGTTTACGACATTGCCGGCACCCTGCGAAGCGCCGGATGTCGTCATATCCCAGTAAGTATCATGAAGGCTGCCCTGATCTGATACATCATATCCAATCAAGCCACCGATATAGCCGTTCGCACCTGCAACAGGCATGCCCGTGGAATAAGAGTAGCTGACGGTTTGAATGTTCACGCCAATCAATCCGCCAACATAGCCATCGCCGCTATCAGCTGACGCCCCGGTTGCATAACAATTCTCCAAATCCCCGACATTCCACCCGACCAAAGCACCAACCATTGAGCCCTCCGAAGTAATTGTCGAAGCGGACCCGGTCGAAAAGGACTCAGCAATCTTTCCGTCATTCTGGCCAGCTAAACCTCCGGCCTCGAGGCCCACGAGCTTGTCAGAGGAAGCTCCGACCTGCACGTTGGAGTTGGCCCCATACATAGACCCCACATTCACCCCTGCAATTCCGCCGACTCCACCACCCTTCTGAAATTGGAGTTGAATATTGCCCTGCACGCTCGAATTGAAAATCGTTCCGTAGCTCGCCGCCACGAGACCGCCCACAAACGGACCATCTTGCAGAGGCTTCTCCGATCCAATGGATATATTTGTCAGTTTCACCGAAGATATTGTTGCAATACTTGTCGTCTCCTCGAATAAGCCCAAACTCTGCTCTTGGGCTCGGCCTCGGCTCTTGATTCGCATGCCTGTGATCGCGTTACCCAAGCCATTGAACCCGCCTGCAAACGCTGATGTAATCGGCGACGCGTGATAGGTACCGTCTCGCTTCGCATCATAGTCTGCCGCGAGAGCATAATCGCCTGCCGGGTTCGCGGCGACAGAAGCAGCCAATTCAGGCAATGTACTGATCAGCGTATAGGCAATCCCGGCAATCGAAAGCGAGTTCGATGTCTGCGCAAAGGAGATATTCCCCTTCGGCGAAAACCAAAGGGCACCATTGCTACCCCCATCATTCGGCTCGATTGAGAGGGCACCTGCGCCCATGATGGTCATGGGCTTCTCGACCCGGATCGACTGATACGCATCGAGTGTCAGTCCGCCGCTGCTAGACCATGACAGCGGGGTCTCCAGTCTTATGTTGACGGCCTGAACCCCAGAGCCCGTGGTTGTTACCTCCACCCCGCCGCCGGCAAGGAGGTTCTCCAGATCCACCACATTCAATACGGCATCGGGAGCCAGGGGCACGCACACATTGCCCTGACAACTGACGTTCTGCGTGGATGATGCGGAAATCACTATATCCGCTTGTGCCGCTACCGGAAAAAGAACCCCAACAGCCGCCGCACTGACCCAAAATTTACGAATCACAGCCATCCCCCGATCCTCCGCCATCAGTCATAGTATATAGCTTATTAGGACAATAGAAACAGGCTTAGTTCATTCGAAGCAGTTTCAAGCCGGACGAACCGGACGGCGCGGCGAGTACATCCTGTTTCTCGATCAGGCGTAACTCGCTGCTTTCCCGGCTCGCCGACAGAATGGCGTGAACGGGTCCGAGCGCTTGGGCGAGCGCATCGTGCAGGTTCGCGCCGCAAAGCCGCGACGCAAGTAACAAAGCGGCGAAGAGATCCCCGCCCCCATGGGGGACATGCGCGAATCGCGGCGCCGATGCGAACCATGTTTCGTCGCGCGTTGCGGCCACGACGCCGATGCGTTCGGCGCCATCCGGGATCGAAGTTGCCGCGATCAGCGGCCTGCCCAGTCGCGATGCGGCAGATTTCGCGTCGTCCGCGTTGCGTATAACGGACCCGGAAAGCGTCACGAGCTCGAAGGCATTGGGTGTCACGATGTCGGCCAGCGGCAGCAGCGTCCGCGCCATCGCCTCGGCAACACCGGGTTTCGCATAGGCGCGTCCATCGTCGCCGATTACGGGATCAAGGCAATAAACCGCCTTCGCATTCGCGCGTTTCACTTCTGCGACAGCGTCGGCAATCAATTCCGCCTGTTGCGGGCTTCCGAGATAACCGGACAATATTGCATCGCATTGGGCGAGCCAGCCATTTGCAGACAGACCATCAAGCAGCCGCCTCAGCCGGTCGGCAGGTATCGCCTCTCCCTCGACACGGCGATACCCTGCGTGGCTTGACAGCAGCACGGTCGGCAATGCCCAAACTTCATGGCCGAGCCGCTGGAGCGCAAATCGCGCGGCGCCCTGGCCGACATGCCCGTAAACGACCTCGGACTGGAACGAGAGGATATTCATTGCCCAGACCCAATCATTATTTGTCATGGTCTGCAAATGAGGACAGTGCCCAAGTTCTCGATCCCGCAAGCAGAATTCATGTGGCACCCGTGAGCAACGCAAGCACTTCGCGATGACGCATCTTATCCGCCCGCGCCGGTCTGTGCTCTACCTTCCGGGTTCGAACGCCCGCGCAATCGAGAAAGCGCGCGATCTGCCCGTCGACGCGATCATTCTCGATCTCGAAGATGCCGTCGGACCGGACGCTAAAGAACTGGCGCGGGCGCAAGTCTGCGATGCCGTAAAACGGGGCGGCTTTGGCAAGCGTGAAATTGTCATCCGCATCAACGCGCTCACAACGCAGTGGGGCGAAGTGGATCTCGCTGCTGCAGTGGCGGCCGGTCCCGACGCAATCCTGATACCAAAAGTGTCGAAGGCCGGAGATTTGTGCGCGCCGCAAGGCGCGATCGGGGAACGTCACATCGCACTCTGGGCAATGATAGAAACACCACGCGCTGTTCTGGATATCTCGTCGATCGCCGGTGCCGGCGGCAAGCTCTCCTGTCTTGTGGTGGGAACGAATGATCTTCTCAAGGATTTGCGGGGCAAGGAAATGCCGGGCCGCGCAAATCTGATCGCGGCGCTTGGCCTTTGTGTTGCTGCGGCGCGCGCCTTCGGGCTCGCCGCCATCGATGGCGTGTTCAACGACATCTCGGATATGGAAGGCTTTCGAGAAAGCTGCCGCCAAGGTCGCGCATTCGGTTTCGACGGTAAGTCACTTATTCATCCGAGTCAGATTGAGACCTGCAACAAATTGTTTGCACCCTCGCGCGAAGAACTCGAAAACGCGCGAAAGATCATCGCCGCCTTCGAACGGCCGGAGAATGACGGCAAAGGTGCAATCGCGCAGGATGGCCGCATGATCGAACGGCTGCATCTCGACGCCGCCCGCGCCATCGTCGCACTTGGCCAAACCATAGATGCGTCCAGCAACTGAGTCCGGAACAAACGAGACAGTTGCGCTCGACACGCCGTCGGGCCGGCTCGTCGGCGTTCGACATCGCGGCGCGCTGGTATTCCGTGGCATTCCCTATGCGCAGCCGCCTGTCGGCGCCTTGCGCTGGCGGATGCCCGAACCGCTCGAACCCTGGGCGGGCGCGCGCGATGCAACGCGATTTGGGTTTGTCTGTCCCCAGATTCCTGCTCCGTTTGATACGTTCCTGGGCGGAACATTGAGTGCGCAATCCGAAGATTGTCTCTATCTGAACGTCTTCACGCCATCGCCCGACGGGCCGAAACGGCCTGTCATGGTCTGGATTCACGGCGGCGCTTTCGTGATCGGTGCGGGCAGCCAGTCGATCTATGATGGAAGCCGGTTGGCTGCACATGACGTGGTCGTTGTCACCATCAACTATCGGCTGGGCGTTTTCGGATTTTTGTCGCTGGCCGATGCGAGCGGCGGCTCAAGACCAGGTTCTGGTGCCGAAGGTCTGGCCGATCAGATCATGGCGCTTCATTGGGTGAGGCGTAACATATCGGCGTTCGGCGGCGATCCCGCTAATATAACGATCTTCGGCGAGTCTGCAGGCGCTATGTCCGTCGCGTCGTTGCTCGCGGCGTCCCCTGCGGAAGGTTTGTTTCATAAGGCGATCCTGCAATCCGGAGCGGCCCATATCGGCCAAGACCGCGAACAGGCCGTCCGCGTTACACATGCCATCCTGAACGCACTATCGCTGTCTTCGCAGGACGCCAGCCGCGCAGCTGATGTTCCTGTCGCTCTGCTCCTGAAAGCGCAGACGACCGCGCTTGCCGCAGCGCATAGCGGGAAAGATCCTAAGAAACTCGGCCGATTGCCGTTTCAGCCTGCGATCGATGGTCAAGTGCTGGCAGAGAAGCCCATCACTGCACTTCGCCGCGGCAGCGCCGGAAATATCCCAATTCTTATCGGCACCACGCGCGACGAGTGGAAATTGTTCAGCGCGCCCGATCCACGACTGCGCCTGATGACCCAGGCCGCATTCGAATCCCGTCTTGAACGTGTGGGAGGTAAAGCTGCGCCCGCGCTGTCGAGCGCCTATACGGCAAGCTCCACGTTCGACCGTTACAATGACTTCATGACGGACCGCATCTTTGCTGTGCCCGTCGAAAGATTGCTGGAGACGCGCCTTGGCTCCGCTTTCGCTTATCGCTTCGACTGGCGCTCCCGTTTCCTCGGCGGAATGTTCGGCGCCTGTCATGCGCTGGATTTGGGATTTGTATTCGGGACGCATGGAGACGGAATCGCATCGGCGTTTTTCGGCAAGGGAGAAGAGGCCGCACGGCTTGCGGATGACATGATGCGTTGCTGGGCATCCTTCGCGCGTACCGGCGATCCAGCAACTACAGCAACTGGATTATGGCCGCGCTACACGAGAGGTGAGCCCGCGACCATGGTCTTCGGCGACGGAGAACCTCGTTCGATCGTGGCGCTGGAACGGGCGCGACAGGAGGCGTGGCAGGACATACCAGACGAAAAAATCGGATTGTCTTCGCGCACGTAGACCAACCTCAGGTTACATCACCCTTTGTGATAATGCCAATCACTTGCAATCTGTTCGCCCCCGTGGAATTGCCTGCCGCGTACATAAAATTTTTGCTTGACGCTTGTCCTTTCGTGCAATTAAGACGCATTCGCAATAACCGAGCGGGAGCTCCCCTGTGGCGACCTTTGGGGCAGATGCCACCAGCAAGAGAGTGTTTGGCTTCTTCGGCCGAAATCGCGGACTGGGCAGACTTTCGGTTCTTTCCGCGCTCTTGCTGGCGACAACCACACCGCAAGCGCTTGCTGCCGGCGAGGAAAATCCTGATTCCGCAAGCAGCGAAGTCGTTGTCGTTCAAGCGATGCATATGTCGGGACCGGACTTGTCTGCCAGCGGTTCGAGCGACTACTCGATTACAAGTTCCGATATATCCGCGCTGCCTGCGGGTGAAAACACCTCTCTTACCGACATCCTCACCCAAATGCCCGGCGTCGCCATCGACCAGAATGCGCAAATCCATATCCGCAATACGGAAGGACCGCAGTTTCAGTATCAGATAAACGGTGTTCTCATCCCGCTCGACGTTAACACCAATCCGCCATTCCTTTCGATGATCAATCCGCTTTTCATTTCGCGGCTCGATCTTCTCACCGGTGTTCTTCCGTCGCGCTACAGCTACGCCACGGGCGGCGTCGTCGACATCCAAACGATAGATGGTTGCGAACAGCCTGGCGGAAGCGCGACGATCTACGCCGGGCAACGCGACATGCTGCAGCCCAGTGTGGAGTATGCCGGGTGCAGCGGATCGCTCTCCTATTTTGGAAGCCTGCTCTACAGCCAAAACAATCTGGCATTCAGTTCGGCAACCCCCGGGCCGGATGCGATTCATGACCGGCAGAATGAGGGACAGGGCTTCGGGCTCCTATCCTATCCGATCAATTCGGAAACCAAGATCAGCCTGCTCGCTTCTGTTTCCGACAGCGACAACCAGCTTCCAAACGTTCCGGGCCTGCCCCCCGAATTCACGCTGGCGGGCGCGTCCGTCATTCCTTCGTCGCAAATAAACTCGTACCTGAATTTTCGCGATTATCTTGGCGTGCTTTCCCTCAGCGGAACTCCGAGCAGCGAGCTTTCATACCAGCTTTCCTATTCCATGCATTCGATCTCGGAAATTTTCGAGCCGGACGACGTCGGCGAACTCATCTATCAGGGCGTGGCTTCGACCGCATCGCACAAGGATTTCGACAATACGGTCCAGGGCGACCTGACCTATATTCTCGGCCATCATACGATCGGCACGGGGTTCTACTTCGGTTCCTATGACGTGACGGCGGACGATACGTCCCTTGTCTTTCCGGTCGATGCATCCGGCAACCAGTCGAGCGACATCCCACTCCGCATCGTCAATAATGACGAGGCTGTAAATACCGTTACGGGCCTGTACGTAAACGATCTCTGGAACATCGACTCGCAGTTGCGAGCGAATTTCGGGTTGCGCTGGGATCACCTGACAGGCTTCACGCGCGGCGACGCAGTTGATCCCACCGTTAACCTAACATGGACTCCGGCACAGGGAACGGACATTCACGCGGGCTTCGCGCGCTACATGCAGGTGCCGAGTTTCCTGGGCATATCGCCGAACGCGCCTGCGGCTTTCGCCGGAACGACCGCCGAAGGTCCGCCAGGCATCGTTACGCCGGTTGTAGAAAATGATTCCGAATGGGATGTCGGCGTCGTTCATACATTGATGCCGGGCCTGACGGTCTCGGAAGATAATTTCTACGAGATCACCAAACATTATCTCGATACCGGCCAGTTCGGCGATGTCCCGATATTTGCGCCATTCAACTACAATAGTGGCTTTATCTGGGGTGTCGAAGCCGCAGTCGCTTACAAGATGGATTCCTTCTCCGCCTACACCAACGTGACGATCGGACGGAATTGGCAAAAGGGCGTCGACACTGGCCAGTTCAATTTCGATCCCGACGAACTCACCTATATAGATACGCATTCCATCCTGCTCGACCACCAGCCTCTGCTCGGAATCGCAGCCGGCGCATCCTATGATTGGAAGCCCTGGTCGTTCAGCGTCGACTCGACTTACAGCAGCGGTCTGCAGGCTGGCTTCGCAGATCTCGTTCACCTCCCCAATGTGTTCCAGGT
This sequence comes from Rhizomicrobium sp., assembly GCA_036502865.1. GTDB lineage: Bacteria > Pseudomonadota > Alphaproteobacteria > Micropepsales > Micropepsaceae > Rhizomicrobium. Next base: position 36,502 of record DASXXW010000245.1, read on the forward strand.
CAATGTCGGTATCGGACGCACATTCGATATTCCCGGTGTCGGGACGGTGAGCGACCGCCTCACCCTGCTGAACATCTTCGACCGGACGAACCTCATCCGGCCCTCGGAAGGTATCGGTATCTTCCAATCGGCTTATGAGCCGCGATTCACGGTTTTCGACGCTCTGACGATCCCCCTCTGAACAAGATTTTTTGCACCTGCGAACACGACGAAGCGCTGTGTCTGTTTGCAGGTTGAATGTGGAATTGCCTCCCGCATTGTAATTGCGACTTATTCGCATTATAGTAGTTTGAATTGTAGCGATTTCGGCGCCGTCGCCGGGACGTCTTAATTCTTCTGGGAGGGGTATCCATGAATAGCAACGCCTTGCAACGCATTGCATCTTCGGCCGCGCTGGCCGGAGTTGTGTCCGCACTCATCATCTCCGGCCTCGCTTCACCGGCGGGTGCCCAAGTGTACAGGTCTGGTTCCGTTTATTACAAACATGTGTGCGCGCAAGCCGGCAAAGACGAGGCGCGCTGTGAATCATTTGTTGTCACAGACTCCAAGGGTCGCATGATTGAAAGCAAGAAAGCGCCCATTGCCGGGCTGACTCCGTCGCAGCTGCGCGATGCGTACAAGATAACGACCAACGGCTCTTCAAGCACGATCATCGCGATTGTCGATGCGTTCGGTTACGACAACGCAGAATCGGATCTCGCGACCTACCGGGCCCAGTTCGACCTCCCGGCCTGCACCACAGACAATGGATGTTTCAAGAAGCTCAACCAACAAGGGCACGAAAAGCACTACCCGCCACAAAATATCGGCTGGGCGCAGGAATCGGCACTCGATCTCGACATGGCCAGCGCCATGTGCCCCAATTGCACGATTTACCTGGTTGAGGCTGACAACAATAATTCGAGAATGCTGGCACTTTCGGCAGTCAAAGCTGGGGCGCTCGGCGCCCATGTGATTAGCAATAGCTATTGCGGGCACGAAAACAAGGATACCCACAATGCCGAACAATTTTACAATCAGCCCGGAGTAGCTGTAACGGCTGCCAATGGCGACGACGGGTATGGTGTATGTGCACCGGCCGATGTACCGGAAGTAGTCGCAGTCGGTGGTACCTCGCTCGTGAGCTACAATAACGATCGTGGTTGGAACGAAACCGTATGGGCTGGTACCGGCAGCGGGTGCAGCAGAATCTTCGCGAAACCCAGTTGGCAAACCGACACGGGCTGCACGAGGCGTACAGTCGGCGATACGGCGGCTGTCGCCAACCCGTCTACCGGCGTCGCGGTTTATGGGCCGAATAACAGCGGCACGTCCACCTGGCTGGAATTTGGCGGCACAAGC
>DASXXW010000246.1:0-10050 GCA_036502865.1 Rhizomicrobium sp.
AAATATTTCCGCACACTGGTCACGGGCTCCGCTCACCATCCGCTCATCTGGGATGACCTCATCGGTACGCTGTCGTTCAACGCGGGCTACATCCAGCCCTATAACGGCAAGGCGCTGTACCTCACCGACCGCTTCTACAAGGGCGGCGATACATTCCGCGGCTTTGCGCTTGCGGGTGTGGGTGCGCGCGAAATCAGTGCATCGGGCGAGAACGCCATTGGTTCGGATGCCTATGCGATCGGAACCGCGGATTTGCGGCTTCCCGATTTCCTTCCAGCCGATTATGGGGTCGCTTTCTCGCTATTCACCGATTTCGGCACTGTGGGCCACCTGTCGTCGGGCGTTCCGACCGACAATTGCAATCCCTTCCCCCCGGGGCTTGTGTGCATCAAGGACAATATGGCATTCCGTGCCTCCGGTGGGCTGGGCGTGAACTGGAAGTCGCCCTTTGGGCCGATCCAGGTGTCGTTTGCCATGCCCTATGTCCGGGAAAGTTACGACAAGTCGCAAATTATCTATTTCAGCGCAGGAACAGGACTCAACTAGGTATGAACACATCGAAACTGGTCATCCGCGCAGCGCTCGTCGCAGCCGGACTCGCAGTCGCGGTTCCCGCGGCACTTGCGCAGGCTCCTGCGCCGAACAAGCCGCACCCGGTTCTTCCGATTGCGGGAGCCGGTGTCGCCGCGCCCAAGATCTTGGTGGTGGACCGGCAGGCCATCCTGCGTCTGTCGAAGGTCGGCCAGGACATTGTCCGGCAGGTCAACGGGCTGACCACTTCGGCCGAATCGCAGTTCAAGGCTGAAAAGGATTCGCTCCAGAAGGAAGAGCAGTCATTGGCGCAGCAAGGTGCAATTCTCGCTCCGGATGTCCGTGCCCAGAAGCAGCGCGCTTTCGAGAGCAAGGTCCAGGCCTTCCAGAAGAAGGTCCAGGACCGGCAGTCCATGATCCAGAATGGCGTGATGGCCGCCCGCCGTCAGGTGGAAGGCGCGCTCGGCCCGATACTTCAAGGCGTTCTGTCCGAGCGGGGCGCGAACCTCCTGCTCGACCGGCAGGACGTAGTTTTGGCGACCACGGATATCGACGTGACCAAGACCACCATTCAGCGGCTCGACCAGAAATTGCCCAGCGTCAAAGTCCAACTTGGTGCGCCTGGTCTTGCGGATCAGATGCACTGATCTTTTGCGGTCGCGTAGCGCGGTTCTTTTGGACCGCGGTTTTTTGAGAGGCCATGGCTGATCCCCGTTTCTACGACAACCGCGGGCCGTTTTCGCTTGCGGTTGTTTGCTCACGGGCTCAGGCCGTACTTCCCGCCGATGCGGAACCGGACAGCGAGATCGCCGATCTCGCTTCCATTGATAGCGCCGGCGCGCGGCACCTGACGTTCTCCACCGCAAAAGACGCGATACGTGCGATTGCGGCCTCGCGGGCCGGATACTGCCTGATCGAAGGCACCCCCGATGTTGCGGACGATACACTCCGGGCGCGCCTTCTCGGCTGCAAATCCGTACTGCACGCCTTCGCCGCCGCTGCGCGCCTCTTTTATCCCGAGCACGGTTTGGAGAAGTGGGAACAGGATAGGCCCGTTCATCCCTCCGCGAAGCTCGACGAGAATGTACGCCTTGCGCCGGGAGTTATCATTGGACCGGGCACGGAGATTGGCGCCGGAACGTCGATTGGTCCGTACACAACCATAAGCCGCGGGGTAACAATCGGCCGTGATTGCGAAATCGGCGGCCATGCCGGAATCGGTTTTGCGTATCTCGGCGACAGCGTGATCATTCTTTCGGGTGCGCAGGTCGGGCAGCCGGGTTTCGGTTTCGCCAGTTCCTCCGCAGGCCACGAGAAAATACCGCAGCTTGGTCGCGTCATCATCCAGGACCGCGTGGAACTCGGCGCATGTACTACAATCGACCGCGGCGCGCTGGGCGATACCGTGATCGGCGAAGGTACAAAGATTGATAATCTGGTCCAGATTGGGCACAACAGCCGAATCGGTCGCCATTGCATTATCGTCGCTCAGGTCGGCGTTTCCGGCAGCTGCGAGCTTGGTGATTTCGTTGTGCTGGGAGGGCAGGTGGGAGTTTCCGACCATGTCAGTATTGGCGACTATGCGCGGCTTGCCGCGCGCAGTGGCGCGGTTCCAGGAAACTACCCCGGCGGTATCGATTATGGTGGAGCTCCGGCGCGGCCGATAAGAGAGTGGCGGCGCGAAGTCGCGGCGGTGGCGCTGCTCGCGAAACGGCGCAGGCAGGATCGGAATGAATAGCGTGGCGGAAGCTTCGAATCTGGCGTTCGACGTGGAACAGATAAAGCGGCTGCTGCCTCACCGCGCTCCGTTTCTGTTTGTCGAGAAGCTGTGTGACATCGTTCCCGGCGAAAGCGCTACCGGCTACAAGGCCGTCTCCTACAATGAACCTCATTTTCAGGGTCATTTTCCGGAAATGGCCGTCATGCCTGGTGTGTTGATCATCGAAGCAATGGCGCAGACGGCCGGCGCATTGGTTTGTTATACGCTGGGCCTGGTGAGCCAGAAGCGCATGGTCTATTTCATGACCATCGACAAGGCCCGTTTCCGCCGGCCCGTGAAACCCGGGGACATGCTTCGCATCCCGGTCAAGGCATTGCGCCGTCGCGGACCGGTGTGGAAATTCTCGGGCGAAGCCTACGTGGATGGCGAACTGTGTGCCGAAGCTGTGTTCGGCGCGATGATCCGCGATTCCGCCGAGCCGGAATGACGGTTCACCCCACAGCCCTTGTCGAAAAGGGCGCCAGTCTTGGGGACGGGGTCGAGATCGGACCTTTCTGTATCGTTGGCCGGCACGCGATACTCCATGAGGGCGTGCATTTGCTGTCCCATGTCGTGATCCGCGGGCATACGGAGATCGGTGCGCAGACAGTCGTTCACGCCCACGCTGTGTTGGGTGGCGAGGCGCAGATGCACAAGGTCAACCCGCCCGATATGAAACTGCGTATCGGTGCTCATAACATCATTCGTGAAGCTGTCACGATGAGCACGGGCAGTGCTGCCGGCCACGGCATCACGCAGGTAGGCGACCATGGTTATTTCATGGCCGGATGTCATGTCGCGCATGATTGCATCGTGGGCGACAAGGTCACGCTTTCGAATGGCGTGCAGCTTGCCGGCCATGTACAGGTCGGCGACGGCGTAATCATGGGCGGGCTCTCCGCCATCCAGCAGTTCGGCCGTATCGGACGCTACGCATTCGTCAGCGGCGTCACGGGCGTGGTGGCGGATGTTATTCCCTATGGCAGCGTCATCGGTACGCATGCGCGGCTGCATGGATTGAATCTTGTCGGATTGCGCCGGCGCAATACCCCGCGCGCCAACATTCATGCGCTTCGCGCGGCTTATAAATTGATTTTCCTGTCGGGCGGCGCGATTCACGACAATGCGCGCCGTGCGGGCGAGCAATGGCCAGATATCGCCGAGGTGCAGGAAGTTGTTTCCTTCATTCTCGCCGATGCGAAGCGGCCCATTTGCCCGGCGCGTAAACGCGGATCCGAACCGGACGAGAGCGAATGAGTGCCCTCGGCATCATCGCGGGCGGCGGAGAATTACCGCGCGCCGTGGCGAAGAGCGTGCGCGAATCCGGGCGGAATATCTTTGTGATCGGCTTGCGTGGCGCGGCCGATCCTGAAATCTCGGAATTTCCACATGACTGGATATCGCTCGGCGAGGCGGGAAAGCTGTTTCGTTTGCTGCGAGCAAATGATTGCGGCGAGGTGCTGTTCACCGGACGCGTAGCCCGGCCGAAATTCAATGAACTCAAGACCGACATGAAAGGCATCATGCTGCTGCCGCGCGTGGCAGCAGCGGCGCGGGAAGGCGATGACGCGCTTCTGCGGGCGCTGATGGATATTCTGACGGGCGAAGGCTTCCAGGCTGTCGGTATTGCTGAAGCAGCGCCCGGGCTTCTGACACCGCAGGGCGCGTTGGGGAGCGTGAAGCCGGATGCGCAGCAGGAACGCGATATTGCGCTGGGCGTGAAAGTCGTGCGCAGGCTTGGAGCGCTAGACGTCGGACAGTCGGCAGTTGTTAGTAATGGACTTGTACTGGCGATCGAAGCCGCGGAAGGAACCGACGCGATGATGCGCCGCGTGCCGCAATTGCAGGAATCCATACGCGGTAGCGAATCCCGCCCTCGCGGCGTCCTGGTGAAAGCGTTGAAACCGACTCAGGACGGCAAGACGGATCTGCCGGTCATCGGCCTACAAACAATTGAAAATGCCCGGCGCGTGCATCTCGCCGGCATTGCTATTGAAGCCGGCCGCACGCTCATCGTCGACCGCGGTGCCGTCGCTGCTGCGGCCGATGCCGCAGGATTGTTTCTTGTCGGCTTCCCGTCTTCGGCACATGAGCAATAGCAAGGCTTTGCACGCAGAGGCCCTGAGCCGCAGAGACGCGCGATGACGGAACGGCCGCTGACCTTGATGCTGGTTTGCGGTGAGCCGTCCGGCGACCGGCTGGGCGCCGAGCTGATGGCCGGATTGAAAGCACTCGGCGGCGACCAGGTTCGGATTGTAGGTGTCGGTGGCCGTGCGATGGCAGAGCAGGGGCTGCAATCCCTGTTTCCGCTCGACGATACGGCGGTGATGGGCTTGCGCGAAGTGGTGCCGCGTATTCCGGCCATTCTGCGTCGCGTACGCGAAGCTTCGGACTCCGCCGTGCGAGCGCAGCCCGACGCCGTTGTCTGTATCGACAGTCCGGACTTTACGCACCGCATCGCGCAACACCTGAAGCGGATCGCGCCGCAAATCCGCACGGTGAATTACGCAGCTCCGCAGGTCTGGGCCTCGCGTCCATATCGCGCGCGCAAGATGGCGCGCTATTTCGATCTGGTTCTGGCACTCCTTCCGTTCGAGGCGCCGTTCTTCGAAGCCCACGGCCTTCACGCGGTTTTCGTCGGTAATCCGGTGATCGAGCGTGTCGCGCAGATGAGAGGCGGGGAGGCGCTCCGCGTGCGGCTCGGGGTTTCGCCCAACGCGAAACTGCTGGTCGTCCTGCCGGGCAGCCGGATGAACGAGGTGCGGCTTCTCCTGCCGCCATTCCGCGAAGCTGTTTCGCTGCTCAAACGCGACGTACCGGATCTCGTTTGTTTGTTGCCGACTGTCGATCATGTCGGCCCCTATGTGCGCGAGCACACACAGAACTGGCCCGCGCCGTTGCATATCCTCGGCACCGATGCCGACAAATATGCGGCCTTCAACGCCGCGGATGCGGCTCTTGCGGCATCCGGAACGGTGACGACGGAGCTCGCGCTTGCGGGGACGCCGATGGTGGTGGCGTATAGGCTGGGCGCGCTGACCTATGCGCTGGTGCGCCCCTTTGTGCGCGTGGATTACATCACGCTTGCCAATATTCTTCTCGACCGTCCGGCGATACCCGAACTGATCCAGAGCAAATGTACGGGCGCGGCGCTTGCACAGGCCACGCAGCCATTGCTGTGCGACGAAACCGCTCGTGCGCGCCAGAAGCGCGATCTCGCGGAAGCCATGCAGAAGCTTGGGCTCGGCGGTGAGCCGCCAAGCCTCAGAGCTGCGCGTGCGCTACTGGATTTCGTGCGCTAGACCTAACGCTTGGAGATCGGCACGTAATCGCGGTTCTTGGCGCCGGTGTAGAGCTGGCGGGGGCGGCCGATCTTCTGGTGCGGATCGGCAATCATCTCTTTCCACTGTGCGATCCAGCCGACCGTGCGGGCAAGCGCGAAGAGAGCCGTGAACATGCTGGTCGGGAAACCCAACGCCTTCAACGTGATGCCCGAATAGAAATCGATATTGGGATATAATTTCTTCTCGATGAAATACTCATCCTTGAGCGCGATGCGTTCGAGTTCGAGGGCCACGGCAAGCAGCGGATCGTCATGAATGCCGAGTTCGTCGAGCACGGCATGACATTGCGCCTGCATCGCCTTGGCGCGCGGATCGTAATTCTTGTAGACGCGGTGGCCGAAGCCCATCAGCCGGAACGGATCGTTCTTGTCTTTGGCGCGCGCGATAAATTCTGGAATGCGGTCCACCGTGCCGATTTCCATCAGCATCTTGAGCGCGGCCTCGTTGGCGCCGCCATGCGCGGGCCCCCACAGACACGCAATGCCGGCAGCGATACAGGCAAAGGGATTGGCGCCCGATGAGCCGGCAAGACGAACGGTCGAGGTCGATGCGTTCTGCTCATGATCGGCATGCAGGATGAAGATCGTATCCAGCGCTTTGGCGAGCACCGGATTGACCGTGTAGTCCTCGCAGGGCACGGCGAAGCACATCCGCATGAAGTTTTCCGTGTAGCCCAGCGAATTGAGCGGATACACGAAAGGCTGACCGATGTGATATTTGTAGGCCATCGCGGCGATGGTCGGAATCTTTGCAATCAAACGATGACCGGCAATCTCGCGCTGCCGCGGATCATTGATGTCGGTGGAGTCGTGATAGAAGGCGGAAAGCGCGCCTACGACTCCGCACATGATAGCCATGGGATGCGCGTCGCGCCGGAAGCCGCGAAAGAACTGCGCGATCTGCTCATGCACCATGGTGTGATAGATGATGGCCTGCTGGAACGCTTTCATCTCCGCGGGTTTCGGTAGTTCGCCGTAGAGCAGCAGGTGGCAGACTTCCAGGAAGCTCGAATGGTTGGCGAGCTGGTCGATCGGATAGCCGCGATAGAGGAGGATGCCTTCTTCGCCGTCGATGAAGGTAATGTCGCTTTCGCAGGACCCCGTGGACGTAAAACCTGGGTCATAGGTGAAGACGCCGACGGTGTCGTAGAGGTGGCGGATATCGACGACATTCGGCCCCAGCGAGCCGGCGAGCACGGGGAATTCGAAAGACTTGTCGTTGATGGAAAGGGTGGATTTGCCTGCGGGAGTAGCCTTGCCGTCGCTCATCGGATCACCTCACTGGGGCGCTCGCCCCTCATCGCGTTTATCTTGCGCTGCAACATTTATAACCCGTCCGCCACGATTTCGTCACCCAAGGAACGCATCTTTTCACGCTTTTTTGCTGTGATTGCCGCTCCGCTTCCGCGACCCCAGCGAAGCCTGCGCCGCGCTTCTTCCGCTTCCGGGAATGGTAGATGCCCGACCCCGCTTTTCGCTGTAGGGCAGTCGTTGCAGTCGGCGCGATAGAAGCTGAATCAAACGCTTATCCCATTCATCTCAGGTGGTGACGGAACTGATCCGCAACAGGGATTCCTCGCGGCCGAGTGCTACCATCATGTCGAAAATCGGCGGCGAGGCGGCTTTGCCGGTCAGCGCCGCGCGAAGGGGCTGGGCGATCTGGCCGAGCTTGATGCATTTCTGTTCGGCGAGAGTCCGTACCTCGGCTTCGATCAGAGGCGCCTGCCATTCGCTGCGCTGCAACACCGGCAACAGCTCCGCTAGGATCTGACGGGCCTCCGGCGAGAGCAATTTCTCCGCCTGGGCATCCAGATCCGGGGCGCCGTTCCGGAACAAAAACTCTGCCGCACTCGCAAGTTCAACCAGCGTCTTCGCGCGCTCCTTGAGGCCGGGCATTGCGGTTTTGATTCGCGCTTGCGCGGCGTGGTCGATCTCACGCTCCGGCTGAATATGGCCGAGGAATGCCACCAGCCTGTCGGTCAGCGCGCCATCATCGAGCGCGCGCATATAATGCGCGTTGAGATTGTCGAGCTTCTTGAAATCGAAGCGCGCAGGGCTCCGGCCGATATTGTTGAGGTCGAACCATTCGATTGCCTGTTCGGCGGGAATAATCTCCTCATTGCCGTGGCTCCAGCCGAGTCGCAGCAAATAATTGCGCATTGCTTCGGGCAGGTAGCCCATGTCGCGATAGGCATCGACGGCCAGCGCACCATGGCGCTTGGAGAGTTTGGCGCCGTCAGGGCCGTGGATGAGCGGCACATGGCCATAGACCGGTCGCAGCCAGCCCATCGCCTCGATGATCTGGAGCTGCCGCGCGGCATTGTTGAGATGGTCGTCGCCGCGGATCACATGCGTCACGCCCATGTCGAAATCGTCGACCACCACCGCGAGCATATAGGTCGGCGTGCCGTCCGAGCGCAGCAGCACCATGTCGTCGAGCTGCGCATTGGCGAAACGTACTTCGCCCTGGACGACATCGTTGACGATGGTCTCGCCGGTCTGCGGCGCCTTCAGGCGGACGACAAACGGCGCGCCTTTAGGTGCATCCGATGGATCGCGGTCGCGCCAGCGCCCGTCATAGCGCTGCGGCTTGCCTTCCTTGCGCTGCTCCTCGCGCATGGCGGTCAATTCCTCGGGCGTCGCATAGCAGCGATAGGCGCGGTCGTTGCGCAGCAATTCCTCCGCCACTTCGCGATGCCGCTCCACGCGCGCGAACTGGAACAGCGGCGCGCCATCTGAGTGCAGTCCCAGCCAGTCAAGGCCGGTGAGGATCGCGTCCACGGCTTCCGGCGTGGAGCGCTCGCGATCCGTGTCTTCGATGCGCAACAGGAAACGGCCGCCGCTATGGCGGGCGTAAAGCCAGTTGAACAGCGCGGTGCGCGCGCCGCCAATATGCAGATAGCCAGTGGGCGAGGGCGCAAAACGCAAGACGGGCGGTGAGTTTTCTGCCATGGTGGTTCCGGGAGCGGTCCGCCGGCGCTGAAAAGCTACGGCGCGGCCAATGGTTGGCGTGGCTTCTAGCAAACCGGCTCCCATGGCGATAGCGCCTTCACCACCGCGCACTGCATTCGCGCCGATTCATCCGGGACCGACGGCTGTCGTTGCGCGCCTTGCCGGACTTTCGCATGCGTTTGGGCAGGCGTTGCTGTCGGAACGGGAGCGCTGGGCGCTCTGGCTGCCGGTCGCGCTGGGCGCCGGCATCGGGATCTATTTCGCTCTGCCTTTCGAGCCGCCGCTTCCGGCTTTTCTGGTAATTACCTGTGCGGCAGCCGGGTTGATCGCGGCTTCATTCTTTTCCCGCAACGTCGTTATACGGGCCTGCTGCATCGGCCTCGTCGCATTGCTCGCGGGATTCTGTGACGCCAAATGGCGCTCCGAGAGCGTTGCTGCGCCGATCATTTTGCATCGCATAGGTCCGGTCGCACTCGACGGACGTGTCGAGTCGGTTCAGTTGCACGGCCGCGGCCTTCGTCTGGTGCTGACGCCGACAGCGATTGCCGGACTCACAAACAAAGATCTGCCGCGCCTGGTGCGCGTCTCGCTACACCGAAACACGCACGCGCTCACACCCGGCGCCGCGATCCGTCTCGATGCCGTGCTGATGCCGCCGCCACCGCCCGCATCGCCCGGAGATTATGATTTCGGCCGTGCCGCGTACTTCGAAGGCATCGGGGCTGTCGGATATGCGTTCGGCAGCCCCGAGCTGATGAAACCTGCGCCGCCGCCAGATTTCATCGGTCGCGCCGAACTGATGCTGCAAGCGCTGCGCTTCCGCATGAGCGCGCGCATTCATTCCATCCTGCCGGGCAGCACCGGCGCGATCGCATCGGCGCTCATCACCGGCGACCGCGGCGGTATTTCGGATGCGGACGAACAGGCTCTGCGCGATGCGGGGCTCGCCCATGTGCTTGCGATCGCCGGCCTGCATATGGCGCTGGTCGGGCTTGGATTGTTCTGGACGGTTCGCGCGCTGCTGGCTCTCTGGCCGCGCGTGGCGCTGACTCGGCCGATCAAAAAATGGGCGGCACTGGCCGCGCTCGGCGGCGCGGCTTTCTATCTTGTCATCAGCGGCGGCGCGATCCCGGCTTTACGCGCTTTCACCATGCTCGCCATGATGCTCATTGCGATCCTCTTCGACAGGCCCGCGCTCTCTATGCGCTCGCTCGGTTTCGCGGCCGCCTTGTTATTAGTTGCAGCGCCGGAGAGCCTGATCGAGCCCGGCTTTCAAATGTCGTTCGCTGCCGTGGCGAGCCTCATCGCCGTGGCCGAATGGGAGCAACGCCGTGCCGCCACACGGCCGCTTTCGCCCGCGCCCGTCTTTGCAAATATCCGCCATTACCTGCGCGGCATTGCGATCACGAGCTTCGTCGGCAGCCTCGCCACCATGCCCTATGCCGCGTTCCATTTCGACCGCGCG
>DASXXW010000247.1:0-11361 GCA_036502865.1 Rhizomicrobium sp.
AATGGGGTGATAAGTACCGCTACCACTCCGCTCGGCGCCGCCACGAGTCCTGCCCATGTGGCGGTATAGCCGAGATTGGTCTGCATCCAGAGCGGGAGCAGCAAAGTGTTCCCGAAGAACACCGCGTAACCCAGGCAAAGCGCCAGATTGCCGAAGGCGAAATTACGCATCCGGAACAATGAAAGATCAACGATGGGGCGTTGCTCGGTTGTCTCCCAGATGATCCACGCTACGAAGGTAATCGCCGAGACGACGGCCTCGATACAGATCAGCGGCGAGGAGAACCAGTCCGCGTCCTTTCCCGTATCGAGCATGATCTGAAGTGTGCCTACCCAGATCGCCAGCGTGACAAGACCCACTCTGTCGATCGGAATTTTGCGCGTCGGTGTTTCACGCGTCCTGAGGTTCTGCCAACAGAAAAAAGCCGTGATCAGTCCGACCGGAACATTGATCAGGAAAATCCAGCTCCAATGATAATTATCCGATATGAAGCCGCCGAGAACTGGTCCGACAATCGGCGCTACAAGCGTAGTGATCGACCAGATGCCGAGCGCGGTTCCTCGTTTCTCCGCCGGGAAGATCGATATGAGCAGGGCCTGCGAACCGGGAATCATCGGCCCGGAAACGGCACCTTGCAGAACGCGGAAAACGATCAGAGAGCTCAGGCTCCAGGCGATCCCGCATAGGAACGATGCAATGGTGAACAGGATTACGGAGCCGACAAAGGTGCGAACGACGCCGTACCGGCCCATGAACCAGCCCGTCAGCGGTACGGCGATGCCATTCGAGACGGCGAAAGATGTGATGACCCAGGTGCCCTGGTCGGTGCTGGCGCCGAGATTTCCCGAAATGGTCGGCAGGGAGACATTCGCGATGGTCGTATCGAGCACCTGCATGAAGGTGCCAAGCGCCAACGCAAGCGCGGTGACGGCGAGCCTGCCGCCGCGCAGACATCCTTGATCGGCGCCGGTGGCGCTCACGCGTCAGGCTCCGTTATCTGAAAGAATTCGCTGGATCAGCGCATCGATACCCACTGAACCGTTGCCCGTGATATCCGCACGCCAGGTCTCGGTCGCTGACCGGGACGTAACAACCGGGCCCGACGTATCGCTCACATCGACACGCGCAAAAACGGAAAGGCCGACACGGAGGGGATGGTCATGCAATTCGCCGGGCTCGAGAGAGATGCGCACGGGAACGCGCTGAACGATCTTGATCCAATTACCGGACGCATTCTGCGGAGGCAGCAATGCAAAGGCATTGCCGCTGCCGGCTCCAAGTCCTTCTACTCTGCCGTGAAGTTTCACGCTGCCACCATAAATGTCGGTGGTGATCGTCACCGGCTGGCCGACGCGCATGCGCGCGAGTTGTGCTTCCTTGAAATTTGCATCGACCCAGACGGCTTGTAACGGCACTACGGCCATCAAAGGGGTGCCAGGCGAAATCTGCTGGCCGAGTTGCACCGTACGCTGCGCCACAACGCCGTCGACCGGTGCATAAAGGTTCATATGCGCAAGCACGATGGCCGCCTGGCGGAGTTTCGCGATCGCCGCGAGTACATCGGGATTGTTGGAAATTTTGGTTCCCTGCACAGCGGCCTGCGCTGCCACGAGCCCGCTCTCGGCGGCCGTCACAGACGCTTCCGCACTCGTTACTGCATCATGCGCATGATTGAGTTCTTCAGCAGATACAGCGTTGCCCGCAGAAGCACGGCGACGATAGTCGGATTGGGCGAGAGCAAGCGCGGTATGTGCTTCGCTCAATTGCGCGCGCGCCTGGTCAACTTTGGCGAATTCCGTGCGCACATTACGAACGGTTCTCGCCAGATCGGCTTCGGCCGCATCCATCGCTACCCGGTTGGTGATCGGGTCGATTTCGACAAGCAACTGCCCGCGATGAACGGTTTGCGTATTATCAGCGTGGAGAGCGAGTACGGTACCGTTCTCGCGGCTTGTGATGGCCACGACGTCGCCGCCGACATAAGCGTCGTCTGTCGTTTCAAAATGGCTCGCGTAGAGAAACCAGTAGAGCCCATAGGCGACCGCACCAATAACAACGACTACGGCGAGGATCGATAGCAATAGCCTGCGGCGTCCGTTGCCGTTCGAATGTTCAGTGCTGCTCATGAGGCGCGTCCTGTTGAGAAAGGCGTGTGTTGTTTGGAGTGACATTCCCGGGCATGAAGCCGCCGCCGAGGGCCATGAGCAGTTCGACACGAGCCGAGGCCGTATCGGCGGAGAGTTCGGCGTCGCCGTTCCGCGCCTGAATAAGCAGCGACTCCGAATCGAGCACGGTTTGCTGCGGATAGAGACCGCTGCGATAGCGGCGCGTCGCGAGATCGAAACTGGCCCTGGACGCGGCCAATGCATCGCGTTGTGCGACGGCTTCCTGTTCGATGGATTTCAAATTGGTGAGGGCGTCGGCGGTTTCCTTGACCGCGCCGATCACGGCTGCATTGTAATTTGCAACGGATTCATCCAGCGAAGCGGTCGCGCCCGCATATTGGGCATGAAGTTCGCCGGCATCGAAAATCGGCAAGTGAATCGCGACGCCCCCGCCATATTGCAGCGAAGAAGCAGAAAACAACGGCGCAAGGCCAATGGCGGACCAGCCTGCGAGCCCCACAAGATTCACGTCGGGATAAAAGGCTTTGCGCGCGACTTCGCGGCCTGCCGTGGCAGCTTCGATGCGTGCCTTTGCGGCAGCGATATCGGCGCGCCGCGCGAGAAGATCCGCGGGCAGCGCGGCAGGCAGGGAAAGTGCTGCGTAATCCAGCTTCGGCGATGCGATGTTATAAGAATCGGCGCCGTGTCCTGTCAGTGCAGCGAGCGCGTGAACTGCGAGTTCCTCCCCAGCCTTCGTGCGAACGAGATCTTCGCGGCTCAGGGCCAGAAGTGCTTCGGCTTGTTTTTGTGCGGCAAGTGTATCTAGGCCGGCCCCTTCGCGTCCTCTGGTAAGAGAGACGACACCTTCGCGTTCCTTTACGGAATCCTGCGCTACGGCGGTCAGTGCCTGAGCGCGTGCAACTCCAATATAGGCCTGCGTCACGCTGCCGGCGAGCAGGAGCCTCGCTGCCGTTTCGTCCAGCGCCACAGCGTCAACGCTTGCACGCGCGCGATCGATCTCCGATTGCTGCTTGCCGAACAGATCGAGCGACCAGTTGAGATTGGTCTGTACATCGCCAATCCAGCGGACTGTCCCAGCATAGGGCGGCGGATAAATGTAATTCCTGCTGAAATGCTCCCGGTTCTCGTTGGCGTCGAGAGTAATTTGGGGGTAGGTGGAGGCACGTGTTGCCGAAAGCTCCGACTGCGCTTCGCGGATGCGCGCCAGCGCGGCGGACAGCGAGGGATTTCCGTTCACAGCCTGCTCGACGAGCACGTCGAGCTGCTTATCGCCGAAGGCTTCCCACCATTTGTCGTCAATTGCAGGTGCAGCTGACTTGCTTAGTCCCAGTGTCTCCGGATCGAGAGTCTTTTCCCGTGGAGTTGTCGAGGGCGCGGAAACGCAGCCCGCCAAGGCCAATGCGCCTATCAGCGCAACGGAGGAGAGCTTCATTTAGTCCCCTTTTTTGCAGATCTGCCCGATGCCGGCTCCAATTCAATGCGTTCCGCAAGCCGGGTCAGCAGCGTGACGAGCTGGGCGAATTCCTGCGATGAGAAATCTTCAAGAACCTCATTCCAGAAATTTACGATGCGCGGGATCATGGTCTTAGCGACTGCTTTTCCCGCGGCGGTGATTTCCAGATGAACGACTCGCCGGTCGGTCGTGCTGCGCCGGCGCCGGATCAGCCCACGCTCTTCCATCTGGTCGACCAGCCGCGTGGTAGCGCCGGCATCATGCTCCATCATACGCGCAAGGTCTGCGCAGCGCGATGCAACGCCGTCCCGCACGGCCATGAGTACAACCCATTGGGAAAAGGTGAACTCGGCTTCTTCGAAAAGAGCCTCGGCACGGGGCATGACAAGATTATGAAGCCGCCGGATGAGATAGCCGAGCGACTCGCCAGCCCTGAAAGCCTCCACGGTGTAATGCGGGCGCTTCATGTCCAGCCAGAATATGTGCCTACACAATATTTGCCTAGGCAACTATCTTGTCAAGATACCCCTTGGCTATGGAGGGGGCACCCGGAATGGGAATCTTACAGGGATTGGTCTTTTGGGTGAGCCGTGCGTCCGTTCGCGGACACGCTGGTCTTCTCAGAAGGCTGCGCGTGATACGAAGACGGAGCGTTACTTGACCTTGACCTGCTTGCCGGTTTTTGCGTCGGTAATCGGGAGTGGCCGCACGGGCGGAGCTTGTTCCCAGCCCCCGCCCAATGCCTTGAAAACCGTGACCTGATCGGACGCAAGTGCCTGATCCGATGCCGCGAGTGCGGCGCTTGCGTTCACAAAGTCCGTCTCCGCCGTAAGCAGGTCGAGGAAGCTTGTACCGCCTAGCTGGTATCGGCTCTTTGCGAGATTGAGCGCGATCTGACTCTGTTCATATGCCGTCCGGAGCGCGCTGTTGCGATCGAGTTCGTTCGCATATGTAGTTATGGCTGTTTCTGTATCCTGCAGCGCCTGGAGAATCACGCCGCGGAAATTTGCGTAGGACGCAGAGGCGGCGCCTTTAGCTTCGCGTATCTGGGCTTCGGCTGCGAGAATGTTGGGAAAACTCCAGTTCAGCAGTGGTCCGAGTGCATAGCTGAGGCTGGTAGGGGCGGTAAGCGCACCAATAGTGTTTGCGCCGCTGGCGCCGGAAGCCCCAATGGTGATGGTCGGATACAGACCGGCGGTCGCCACGCCGATTTCCGCGACATTCGCAGCAAGCTCGCGTTCCGCCTCGCGCACGTCCGGGCGGCGCCGGAACAGCCCGTCGACATTGCCGACGGGGAGAATTGTGGTCAACTTCGTCGGTGCCTTGCAACTATCCGCGTCTTTCGAGATTTCTTCGGGCGGTTTTCCCGTCAGCACGGCCAGTTCAAACAAAGCCGTGCGCCGTTGCCCCTCGAAAGTGGGAAGTGATGCGCGTGTCTGCGCCACCAGTTCCGCCGCGCGCGCCAGATCGAATTTCGATGAAGCGCCGTCTCTGACTTCTTTGTCCGTCACATTATAGGCTTGCGTGACGATCGAGAGCGAGTGTTGCGCGACGTCGAGTTCCTCTGCATATGCGCAGGCATTGACATAGGCGCGAGTGGTCTCTCCGGCTACGCTGATGCGGGTAACGTCCTCCGCGGCCTGCTGAGCTTCGACATTGGCATGCGCAGCTTCGATGCCCCGCCGGACCCGACCCCACAAATCAATTTCGTAGGACGCATCGAGACCCACCGAATAAAACATCTGCGGCGAGGGCGCGCCGGACTTGCCCTCGATGGAGTTCGCGAATTGTTGCAGGGAAGAGACGCCATATTGCGCGCCGGCTGACACAGCCGTCGAGGGGAACTGTCCCGCCCGCGCAAGATCCAAAGCACCGCGGGCTTCAGCGAGATTGGCCGCAGCGGCGAGCAATTGCGTGTTGTTTGTGAGCGCTTCCTGAACGAGTTGATCGATGGCAGGTAGGTTGTAGAGCTCCCACCAGTGCGACTTTGGTTCATTCGGCGATGCGCTGCTGGATGTATTCGATACGAAATCCTGTGCCGGCGGTAAAGGCGGTTTGGGCGGCGAATAATCAGGGCCGACATTGCATGCGGCGAGCGAGAGAGCTGCAACCACCATTGCTGTCATTCCCGCGCAAGCGGGAACCCAGTTAGCGCGTGTCCGCGCGCGCAGAGAATCTTTTCGGACCACCGGACAGTTGGGTCCGCGCTTGCGCGGGGATGACAGAACTTGTCTCATGATTGCGGCGCGGCGCCGTCGCCGCTTTCCGTTTTCTCGCGCGAGGCACGGGAAATATGCGGTGGCTGCGGGATACGGTCGCTGAGCCAGCGCGTGATCACATAGAAATCCGGTGTGAAGATCAGGCCGAAAGCCGTCACGCCGATCATTCCAAAAAACACCGCTACGCCCAGCGCCTGCCTGAGTTCGGCGCCCGCACCGCTCGCAAAGGCAAGCGGGACGACGCCGAAAATGAAGGCAAAAGATGTCATCAGGATCGGACGCAACCTTGTGCGCGCCGCTTCGACGGTCGCCTGATAGCGATCATGCCCGTGCTCAAGCTCGCCCTGGCGCGCGAACTCAACGATCAGGATGGCGTTCTTTGCCGCGAGACCAATGAGTACGATGAAACCGATCTGGGTCAGAATATTGTTGTCCAGACCCATGAGGTTCACGCCGGTGACCGCCGCGAGCAAACACATCGGCACGATCAGGATCACCGCAAGCGGCATCGTCACGCTCTCATAGAGCGCAGCCAGCAGCAGAAAGACGAGTGTGACGGCGAGGCCAAAAACCAAACCGGCCGTATTGCCCACCGCCTGTTGCTGATAGGCAAGCTCGGTCCATTCAAAAGCATAGCCGGCCGGAAGAACGCGTTGCGCGATGCGTTCCATTGCAGCCATTGTCTGGCCAGTCGAGCGGCCCGGCGGCGTGTTGGCCTGAATCTCCGCTGCAGGATAAAGCTGATAGCGCAGTACACGATAGGGGCCGGTGACGTGCCTCAGCGAAACGACAGAACCCAGCGGCATCATCGCACCGCTGTCGGATCGTGTCTGCAGCCGGAGGATCGCGGATTCATTCTGGCGGAAGGGCGCGTCCGCCTGCGCAAATACTTCATAGGTGTGGTTGAGATAGTTGAAGTCGTCAATATAGCTTGAGCCGAGGAATGTTTGCAGCGTATCGAACACCTGCGAGTCGGGAACACCGAGATATTCGGCCTTGGTGCGGTCGATATCGGCGAAGATGCGCGGCGTATCGGTGTTGAAGGTCGTGTAAGCGCCCGAAATATTCGAGTCCTTGTTGAATTCCGCCGCAAGGTTCTCGGTGATTTCCTGAATTTCGTGATAGTCCGCTTTGCCGGTGCGGTTTTCGATGATCATTTTTACGCCGCCCTGCGTACCGATACCGCGAACGGGCGGCGGCGGCAGAATACGGACGATAGCGCCCGGGATCGTAGCAAGGGTCTTTTGCAGGCTCGCTATGATCTTGGGGAATGTCAGGCCCTGCTTCTCGCGATCCCCAAACGATCCCTCGACGAGATAGGCTTGGCCTGAGGCCGAATTCGTTGTTTGTGTGGTCGCATCGACGCCGGCATAAGAAGACGCACCGACAATGCCGGGTGTTTTCAACACCATCGGAACGGATTTGCGGATGAATGCATCCGTGCGTGCGAGCGACGAACCATTGGGCAGGTTCGCCGCCATCAGCGCATAACCCTGATCCTGTGCAGGAATGAAGCCGACCGGAGTGGCTTCGATTCTCCACGCTGTCAGGAGGATGATGCCCAGATAAATCACGAACATGATTCCAGCGATGCGAACGAGCCGGGAAGCGAGGTTTCCGTAACCGTGCGAGACTTTGTGGAAGCCGCTATTGAACTTTTCGGAAAACCAGATGAACGGCCGTGCCCATCGGTTCTTTGGTTCATGTTCGTCACGGGGCTTCAAAACGAGCGCTGCCATCGACGGCGACAGGGTGAGCGATACGATCAGCGAGATCACCGTCGCCGACGCGATGGTGAGCGCAAACTGCCGATAGAACTGGCCGGAAATTCCCGGGATGAACGCGGCGGGAATAAAAACGGAAGAAAGAACAAGCGCGATGGCGATAAGCGCGCCCCCCACTTCATCCATGGTCGTGTGCGCCGCTTCGCGCGGACTCATGCCCGCTTCGAGATGGCGCTCGACATTCTCCACCACCACAATGGCGTCATCGACGACAATACCGATGGCGAGCACAAGTCCGAACAGAGAGAGATTGTTGAGCGTGAAGCCGAAAGCGAGCATGACGCCGAATGTACCGACAAGTGATACCGGTATAGCGAGAATGGGGATGATCGCGGCGCGCCAGCTTTGCAGGAATATGATGATGACGAGTACGACGAGCACGAGCGCTTCGAACAGCGTCTTGTACACCTCGTGGATCGACTGGCTGATGTACTCGGTCGGGTTGTAGATAATCTTGTAGCCGACGCCGGGCGGAAAACTCTGGCGCAGCTTTGCCATTTCCTTGATGACGCCGTCTGCGGCCTGGATCGCATTCGTGCCCGGCAATTGCAGGACGCCGATGGCGGCCGCCGGATGTACAATCGGCTTGCCGTTGTCGACGAGGCCGAGATAGGCGTCGGTCGTGTAGTTCTGGGCGCCGAGATCGACGCGTGCGACATCGGAAATGCGCGTCAGCCGGTTCTGCGAATCGCGTTTGATCACGATGTCGGCAAATTGCTGGGGCGTCACGAGTCGCCCTTCGGCCTGCACCTGCAGCTGCCAGTCCGCCGGTGCATTACCAAAAGGCGGCGCGCCAATGTTACCGGCCGCGATCTGCACATTGTGGCTGCGCAATGCGTTGACGATGTCTTCCACCGTCACATTGCGCGCTGCCGCACGATCGGGATCGATCCACACGCGGATCGCATAGTCGCGTGCCGCGCGGGTTGAGATGTCGCCGACGCCGTCGATCCGGAGCAGAGGCTCCTGAACCTGTAGCGTTACGTAGTTTGCGATGTATTGCTGATTCTTCGAACTGTCCGGCGAATACATATGCACGGCCAGCAGAATGTCGGGTGAACTCTTGCGAACGATGATGCCTGTCTGCTGGACTTCCTGCGGCAGGCGCGGGATAGCTGTGTTGACGCGGTCCTGTACGAGTTCCTGTGCCTTGTCGAGATCGGTGCCGAGCGCAAAGGTTATAGTGATCTGTAGACTGCCGTCGCCAGTCGATTGCGAGGACATGTAGAGCATGTTCTCGACACCGTTGATCTGCTCTTCGAGCGGATCAGCAACCGTTTCTGCGATCGTTTCCGCCGATGCGCCCGGATAGGTCAGCGTCACGTTCACGGTGGGCGGAACGATCGGAGGGTATTGCGCAACACCGAGGCTACCGAAGCTGATTGCACCCATCAGCATGATCAAAATGGAGATCACGACCGAGAACACCGGCCGGTCGATCATGAGATGAGAGAACTTCATGCGACCGGGGGCTCAGTGCGGACGCGCAAAAGTCGCCACGCCGGGCGGCGGCGCGAGATCCGCGGGCGTCGGTGAAACGCCTGGATGCGGCGGGACGATTCGGCCCTGTTTGGGCGAAACCTCAATTCCCACCTTCACATGTTCTGCACCCTCGATGACGATCGTGTCCGTTGGGGTCAGACCGCTCTTCACGACGCGAAGGCCGTCGACAAGGGGGCCGGTCTCTATTTTCCGTTGCTCGATCTTGTTGCCCGCGCCCACCACATACGCGATCTGATCGCTCTGCTGGGTTGTGATGGAATCGTCGGGAATGAGCAGCGCGTCATATGTGCCCGAGCCCAGCAGACGCAGATGGCCGAACATTCCAGGCGTGAGCAGTAGTTTGGGGTTGGCGATCACGGCGCGGCCACGGATGGTGCCTGAATTTGTATCCAGCACATTGTCCACGAAATCCATCTGGCCCTTGATGTCGTACTCAGCCTGATTTTGCAGACGTATCTCGACAGGGTTGGGATGGTAGCGCGACTCCGGCCGCGAACCCATCTGGCCGAGATTTTCATATTTCAGATATAGCGACTCGGCGCCGTCGAAGATGAAGCGAATGGGGTCGAGATCGGTGATGTTGGTCAGGATCGTTGTATCCTGCGTAACCAGATTCCCGGGTGCGACGCGTCGGTCGGAAGCGCGTCCGTTGATCGGCGATGTAACGTGCGTGAAACCCAGATTGAGCGCGGCACTTTCTACGGATGCCTTCGCAGCCAGCAGATCGCCGCTCGCCTGCTGCGCCGTGGCGAGGCGAGTCTGGTATTCCTCTTCGGAGACAGCGCCATCTGCGAGCAGCTTTTTGGCGCGCGTGAGTTCGATATTGGCGTTCGACAGGGCGGATTGCGCATGGGCTTCCTGCCCCTTCGCCTGATCCAGCGCCGCCTGATAGGGCCGCGGATCGATGACGAACAGCAGGTCGCCTTTGTGGACGATCTGCCCGTCGCGGAAATTGATCGACTGGAGATAGCCGCTCACCCGCGGCCTGATATCCACGGAATCGACGGCTTCGAAATGACCGACGAAATCGTCCCAGTCGACGATTTTCCGCTTCAGCGGTTTTGCCACAATGACGTTCAGTGGTGCGGGCGGCGGGGGCCCGTTCTCTGAACACGAAGCCAAGACGGCGACCAGAAACGCCGCGGCGGCAACGCCGAACATGCGTTTCAAAACGGTCCCCGAACGGGAGGCCGGGCAATCCGGAGCGTTTGCGTCAGGCATGCAAGAAAATAGAACCAATGCCCTTGAGTTTGGACTGAAAACCGTCAGGTCGCAATTCGCTCCACCCGCAACCTACATTCATGTTGCGCTGCGGTCACCTGCAAAAGCCGCGACAGAGTTGCCCGGTTTCCGCATGGAACCTTTCCGCTCCCGTCCCTTGGCCGGCAGAGGACCGCTTTCATCGCGCCGCAGCGCGTGATTAGCTGTGCAGTCATCAAACTGGCCGCAACAGGAGAGGACAGCATGCTGGCAAAATTATTTCTTGCGACCAGCGCTTTGGTCCTATGCGTCTCGAATTCATTGGCTGGGCAGCAACCCGCCGATCCGGGTAAGAGCGCGCCTCTCGTCCTTCCCGGCGGTCATGATCGAAACGCTCAGTTCCTCGCCTGGTACGGGCCGCGGGCGCTCCACAATGGCAGCACGGTTCTCTATGAGCAAAGCGCCAGCGCGGGTCTGGCGAAATACGCTATCCCCTCCTGGGAGAATGACAGCGCCTACCGCCTTGCCGTGTCCGACACCCTCGCTGCCGACGACTTCACCATTCCGGGGAAGGGCATCCATAAGATTACGGCGGTCTACGTCAAAGGCGTCATCAAGCCCGTAGACGATCTTGCATGGGTGAATGTCGAATTTTTCGACAAGGTCAAGTACGACAAAAAGACGGGAGCAACGACGGCCGTGGTGAAGGCGCAATGCCCCGGTATGCGA
Source organism: Rhizomicrobium sp. (assembly GCA_036502865.1). Lineage (GTDB taxonomy): Bacteria > Pseudomonadota > Alphaproteobacteria > Micropepsales > Micropepsaceae > Rhizomicrobium. Next base: position 11,015 of record DASXXW010000247.1, read on the forward strand.
TTCACCGACACCACCGGGACCGGTGATCTGATGGTCGACGTAACGGGCTGCAACACGGGCACGTTCAGGGGTGGCCATGACTATGCCGTCAGCGTCCAGCCCCAATCCGCCGATCTGGTGTGGTACTGGCAGACAAATCGCAAACGGGTAGGGAGGCCGGGATTTTGGTATAATTATGAGGGTGGCGGCAACGGCCCGTGCACCACGCTTACGCCGATCCGGATCTGTTTCCCGACAAAGGGCTACGGTCCCGATCTGGCTTTTGCAATCTACGGCAACTAATTCCGAGCGTGGCTTGGCTGTATAGTTCCCGTGCAGGCATAAGGTGTGATCCTCGCTTGCACGAG
>DASXXW010000248.1:0-12602 GCA_036502865.1 Rhizomicrobium sp.
CGTAGTGAGATTGCGCTTGCTACCAGCGAGGGATTTTTCGGCCGCTATGCCGGAACGTCACTTAGCATCGGCGTAGCTGTGCTGGCCGGTGAAGGCACGGCCATGGAGCGCGATTATGATAGCGTCAGCGCACGCCATTCAACCGATCTCGAGTCTTCGGAGCTGGTTGGAAAACGAGCCGGCGAACGCACGATTGCGCGTCTCAATCCGCGCAAGGCGAAATCGCAATCCGTGCCGGTCATCTTCGAACCGCGCGTTTCCGCCGGCCTCGTTGGAAACTTCGCCGGCGCGATTTCGGGGGCTTCCATCGCCCGAGGCGTAAGCTTTCTCAAGGACAGCATGGGCCAAGAAGTTTTTGCTCCCGGCATCTCCATCATTGACGATCCACATCGCCTGCGCGGCCTACGCTCCAAACCCTTCGACGGCGAAGGCGTGCGTAACCAGCGTGTGGCCCTGATCGAAAACGGCGTTCTCAAAACCTGGATTCTGGATTGTGCGAGCGCCAAACAGCTTGGTCTCCAGACCACAGGCCACGCCGCGCGCGGAACGGGCGGCCCGCCCTCTCCTTCTACGACCAATCTGTACATGGAGCCGGGCAAACTAACGCCGGCGCAATTGATTGCAGATATTGCGGAGGGATTCGTTGTTACGGAGTTGATGGGAATGGGCGTCAATATGGTGACGGGCGATTACAGCCAGGGCGCGTCGGGATTCTGGATCGAAAATGGAAAGATCGCCTATCCGGTAGCGGGCGTGACCATTGCTGGAAACCTCAAAGACATGTTCCGTCGGCTCACACCGGCCGACGATCTTGAATTCCGCCATGGAACGAATGCACCTACGTTGCGCATCGAGGGTATGACCGTTGCGGGCGAATGATGCCCGCGACCTCGAACTCATCGAAGACGCGGTGCGCCAAGCGGGCGAAATCGCACGTCATTACTACGGTCATGAATATCGTCGCTGGAGCAAGAGCCGTGGCGAGCCCGTCACCGAAGCCGATCTGGCCATCGATCGCTTCCTGCGCAGTACGCTGGAGGCAGCGCGCCTGGATTATGGCTGGTTATCGGAAGAAACAGGACGCGACCCGGAAAGAATCGGCGCGCAACGGCAATTCATCGTGGACCCGATCGACGGCACAACAGCCTTTCTCAAACAACGCCCGCATTTCTCGATCTCGGTGGCTGTCGCCGAACGCGGCCATGCCGTTGCCGGCGTAGTCTACAATCCGATCACGGAAGAATTCTTCAGTGCCGCGGAAGGCGGCGGCGCACATCTCAACGGCAACAGACTACATGTCAGCAATTGCGAAACGATCGATGGATGCCGTGTTGTAGGCCCCAAGGACATGTTTGAAAATCTTGCCCCGCTGGCGTCGTCTCCGGAACCGTGGCCTCCCATGCAGATCGAGTCGCGCAGTTCTGTCGCTTACCGCATGGCGCTGGTCGCCGCAGGGATATTCGACGCGGCGATCGTGCTCTCGCCCAAACATGATTGGGACATGGCCGCAGGCGACGTCGTCGTACGCGAAGCCGGCGGGCTTGTTACATCGCGCGAAGGCAACCTGCTTGAGTTCGGCAGCACGAATGCCGTGCAGCGTTCCATGATCTGCGCAGGGCCGAAGCTTCATGCCCAATTCATGGCGCGACTTCGCCTGTTCAAAACCGGCCAGCAGGAAAATTAGAGGCAATCACATGGCGGAACACGAAACGCGTCAATTGCTCCATCTCGTCTTCGGCGGCGAAGTGGACGCGCCCGAAAGCGTAACTTTCGAGGATATCTCGAAACTGGACATCGTCGGCATCTATCCGAATTACAAGGAAGCCTATGCGGCCTGGCGCGCGGCCGCCCAGGCAACGGTCGACAATGCCCGGATGCGCTATTTTGTGGTCCATATCCACCGGCTGCTGGAACCGGACGCGGCCTGAGGTCCGCCGGGCGATTTTGTGCTATTTTCCGGCGCATTGCGGGAATCAAGTGCCCCCGTTTGAATTCCCGCGGCCTGACGCCATCACCTGGATATTAATCGACGCCGGATGACGACCGACAGAAACCTACCGATCACCGGACAGATCAGCGATCTCGGCATCATCCGCCGGCTGTTGCGGGATTATATGGGCCGCCGCTGGAGCTGGCTGGCCGTTGCCGCCACCTGCATGGTCATAACCGCCATTATGAATGGCGTGCTCGCCTGGCTGCTCGATCCGGCGATCAAGCAGATATTTATCGACAACAATGCGCGGATGCTTCCCATCATCTCCTTCGCAATCCTGGGCGTCGTAGCACTTCGCGCGGCAACAAGTTTCGGGGAGCAATATATCCTCAACAATGTCGCGGAGCGCGTTGTGTCCTACGTGCAGCGCGACATGTTTGCGAGCCAGATACGGCTCGATATCGCCACGCTGAACGACATTCATTCGGGAGAGCTTGTCGCCAAATTTCTGTATGACGCCACGCTGCTCCGCGGCTCCATCACCCGTGGCGTCGCCGGGCTGGGCAAGGAGTTCGTGACGCTGCTCGTTCTTGCCGGAGTGATGATCTACGAGGATTGGCAGCTCGCCCTGATCTCCGTCCTCCTCCTGCCACCCGTAGCAATCGTCACCCAGCGTCTCAGCCGCTCGCTGCGCAAATCATCCCGACGCGGCATGGAGGAAACGGGTGAACTCTCGCGCGCATTGTCCGAAGCCCTGGCAGGACGGCGCATCATCAAGGCGTATTCGCTCGAAACCGATGCAACACGGGGTGCAGAATCGCGCATTGCGCAACGACTGAAATTCATCCTGCGTGCGGTGCGAGCGCGTGCGGCTGCCGTGCCGGCCACCGACCTGATCGGCGGTATCGCGGCTGCTATCACTGTTGCCTTTGCCGGCTATCAGCACCTGCACGGACATCTGGAAGTCAATCAGTTCTTCGCGTTCATTTCGGCCATGCTCATCGCTCAGCAACCCGTGCGCAATCTCAGCCAGCTCTGGACCATATCCACCGAAGGCCTTTCGGCAGGCAATCGCATCTTTGCCCTTATCGATACGAAACCGCGTATTACCGATAGCGCAACCGCAAAACAACTTCACGTCAACGCCGCCATGCATGGAAGCGGCATACGCTTTGAAGATGTTTCTTTCCGTTATCATTCAGACGTCGCACCAGCACTCGACCATATCTCTTTGGAGTTTCCGCCCGAAAAGAAGATCGCATTGGTCGGCCCTTCGGGTGCCGGAAAGAGCACGATCTTTCATCTCCTTCTCCGCTTCTATGATTTCGAGCAGGGACGCATTCTGGTCGATGGTCAGGATATCTCGCAGGTCACCTTGGAATCCCTACGCGCCAATATCGCTCTCGTCACGCAGGAGCCGTTCCTGTTCGACGAAACAATTGCCGAAAATATCGGCTATGGGCGGCACAATGCGACACGCGAACAGATTGTCGAGGCCGCGCGTGCTGCCGCCGCAGATGAATTCATCTCGGCACTCCCGATGGGATATGACAGCCGCATCGGAGAAGGTGGCTTAAAGCTTTCCGGAGGACAGCGGCAGCGCATCGCCATCGCACGCGCCATGCTGCGCGACGCACCCATCCTGCTGCTCGATGAGGCGACATCCGCTCTCGATACGGAGAGCGAGAAGAAGGTGCAGGATGCGCTGGCTCTACTCATGAAAGGCCGCACGACAATTGTCATCGCACACCGTCTGTCGACCGTGCTCGACGCCGACCGCATTTACGTGATGGATCATGGCAGGCTGGCCGAAAGCGGAACGCACTCCGAGCTTCTCGCGCAAAGCGGCCTTTACGCGCGGCTATATCGTCATGATTTTGTCGAAGACATTCCTGAAGCCAGCACCCCGGCAATTCCTGTGAGCGATTGACGGTGGCGCCGCTCGCACTTCGCGCCTATCGACTTGCGTCTGCCGCGCTGGCTCCGGCCGCGCCGATACTGCTTCGCGCACGCGCACGGCGAGGCAAGGAAGATTATTCGAGGCTTCCCGAGAGACTTGGCCGGGCCAGCCTGCCACGGCCGGTTGGACAACTCATCTGGATTCACGGCGCAAGCGTCGGCGAATGTCTGTCCGTGCTGCCGCTCATAAACGGTCTCCTCGAGCTTCCGAACCGTTCGGTGCTTGTCACCAGCGGCACCGTCACCTCCGCGGCTCTGATGAAAGAACGCCTGCCGGAACGGGCTTTTCATCAGTTCGCACCGATCGATGCCCCGGGTCCGGTTCGTCGTTTTCTCGACCATTGGCGCCCGGACGCAGCACTCTTCGTCGATTCCGAACTCTGGCCGAACCTCCTATCGTCTGCACATCGCAGAGGAATAAAGATCGCGCTTGTAAACGAACGTATGTCGGCACGCTCCTTCGCAGGCTGGCGCCGGGCGCGCGGCAGCGCTCGAAGCATTCTGTCAAACTTCGATCTGTGTCTATCGCAGGACGAAGCAACTGCAAATCGCCTGCGATTACTCGGGGCGACCGAGGTGAGCGTCAGCGGAAACCTGAAGGCTGATGCAGACATCGAACAACCGGATCCCGATAAACTCTCGATGTTGGCCCAGGCGATAGGAAATCGCCCGGTCTTTCTCGCGGTCAGCACGCATGCCGGCGAGGATGAAACAATCCTTCCAGCCCACGATGCACTACGCCGCGACCATCCCGATCTTCTCACCATCATTGCGCCGCGCCATCCCTCCCGCGGCGGCGAAATCGCAATGCTGTCCGGCACGCGAAAGGTTGTTCAACGTTCGCAAGCTGCCCTTCCTGCACCGGATACGGCTGTCTATGTGGCGGACACGATCGGTGAATTGGCGATATTCCATGCGATCGCGCCCTTCGCGTTCGTCGGGGGAAGTCTCGTGGCGCATGGTGGGCAGAATCCGCTCGAAGCAGCGCGTCTGGAACGTGCCGTGATGGCTGGTCCGTACACGGAGAATTTCGCGGACTCCTACAAATCGATATTCGCGGCACAGGGCGCGGGCCGGGTACATTCCTGCGGCGATATATCTGCTCTCGCCCGGCGCTGGCTCGCCGATTCCGGGGAGGTTCATGCGGCAGGCATGGCCGCTGCCCACGCTGCCGCGGAGTTGGGCGGTGCGCTCGAAAAAACGCGGCATGCCATAGAAGCTTTGCTCGGCCATGCGCCAACCTGAATTCTGGACGCGTAACGATCCCGCTTCGCAGTTGATGGCGGCGCTGTTGTCGCCGCTCGGTTTTGTCTATGGCGCATCGATCGCTTGGAAAAAACAGACGCTGAAACCGTATCGCTCACGCGCCGCCGTTATCTGTGTAGGTAATTTGACCATCGGCGGAAGCGGCAAAACGCCGATTGCCATCGCAATCGCGCAGATGCTTCAGCAGAAAGGCATTCGAGTTACGTTCCTGACGCGCGGCTATGGGCGTCGGTCTTCTGGCGCAATCCAGGTCAATCCCGAGCTACACGACGCCGCTGCCGTGGGCGACGAAGCTTTGCTGCTTGCACGCACTGCTTCGACGATTGTATCTGCCGATCGCGCGGAAGGAGCGCGGCTTGCGGAACAGCAGGGCGTAGATGTCATCGTGATGGATGACGGCTATCAGAACTTCTCGCTCGCCAAGGACGTGTCTCTCGTCGTGGTGGACGGCGACAGCGGGTTCGGTAATGGTAGGATCATTCCCGCCGGACCATTGCGCGAAAATGTCCAACGGGGTCTGGAACGCGCGGATGCCATCGTCCTGACCGGTAACGGTTCGCCTCCTCTGCCGGATTTCGCCCGCCCCATCTTACGTGCGCACCTGACGTCAGACAGGCATTTCGACGAAAGCGCACGTATCGCCTTTGCGGGCATCGGCCGACCGGATAAGTTCTTCGCGACTTTGCGTGCGCAAGGCGCACACCTCGCAGGCACACATTCCTTTGCAGATCACCATGCCTATTCGGCTGCGGACATCGCGATGCTGAGAGCAACCGCCGACAAGGCCGGCGCTATATTGATAACGACGGAAAAGGATTTCGTGCGGCTCGGCGCGAACGATCGCGCTGGCATCGATACGTTATCTGTGTGCGCCGTTTTCGATGATCCAGCGGCGCTCGATCGCGTACTAACTCCCATCACGATGCAGAAAACGATCTCGTGAGCCGAGAGCCATCACGACGAGTGGCACATCTTTTAGGCATGCTCCGCTATGCGCTGGAAGCGGCTGCGTTCTTTACGATCATCGGCTTTTTCCGACTCTTTCCCATCGATACGGCGTCGGCAATCGGCGGCTGGTTCGGCCGGGTCTTTTTTCCCCGCACGAAGCCAAGCCTGCGCGCACGCGAGAACCTCATCGCCGCTTTTCCCGGCATGCCCGACGACGAACGCGAACGCATAGTCCGGGAGATGTGGGACAATCTCGGTCGCAACGTCGCCGAATATGCTCATCTGAATGAAATATCGATGCGAGGCAGTTCTCCGCGTATCGAACTCAACGGGGCGGAAAACTATGAGAAAGCGAGAGCCACCGGCAAAGGCATTATTTTCGTCTCGGCGCATTTCGCCAATTGGGAAATGTTGGGATTTGCGGCCGCGCAGCACGGCGTCGAGGGAGGTGCAGTTTATCGGCCTGTAAACAACCCATTCGTCAATCGCTGGCTTGTGCGGCAGCGCCAGGCGAATGGGCCCAAGGAGCAGATCGCAAAAGGTGCACAAGGCACGCGGCGCATTTTCACGCTGCTGCGCGCGGGCAAGGCGATCTTCATGCTCGTCGATCAGAAAACAAACGAGGGCGTCGCCGCACCTTTTTTCGGGCGCGATGCCATGACGACGCCCGTCCCGGCAGCATTGGCGCTGAAACTCGGCTCGGTTCTTGTACCAACCTCCAACGCACGCCTTGGAGGTGCAAAATTCCGCGTGACGCTGCATCCGCCCATTGAATTTGCACCGACCGGCGATCACGCGCGCGACGTACTCGAGCTGACACTACGCATCAACGAAGCAATCGAAGTTTGCGTGCGCGAGCGCCCCTCTCAATGGCTCTGGATACATCGCCGCTGGCCCAAACCCGGCGACCAGCCGCGTTCGCGACGCGGAAAAGAAGCTCAGGCCTTTGCCGGCGCGGGGGTTCCGGTGGAGCGCGACGGATCCAGCCGCATCTGAAACCAGTTCATGCCCCAATGCAGATGCGGTCCCGTTGCGCGGCCGGTCATGCCGACCTCTCCGATGACTTGGCCACGCGTGACGGCGTCTCCTACTTTCACCATCTGCTTGCTCTGGTGCAGATAGCACGTCGTTACGCCATGACCGTGATCGAGTATGGTGAGCCCGCCTTCGAGATAATAATCGGGGCCGGCGAGCACGACGCGCGCGGGCCCGGGCGCCGCGATAGGTGTGCCGGCCGGCGCGGCTATATCGACGCCGAAATGCGGCTCCATAGGCTTGCCGTTCAAAATGCGCTGATTGCCGAACGGGCCGCTGATAATACCTGGAACCGGCCAATCAAATTTGTCTGTGAACCAGTCAGCTTCGGTATCGGCCGTGCGCGCGGCGACAATCGCCGCGATCTCCCGTTTACGGCGCTCCAGAACGTCGGGAGGCAGCGTCACCATTTTTTCCGGCAATCCGGTAATCCGCTGAATCTCATATTGCCGCACGACAGGTTGCAGAGTTCGCGTTTCGCTCGATCCGTCGGCATAAACCGCCACGATCTGCGACGGCTTTGTATCGTCAAAGGCAAAACCGAACGCGAAATTCCCCGCAGGCGAAACGTGGAGCACCACACCATCAAGTGAAACATGGGCGCCGGGTTCGACTTTGCCGACGACAAGACTTCCCTGCTCCAGCCCACCCACAAATGTCAGCTTGGAGGATTGTGCGATAGCGAAGCGTGGACATGCGACGGCTGCCGCTGTGGCGGCAAGGAAGGTCCGCCGCTTGATCATTTCGGCGTGAGGCCGCGCTGCTGAAACCGCTGACGTGCGATGGCGGGGCTTGCGTAGGCTTCCTGCAGATCGACGCTCCAATAGCGCAAGGCGTCGAGCGGAATGCCTTCACCGGTCACAGCGCAAAAAACAAACGATCCCGGCTTTATGACGCGAAACTCGCCATCGAGATATTCCAGCTCGGCGAGCCCTTCGGGCCGAAAATCGCGTTCCATCTGGTTCATGCTACAATCCTACGCTGCTTTGGCCGCGCAAACAATTCGACAGGAATGCCGTCGACCAGCGTGTTGCAGGTATCGGGGAGACGTCGGCCGGAGAAAGACGCGTAGGTCGGAGCCTAAGCGGCAGGGACGCCTTCATCCAAGTAGTGTGAGAGTTGCCGGTAGCGCCGGGCGAGCCCGAGAAGCATCGATTCGGTGTCGAAAAGAATGACGTCTTCCGCAGCAGCTTCGAGCGCGTCGGCGCGCGCCCGGTATTGGCCTGCGAGTTCGTGGCGCTCCTGCTCCGTGACAGGGGCGGCCACCCGCCGCAATTCCGTCGCCATCAGCTCACGGGGATCGCGGCGCTTCCACCGTACTTCTTCCAATTGCGTGACAGTACCCATGGTCACCGAGGGAATCATTCCGATTCAGAAATACGTAGAATGAGTTAATTGTTCCTTACCCCGAAGGAGGGGTACCAAGACCCTGGCAGGGCCGGCGGCGGCGGGTTGATAACCGGGACCCGGGCGGGCAGAATCCGCGAAATCCCAGGAAAAGAGCGAATGAGCCATTCAGCTGGACCAGTGACAGGAAGCGCGGTAGACGGCGAACTTCGCGATCATCGCCGCCTGCTTTTCCTGGAAGGCGCAATCCTGATCCTGTTCGGCATCGCAGCAATCGTGCTGCCTGAGATCGCTATTGCCGGGATTGCCGTCCTTCTCGGCTGGCTGTTTCTGGGTACGGGGTTTGTCGGGGTCGTCACGACGCTGATGGCCCGCCACGCACCGGGCTTCAAATGGGCGATATCGTCGGCGTTGATCAGCATCATTGCCGGGGCCCTGCTGACCGTTTGGCCGATCAACGGCTTCTATTCGTTGAGCTTCGTCCTCGCCGGTTTTCTCGCCGCCGATGGCCTGCTGATGATCCTGCTCGGCATGGAGCATCGGCGAAGCCTGTCGCGGCGGTGGTCCTGGCTGGTGACGAACGGCGTGCTCGATCTTTTGCTTGCGCCGCTGATCCTGACCGTCACTTTCGTCGCCGCCGCGATCTGGATATTGCCGTTTGTGATCGCCATGGACATGCTCTTCGCTGGCGTATCACTGATCGCGCTTGCTACTGCTGCGCATCCGAAAAGCAATTAGGGAGCGGACAAACTGCCTCGCGCCCAACTACAGAACATAACTGATTATTTTTGATTCCGCGGCTCAAGCCGCGTGTACCGACATCGGTCGCGTAACTGCGATTTCCTTTGGATTGGTAATTCCAAACGGCGCAACTTCGCGATAAAGCGCGGCATAGCGCTTGGCGCTTGCAGCCCAGCTGAAGTCCTGCGCCATACCCTGCAATTGAAGCCGTCGCCAGAGCAATGGTTCGTCATACAGGGCGAGCGCCTGATCGATCCCCTGCATCAAACCGTCGACGCTTATTTCGTCGAACACGAAGCCGGTCGCGGTGCGGTCAAGAAGCGTGGCGGAAGAGGTTTCGACAACCGTATCTTTCAACCCGCCGGTCCTCGTCACAACGGGTATGGTGCCATAGCGCATCGCATAAAGCTGGGTCAGACCGCAGGGCTCATAGCGCGCCGGTGCAAGCAGGATATCGGACCCGGCCTGGAGGCGATGCGCCATCTCCTCGACATAGCCGATCTGCACGGCCAATCCTTTTCGGCGCTGCTGCGCGAACTCGGCAAATTCCGCTTCGATATGTGGATAGCCCTGCCCCATGACAGCCAGCTGAGCACCGCTATCCAGAATTCGCGGGAGCGCCGCCAGAATAATGTCCGCCATCTTCTGGTCGGTGAGCCGGCTCACAAAGGAGATCAACGGGGTCTCGGCATTTTGCTCGAGACCGAGTTCCCGCTGCAATTCGGCTTTGCAGTATCGCTTGCCGGAAATATCGGCCGCGCTGAAACTATGCGCGATGTGCGGGTCGGATTTCGGGTTCCAGAGCGACATATCGATGCCGTTCAGGATCCCGGACAATGCCTCGGCACGCTGCCGGAGAACGCCGTCGAGCCCGCACCCAAATTCCGGTGTTAGAATTTCCAGCGCATAGGATGGGCTGACCGTCGTGATGCGGTCTGCATACCGAATTCCCGCTTTCAGGAATGACAATTGCCCATAAAACTCCACTCCGTCGGGATGATATAGACTGTCGGGGATTTTCAGTTCGGCGCAAACTTGCCCGGGGAAATTACCCTGAAACGCCATATTGTGAATTGTCAGGATCGAGGCCGGCTTCGGCCCGCTTTGCATCGATAGCAGAAGCGGCAGCAGGCCGGCATGCCAGTCATTGGCGTGGACAACATCCGGTGCCCAATTTCCGATCTGGCCCATGGCGATCGCCCGGCCTACTTGGGAGAGCGCGCTGAAACGCTGGGCGTTATCAGGCCAGTCGCGTCCATGGCCGTCCAGATAAAGTCCGCCATTCCGCATATAGAGCGCGGGCGCATGGATCAGCCACGCGCGTACATCCGTGCCGGGGAGTTCTCCGGAGATAAGCGCCGCGCCCTCGATGCCCAGAAGCGAATCGAGCCGCGCTTCAACCTGCGGCTTCTTCAGCGCCATGAGTGCGCGGGGATATCCCGGGAGAAGAATGCGAACATCAACTCCCTGCCGCTTGAGCGCCACGGGCAATGCGTAGGAGACGTCGGCCAAACCACCTGACTTTGCCAGGGGATAGGCTTCGGCCGTCACAAAAAGTACTCGCATTGCTACGCGTCCCTCTCAGCAACAATCGACCCGTGGTTCCTTTTTCAACTCAACGCGCAGGAGCCAGATTCGGCACAAACAGCAGGTTCCCATATTTTCGTGAACATATTTTCCTGGCCCGTTACGCCGAAGTGTCGGCGACGGAGGGTGCCTGCGGGCCTGATGTGGAGCAAAGACCGAAATGCTTCAAGGTATCCCGATCGACTTATTCGCTCGTTCCCCGTGGTCCGTGCCCGTTCTGCATCCCTCAATGAAAATGGACACGGGAAATCGTCCGGGGGGGGCGGTGCGCGCGGCGGTCGAGTTCATCGTCAATGATAAACGCCTTGATGGCGGCTACATCCGCTTTGGAGAGCGAATCGGAGAAGTTGGCCATTCCGAAATCGCGTAGCGCTCCGCGAGATACGATGTCGTCGAACCCGTCAACGCCGGCTTTAGCCATATTCCAGAGATCTGGATACGCACCCAGGCCACCGCCTTCTGCGTGACAGCGCGCGCATTGCTGCTCGAACAATCGCTGTCCTCTGGTGAGAGTTACAACGTCGGCCGCTATGCGAGCCGGCGCGATCTCGCGCTGGGGCGGCATAAATTTTGCTGGAAGCGGCACCGGGCCACCTCCCAGTTCGAACACAAGAAGGCGTTCGAAATTCTCATAACGGGACGCAACGTTGCCGGGAGACCACAAAGTATTCTGCGGGCCGCCCGCTCCGGCCAGGACCGCCACATATTCTTTTCCATCCTGCGCATAGGCGATCGGTGCCGCCATCATCGCCGTGCCGGTGAATATGCGCTTCAGCAATTTGCCGTCTGTTGCTCTGTACACGGATAGATTTCCGTCAGACGTGCCCTGAAAAACCAGATTACCTGATGTGGAGAGCGTACCGCCGACCAGGAAAGGTAATGGGCGCGAAATCCACTCTGCGCGACCGGCTTCCGGTTTCCACGCTTTCAGCCGCCCTTCCATTTTTGGAGCCGGTTGGCCGGCCAATTCCGCTTTGTCTTGCGGCGCATTGAATGGAGGTGGGGAACCCGCCACGCCATTGTTGAAACCGCCGGGCAGGAATTTGGGTATTGCAACTGTTTGATACTTCGTCGGTGCGCCGTAGACCGGCAGATAGACGAGGCCGCTTGTGGGATCATAGGACATGGGCTGCCAGCCATGACCGCCAGCCGATCCGGGCCAAACGATCCGCGGGCGATGCGAATAATCCGCATGCACCGTTAGCCGCGGCCGCCCTGTCTTCAGATCGACGCCGCTTGTCCAGTTCACAGTCGTGTAGGGTTTTGCGCTGAGCAATTCGCCTGTCTCGCGGTCGATCACATAAAATAGCCCGTTCTTCGGGGCCTGCATCAGCACATGGCGCAAGTGTCCCTTCCAGGGAATATCCGCGAGAACAATCGGCGCGGTCGCGGTGTAATCCCAGCTATCGCCTGGCGTCTCCTGATAGTACCATTTCATGCGCCCCGTTTTGGCGTCCACCGCGACGACGGACGAAAGAAACAGATTGTCGCCGCCCGAGGGGCTACGCAGCCAGCGGGGCAACGGCCCGCCATTGCCCAAGCCGAGAAAAACGAGACCCGACTTTGGATCGAACGCGATCGAATCCCACGGATCGCCGCCGCCACCGAGATCCCAGCGTGTATCTGCTGCCCAGGTTTTGCGCGCCAGCGTAACTTCCGGCGTTTCGTCGGGTCCTTTGCGAGGGTCGCCGGGCACCGCCCAAAAACGCCAGGCGAGCCGGCCCGTCTGTGCATCATAGGCGCTCACATAACCGCGTGAGCCCATATCGGCGCCGGCATTGCCTAT
>DASXXW010000249.1:0-5330 GCA_036502865.1 Rhizomicrobium sp.
CGCCGGCCACCGATGCGACGCGTGCATGCATGCTGCGCTTTGGGCGGCTGGACATGCGCCCAAGTACGATCTTGCCGATAATGATGGCCAACAGACAAAACAGAACCGCCGTTCCCGCTGCAGCCAACGCCGCGAAGACCGGCGAAAGAATGGTCGCAAACGCGAAATAGTCCGCGGCGACCAATAGCCCGAATGCCGCCGTAAGCCCGGTTGCACAGGCGAGAACGACCGCGACGACAACAACGCCGCGGAGCAGGAAGCTCATGAACATGGCGACAGCTTAACGACGGCCGAACAACAGGCCCAGAATAACCCCGATGCCGAATGCAACCGCGGCCGAGGTTATCGGGCGACCTTCGATCCGGCCCGCGAGCTCGTCGGCGCTTCGCCGCACTTCGCCCCAGGCTTTTTCGCCTGTGGCACGAGCCGCCTGTGCGGCTTCGGTGCCGGCCGTTCGCGCTGTGGATTCCAGCAGCTGGCCCAGCCGCACGAATTCCGAGCGCAACTGTTTGAGCTCGTCGGACAAGGCCTGAACTTCAGATTCCGTGGCAGACATGATCCCTCTCCTATGGCCAGCATGTGATATAGCACGCCGGGATGCGATTTCTTCAAATCTTGGCAGGATCCGGGCCCACAGGCGTCTGATCCACTCAGGCAGTTAGGGTAAAACTCATTCGTTTCACAACGGTTGCGGTCGGCGTTGCGAACTGGCGCCAGATGTCGCGTGTCGCAAACCGGCGGCGTATGACACAGAGCTCCGAAAGATCGTCAGCTCCGGCGAGACGGCATCGGTCCATCCCCATATCGCAGCGGAAAAATGGGCTGAACAGGAGCTTTCACAACTTCCGAATGCCTCCTTTCCGAACGCATAGGCGTTATCCTTTGTGCATGCTTTGCCTCTTGGCTAGGTTCGTGTTCTTCACCATATGTTAACTCAGCTACCCCCCAGGGGGCTCGTTCGTTGTAAGAGGGGATAGAGAGGGCAATTCATGGCTCCGATGTTCCGGAACCTTGCCGTGGCGCTGCTCGCGCTCGGCGCAGCCGGGTGCGCTACCACGGCGTCTCAGACGGCTTCCGATCCGAACGATCCCTACGAGGCGCAAAACCGGCAGATATTCGAGTTGAACCAGAAACTCGACAAATATGTCGCGCTTCCGGTGGCCACGGCTTATGTCGATGTGGTGCCGGATGTGGCCCGTGACGGCATTCACAATTTCCTCGCCAATCTGGACGTGCCGGTGACATTCGGCAACGATGTGCTTCAGGGCGCGGCCGACCATGCCGGGGAGTCGCTTGGGCGTTTTCTGATCAATTCAACCGTCGGTCTCGGTGGTTTCATCGATGTCGCCCAGAAGATTGGCGTCCAGGAACATGAGGCCGATTTTGGCGAGACGCTCGGAGTGTGGGGCGTCGGCCCAGGCCCCTATATTGTCCTGCCGGGCCTTGGGCCAAGCGATCCCCGTGACGCCTTTGGCTATGGCGTCGATATCGCCATGGATCCTCTCACCTGGATTTCGTGGCGCAGCAGCACCTATTATATGCTCGGTCGCGGCGCGATGAAGATCGTCGACGAACGCGCCCGGAATATCGATACGCTCAACGAAATCGAGCGGACATCGGTGGATCTCTACGCCACGCTTCGAAGCCTCTATCGTCAGCACCGCGAGGCCGAGATTCACGGTGGCAAACCCAATCTGGAGGATCTACCCAATTTCTAGCGGCGGCTCTCGCCAGCGGATGCTTTCCCCGTCATCATCGGGCGCATGATTCCGCTGCCGCCGCGGCGGGCCGGGCGGCATTCCAACGGAAGACGACGGCATGCCGGCTCCGATCGTTGAACATATTGTCGCCTATTGCGCCCGCCATCCCTGGCTGGTGCTGATCGCGGCACTCCTGCTCGGCATTTTGTCGGGGCTCTATAGCGCCACACATTTTGCGATGAATACGGATCCGGCTGCGTTGATTTCGGCGCAGACGACGTGGCGCAAACGCGAAGCGGTGTACGACGCGAATTTCCCGCAATTCATCAATACGATCGATGTTGTTGTCGATGGTGCCACACCCGAACTCGCCGAGCGGGGAACTGCTGCGCTCGCGGCCGCCATGGCCACACGCCATGACCTTTTCTCAACCGTCAGACGCCCGGATGGCAGCAGCTACTTTGCTCGCGAGGGTATGCTTTATCTGCCGCTTTCGAATGTTCGTGCAACTACGCAGCAACTGATCGCAGGGCAACCCTTCCTTGGTGCATTGGCCAGCGATCCGAGTTTGCGCGGGATCATGGACAGCCTGTCCACGGCGTTGGAAGGCGTTAAACGCGGGCAGGCGAAACTGGAAGCGCTTGGACGTCCCATAAATTCCTTCGCCGACACTTTGTCCGATGTCGTCGCGGGCAAGCCGGCCTTTCTTGCCTGGCGTTCGTTGCTGACCGGTCAGAAACCATCCCTGCTTGAAACGCGCCGTTTCATCGAGGCGCAACCCCATCTCGATTACCAGGCGCTTGAGCCTGGCAAGCGCGCGACTGACGCGATCCGCGCGATGGCGCGGAAATTGAAACTGACTTCCGCTCAGGGCGTGCAGGTCAGGCTCACGGGCCCGGTGCCCATGTCAGACGAGGAGTTTGCCACCATCAAAGACCGCGCCGTGCTGATGCTCTCGCTGATGATGGCCGGGGTATTTGCAATGCTTTGGTTTGCGGTGCGTTCGGCTTGGCTGATTTTCGCCATACTGCTGTCCATGTTCATTGGCCTCGCCATGACGACGGCAATTGGTCTTCTTGCCGTCGGCTCGTTCAACATCATCTCTGTCGCCTTCGTGACTTTGTTTGTGGGGTTGGGAGTCGATTTCGGAATCCAGTTCTGCGTCCGTTATCGGGCGGAGCGACACAAGGAGAATGATCTCGATCAGGCTCTCGCGCAGGCGGGTAGCGGCGTTGGCAATGCGTTGACGCTTGCAGCGGCGGCCGTGGCGGCAGGTTTCTATTCCTTCCTGCCGACAAGCTACAGGGGCGTGGCGGAACTCGGGCTTGTAGCCGGCAGCGGAATGATTGTTACTTTCGTTCTCAGCATCACCGTATTGCCGGCGATGCTCAAGCTGATAAAGCCGCGCGGCGAACCCGATAGGATCGGTTGGAGAAAGCTTGCACCGCTGGACCGATTCCTGACCGAACGGCGGCTTGTCGTTATTATCATCGCAGCCATTCTGGGCGTCATCTGCGCGGCTGCGCTGACCCGGCTGACGTTCGATTTCAATCCACTCGATTTACGCAGTCCCAAAGGCGAAGCGGTTGCGACAGCGCTTGACCTGATGCGCAATCCGGACACGTCGCCCAACACCATCGATGTTCTGGCGCCGTCGCATGCCGCCGCACAACGTTTGTCCCAGGCACTTGGGGCGCTGCCCGCTGTCTCTCATACAATTATGCTCGACAGCTTGGTGCCAGAAGATCAGGCGCCCAAAATCGCGTTGATCAAGGATGCGGATAATCTGCTTGATCCGACGCTTAATCCGTTTCTTACCAAGCCGCCGCCTTTGGACAGCGATGTCATTACAAGTCTGAAGGATGCGTCGGCGGCGCTTCAGTCTGTGTCCGGGGGCGCGGATACTCCCACGACGCGGCAGGCTGCGCGGCTTGCCGATCTCCTGCGACGCATTGCACAGGGTCCTCAGGATTTGCGCCGCCGCGCGACAGCGGCACTGGTTCCCGGCTTGCAAACAATGCTCGACCAATTGCGCGCGGCACTCACGCCAAAGCCGGTCAATCTGGCGTCGATACCGCCGGAGGTCAAACAGGATTGGGTTACCAGGAACGGCCATTATCGCGTCGAAGTATTTCCTGCCGGCAACGCCAACAACAATGCGGTGCTGCTCGAATTCACGCGCGAAGTTCGGATCATAGCGCCGGAGTCGGTGGGTACGCCCATTTCGATCCAGGAATCCGGCCGCACGATCGTCCGTGCTTTCCTCCAGGCCGGCGTCCTCTCCTTCCTGTCGATCGCCGCGCTGCTCGCGCTCGCATTGCGCCGGCTTTCCGATATCGCGATCGCGCTCGGGCCGCTGGTGCTGGCGGGAATTCTCACGCTCGGCACCTGTGTGCTCATCGGCATGCCGCTGAATTTTGCGAACATCATTGCGCTACCGTTATTGTTCGGCATCGGTGTCGCGTTCGACATTTATTTCGTGATGGCTTGGCGCTCGGGACAACGGCGCCTGTTGCAATCTCCGCTGACGCGGGCCGTGGTTCTCAGCGCGGGAACGACGGCATCTGCATTCGGTACGCTCTGGCTTTCAAGCCATCCCGGTCTGGCCACCATGGGCGAATTGCTGGCGATTTCGCTCGGCTGGATTCTCGCGACAGTGTTGTTTCTGCTGCCTGCGCTTCTCGCGCAAGCGGCGCACAGGGGCGGCATGCCGGAAACGGTGTGAAGCCGCCACGATGTCATTCCCGCTTGCGCGGAGAGGGAAATCTATCAGTGGGAATGGAATGTAGTAAGAGCCGGTCTATTGCGAGCTCTTCGCCGTTCCGTTCAGCACGCCATCCGTAAGCTGGTTGATCTTGGTGATCAGCGCGGAAGACCCGCCGCCCGCGAGGGTTGCGGAAAAATCCGAGCGTCGTGTTGCCAGCTCGCTGACATAGCCATTGAGAAATATATCGATCACTTTCCAGCTACCCGACGATTCGCGCATGCGATAGACGAAGGGGATTGGCTTGTCACCCTTCGGCGCGAGCGTGGTTTGTACAATCTTGTCGGGACCTCGTTGCTGTACGGTGGGATCGACGGTGAACTGCTCGCCGTCGAATTTTGCAAAGTTGGCTGCGTAGTTTGCGACGGTCATGCGCCGGAAGGCTGCGATGAGCGCGGTCTTATCCTGCGCGCTGATATTAGCCCAGGCCGGCCCGACGATGAATTGTATCATGGCCGGAATATCGAACGTCGCGTCTACCGCCGGCTCAAGTGCGTGCACGCGACCCTGAATGCCCAATTGCGGCCCGTGCTTCATGGAGTCGAGCAGCACATTGTAAAAGCTCTGTATCTTCTCTGCCGCCGGGTCCGCGGCTCTGGCAGGCGCTGAAAGTGCAAGGGCGAAGACGAGCGCAGCAGCGCAGGTTTTCCAAATGGACATAGGCAGCGGACTCCTCGGATTCTTGGGGTAAGCGGTCGAACGGCAAAGTGCTCCACCCGCCCAGAACGCATGGGACGCGTTTCTGGCCTAAGTGAGGCGAAGCCGGCTTAAGAAAGGAGCATATGCTCCGCGCAAACCCAGTTCGTGGTGTCGCCAACGGACGAGCACCAGACGGGTCTGAGCTGCGGCCATGTCGGCACATAACG
>DASXXW010000250.1:0-17819 GCA_036502865.1 Rhizomicrobium sp.
CATACATCAGCACCACGTTGCCAAGCAAAAGCAGCACGGCCGTCGGCCATTGCGCGCGGATCACGGCGTTGCGGCCGAGCCCCAACAAAGCGGCAGGCACGATGTTGAAATTGGCCGCCATCGGCGTGATCAGCGTACCGCAAAATCCGCAGAGCATCCCGATTGCGCCCATGATCGCTGGATCGCCGCCGAAGCGATGTACGACGAGCGGCAGACCGATGGCCGCCGTCATCACTGGAAACGCGGCGAAGGCATTGCCCATTGCGGCAGTGAATAACGCCATGCCGATGCAATAGGCGGCGACAACGGTAAATGGCGTATCGAGCGGAATGACATGGGTGGCGAGCGCGCCGACTTCACGGCCCACGCCCGCCAGTGCGAACACGGCACCGAGAGAAGCCAGCATCTGCGGCAGCACAGCGGCCCAGCCAATCGCATCCATCAGCCGGCGGCCTTCTTGCAACGGCGCCACCAGCCTATCGCGCAGCCAAATCTGTGCCGCGACCCAGGCAATACCTACACCAAGCGCAAGCGAGATCACCGTGGCCTGTTTGGGATCGACGAGCGGACGGCCGGCAAGAATGACGTTCTTTAGTACCAGCGTTCCGAACATGGCGGTGACCGGAATGGCAAGCGCAGGAAGAAACAACGCATCGCCGCGGCGTAATGCGCGTGCAATCCGGTCCGTCTCATCACTTGTTCCGTGGCGAGGTTTTCCCAACAGATGAAAGCCACCAAGTGCGGCGAGCGACAGTGCAAGCGCACCGTTCGCGACATCGCCAAGCCATGATCCAAACAGAAAACTCGCCGCAAATAGACCCCAGAAGGCGGTATTGCCGAAGCGGCGCGGGTTCGTCCGATCACCGGCACTCAGGACGGCAATACCGGCAAAAATGAGCCCCGCAAATATATAGACGTATTGGAGCGTGATCACGGCGCCGCGTCTTTCGTCACATTGCGGCGGTCGAGAAACAACAGCCGCGTACCGTGAATCGCAAAAGCCAGAAGCGCAGTCGGGATGGCCCAGAGCGAAAGATCGAGCGGTTGAACGATCACCCCGCTCTGTTGAAGAAATCCCCTGATCAGAAGAATGGAGCTCACCGCGACGAATATGTCTTCGCCGAAAAACGCGCCCACATTGTCGGCAGAAGCGGCAAAGGCACGAACACGCGCACGCGTTTCTTCGTCTGCTCCATTTCGTTCGGCAGCCGCTTCCGCCATGGGTGCAATGAGTGGACGGACCATCTGTGCATGCCCACCAATGGACGTAAGACCGACGGAAGCGAGCAACTGGCGCATCAACAGGTAAGCCACGAGCAGCCGCCCAACCGTGGCGCCACGAAACCGCGCGATCAGTATACGCGCCCGTTCCTGCAAACCGTGCCGCTCAAGCAACCCGATAACCGGCAGCGGAAGAAACACCAGGCTGACATAACGGTTCTCGTTGAATGCCTTTCCAAGCACGGCGAGGATTGCGAGCGGATGAAGACCGGCCGCAAACCCCGTCACCAGCGTCGCCGCCATCACAACGAGAAGCGGATTGGCGCGGAGCAAAAATCCGAACACAACGATGGCGATGCCTGACAGTACGAGCATGCTCGGACGACTCTTTTGAACTCGAACTCAGCCTATACAAAACCGGAAAGCCAATCGCGCATTTGCCTATCCGCCATTGCGTTCCGGGATTTACGGCGACACACTCTTGCTGCGGCGCGTCGGGGCGCCGGGATCGCTTGTACGACAATGCCTGACAGAACCATGGCCGGTCCGGGCGCAAAATTGAAGTGAGTCGCTCATTGATTCGGCAACGCGGGTTCGCGGCAGAAACGGGCAGATGGATTTCATAGAAACGACGCCCAGGCTCGACGTCGTGGCATTGCCACTGGCCGGAATCGTTGCCGCGCTCGGCACGAAATATCGTTCCTCGTCGCCAATCTGGCGGTAGTCGCGTTTATACTTATTCTGTGGATTCCCCTCGATATCCTGCGGTGCCGCCGCTGGACGGTAAAGATTTGATGGCGCTTTTTAGCTTCACGCGCGTTATGCGAGCGTCGGCGAGTTGAGCAAGAGGAGCGGGAAACGGCGCCCAAGCCGTTGGAGAAATGCCGATCTCACCTGTATTCAGTCGGATAAAGTGCAAATTCGCACAGTCGAAAAAGCTTTTCCTTCATTGCGTCCCATCTGTTCGGGGCGGTTCGCATTGAGTTGCAGTACAACTTGTTGGAAAATTGGCGGTCCCTAGTGACCGGGCGGAACGATAAACGGAGCGAAAACCATGCAAATGAAATCCATTTCGGTTGCCGGTAAGACGATGTTCGTGCTCGCTTCTACGGTCGGACTGACCGCAATGAGCATGCCTTGCGCGCAAGCTCAAACCTTCAGCGTCATCCATAATTTCACCGGCAACAGCGATGGTGGAGAGCCCGTCAACGGCCTGTTGATGAGTTCGAACGGAGCGCTCTTCGGCACGGCCAGTTCCGGCGGTTCGTCCAACATGGGCGTGGTTTTCAAGGTCAGCGCCAAAGGCGATGAAACCATACTGCATACATTTACGGGCGGCGCCGATGGCGCAATGCCAAATGGCGGCGTGATCGAAGATGCCAGTAACGCTCTGTATGGTACGACTACCGGCGGCGGCGCTTCCGGACAGGGAACGATATTCCGCGTCAAAGGCAACAAAGAAGCCGTCCTCTACAGCTTCGCCGGAGGCACGGATGGAGCTGATCCTCAGGCCGGGCTGGCGATGGATGCGGCGGGCAATCTCTATGGCACGACAAGCTCAGGCGGTTCTTCCGGCAATGGCACCGTGTTCGAACTTGTTGCCCCAAAGACAAAGAATGGCGCGTGGACGGAAACCGTTCTCTATAGTTTTGGCACCGGTACGGACGGCGCAACGCCCATCGGCGGTGTGACCCTCGATGCTGCCGGCAATCTTTACGGCACGACGTCCGTGGGCGGTGCCTCCGGATATGGCGCGATATTCCAGCTGAAACCGGGTGCGACATGGACGGAAAATATCCTGCACAGCTTCCAGGGTACGACCGACGGATCTTATCCCTATGCGGGCCTCGTCTCCGATGCGGCAGGTAATTTGTATGGCGCGGCGACGGATGGTGGGACCAATGGCGGCGGATCGATTTTCGAGCTTACACCGTCCGGCGGCAGCTGGAATTTCTCCGTGATTTCCAGCGTGCCAGGATGGGGAATTTCGGGGACTTTCCGCGACCTCATGGTCGATTCATCGGGAAATATTTATGGCACCACTCATTGCGACGGATCCTATGATGCGGGAACGGTCTATGAATTGAGTCCGTCGGGCGGCACGTGGAATTATAATCTGCTTCACACCTTTACCGGCGGCGGCGACGGTCTCTTCTCGATCAGCAATCTGGTGATGAAAAAAGGCAAGCTTTACGGAACGACCCAGCAGGGCGGTGCAAACGGCGACGGCGTCATCTACAAGATCATACCGTAGGCGCTGCAGCTGGAATTTATATTCCTCCTGCAGAACGTAAACGGCGGCCGGCATCGACCGGCCGCCGGGTAATTCGATAGACCGGCATAAGACGAAGTTTACCGGTTCGGGGCTACTTTTCGTTCAAGCGAAAGGTGATCGAGTGGAATTGAAACGCGTATATAGTCAGATCGGATTGGACGCGACTGAGAGTGCAATTCTTAAGCATGTTCTCATGCTTTGGCAGCAGAAAAGGGGCGAACGCCCCTTTCCGGCCCGCGAACAGCTCAGTCCGCGCGACCTTGCGGCGGCGCTCCCCCATCTCACGCTCTGCCAGGTGCTTGACGGCGGGGCTGATTTCCAACTGCGCATAGCCGGTGAAGAGGTCCTGGAGGCCTATGGTCATCATTTCAAAGGCCGAACCCTCAGCTCCCTGGTCGGGGAAATCGGAGACACGATGCTTGAGGCCTATCGCGATGTTGTGAAACATCGCGAGCCGATATTGCTGCGGGGATGGTTCGAGCACGGCGAATATCAGCTGTTTCAGCGTGAAGTACTCATCATGCCGTTGGGCGTGGACAATGTGGATTATGTCCTCGCCATAGGAATATTGTTGCCGGGCACCGGCCTTCGCGGCACATCGAATGGTGACAGCATAGCAGCCTGATCAGGATGCGCTCCCTGCAAGGATTGAGCCCCGCTCCCGACCACACGACGGAGCAGAATTAGCGTCACCTCCAAATTCGGCTAGGATCGCATCTGACGTCATCGGATTTCCCGTGACTGCGCCGTTGTGAGCTTGTGCCGCCATGAAACTTCTTCCAGCCCGCGCGATATTCGCGGCCGTCCTGTCGCTCTGGATATCTGCGGCGCATGCCGATGATCTGGCGGGCACCGCGATTTCGGGCATCGCGAAACAATTCGACACGCATTCCATCATTCAGCTCGGAGAGCTGCACCGCAGCCTTCAAATTCATACGTTCATCCAGCGAATGCTGCGCGATCCGCGCTTCATCTGCAGGGCGGATGATGTCGTTGTCGAATTCGGAAATTCTCGCCTGCAGAAGCTTGCGGATATTTATGCTGCGGGCGGCACGCTCAGCGAAGCACAGACCGTGAGCATGTGGCGCGAAACCTCCGTACCGCTGACCTGGAACACACCCGTCTATCGCGCCATCTACGAAACTATCCGCGATATCAACCGCGCGCATCTTTGCGCTCACCCTCTACGCATCGTGCTCGGCGATGCACCGCTTGATTGGTCGAAGGTCCACACATCGAAAGAACTTCTTCCTTTCGCGGACCGCGATACTGCGATGGCGAACACCGTGGAGCGCGAAGTGATGGCGAAGCATCACCGCGCTTTTCTGATCACCGGGGAATATCATGCCGAGAAGCGTACGAATGACGAAGCGGACGGCTTGCGCACCGCACAGATCATAGAGCGCCGTCATCCGCATGCGCTGTTCTCCATCGTGACCGTGCCTGTGCCGGCGGCAGCAGCGCTACTTCATATGGACACGGCTCCCAGCTTCAAACCCGTTCAGGGCAGCGACATCGCAAACAAACCATTTGAATTGACAAGTTCAAACTGGTCACCCGACCAATCACATTCCCCCGCAAACGGACTGCGGATCGGAGATGTAGTCGATGGACTTCTTTATGTCGGCGGCGAATCCAGCCTGTTTCCGTCGCCGGAGATTTATCTCGATCCGATCTACGCGAAGGAACTGCGCCGGCGCGCGGCGATCATCCGGGATGCGACGGGGCAGGATTTCGTTGCTGTCGTGGATGATCTCGTCAAGGAAGGCCGCGATCAGGCCGCGCTGGCCAATCCGCCACCGTCGCCAGCGAATACAACCAACCACTGACAGGCGCAGGAATCCCGCGCGGCCAAATATACTGTCGGGGGATGAACTTTTTTCTCGCGAGCGACGCGTCCCTCCGTGGCGAACACTTCCACCCCCCATTGTGAATTCGCCAGCCGACGGATGCCGCAGGCTTAAAGAGCGGGTTGTCGTCTTTTTCGGCTGCAACATCCCGGGCGATTTAAACGTTTAGCAATCCGAAGAACCCTTTTGGAAGTCCATTTTCCCCGCTTATTCCGGGAAAAATGCCAATGGAACGAGACACTTAATGGACGAAACGGCAAAGAAAGTGTCGACCGGCAACGCCGGGCTCGACATCGTCTTGCGGGGTGGCTTCCCGGCCAACCGGCTCTATCTGGTCGAGGGAGCGCCGGGCTCCGGAAAGACCACCCTGGGGCTTGAGTTTCTCCTGGATGGCGTTCGCGCGGGCGAAAGCGCCCTCTACATCACCCTTTCCGAAACGCGCGAGGAGCTGGCCGCCGTCGCCAGCTCGCATGGCTGGGATATCGAGGGTTTCAGCGTCTTCGAACTCAGCGCAGTGGACGACGTGATCGGTGACGGGCGTGAGCAGTCCATACTTCATCCCTGGGAGATGGAGCTTGGCGAAACGATCAAACTGATCCAGCAGGAAGTCGAACGCGTGCAGCCGCGGCGCGTGGTCTTTGACAGCCTGTCGGAAATGCGACTGCTCGCACAGGATCCCCTGCGCTATCGCCGCCAGGTTCTGGCACTCAAGCAATTTTTTGCGGGCCGGAATTCAACCGTCATTCTGGTGGACGACATGACGGGTGTCACCCACGGACAGGATTCCCATCTTCACAGCCTTTGCCACGGCGTTATCACGCTGGAACGGCTGACACTCGATTTCGGCGCGGCGCGACGGCGCTTGCAGGTGCAGAAATTGCGGGGCGTGGACTTTGTCGCCGGCTATCACGATTTCACCATTCGCAAAGGCGGCCTTGAAATATACCCCCGGCTGATCGCTTCGGAACATCATGCAGCCTATGCCGGCGAAGCTGTTCCGAGCGGCGTTGCAGAGCTCGACGCGCTTCTCAATGGCGGCCCGCTGCGCGGAACAAGCACGCTCATCACCGGCCCAGCCGGCAGCGGTAAAACGACGATCGCACTCCAATATATTTACGCCGCTTGCGAGCGCGGCGAGAATGCGATCGTTTATGAGTTTGACGAGAGAATTGGAACGCTGCAGACGCGCGCCGAAACCTTCAACCTCGACATCAAGCGTCATGTCGACAATGGACGCCTGTCGATCCAACAGATTGATCCGGCGGAAATATCGCCGGGCGAATTCACCGCGCGCGTCAGATATCAGGTCGAAAAGCGGAAGGCGAAAATTCTCGTCATCGACAGCCTGAACGGTTACATGGCCGCAATGCAGCAGGAAAAGCAGCTCATCCTGCAAATGCATGAACTCCTGTCCTATCTCAGCCAGCAGGGCGTAGTTACGTTTCTGATCAATCCCCAGCAGGGGCTGCTGGGCAGCATGGCAACCAACCTCAATGTCTCTTACATCGCCGACGTCGTGCTCCTGCTTCGTTTCTTCGAGGCTGGCGGCCGGATGCGAAAAGCTATTTCCGTGCTGAAGAACCGGGCTGGCCGGCACGAGGACGCAATCCGCGAGTTCAGAATCGACTCCACAGGCATTCGCGTCGGACGTCCGCTCGTGGAGTTCCGCGGTGTCATGACCGGAACGCCGGAATATACGGGCGAACCCGGCCCGCTGATGGAAGACCGCGTGCACGATGCATAGAAGGGCGGTCGAGGGTCATCGCGTTCTGATCTGTGCGCCATTCGGGCGCGATGCCGAAAGCATAGCTACGTTGCTCGTACGCGACGAATACCATGCAATTATTTTTCCCGATCTCGAAAAACTCATTGCGTCACTGGACGAACGGGTCGGCGTCGTACTCCTGACCGAGGAGGCGTTGAGGCACAGCACGGAGGCGTTGCACGCCGAGCTGGCGAAACAGCCGGACTGGTCCGACATTCCGTTTGTGTTGCTGGCCGCGCAACGCACGTCGCGATCCCCTGCGATCGAAGCGGCGCGCGCGCATTTATGGAGTTTGTTCACCAACGCGATCGTTCTTGAACGGCCATTGAGCCGGAAATCCCTTTTCAGCGCGCTCGATTCGGCGATGCGCTTCCGCCAGAAACAGTTTGAAATGCGCGACCGGCTCGCCGAGCGCGACCGTGCCCGCCAGGATCTGGCTGAGAGCGAGGCCAGGCTTCGCCTTGCCACGGAAGCCGCGGAAATCGGTTTCTGGGATGTCGACCCCATCCACGAGAAACTTTTTTGGCCGCCGCGCGTGAAGGCCATGTTCGGCATCTCGCCGGATGTCGATGTCTCGATGAAGGACTTTTACGAAGGTCTTCATCCCGATGATGCGAGCGCCACGTCAAACGCCTTCGCAGCAGCCTGCGATCCTGAGCGCCGGGCATTATATGATGTGGAATACCGGACTGTCGGGAAAGAGGATGCTCTGATCCGTTGGGTGGCGGCGAAAGGGCGTGGGATTTTCGACGTCAGCGGCCGATGCGTGCGCGTTGTCGGGACGGCGCGGGATATCACCAAACGGAAATCTGCCGAGCTTGAACTGATCTCGCTCAACGCAACGTTGGAGGAACGGGTCGAGGAGCGGACGAGCCGTCTGATGCAGGCCGAAGCGGCGCTCCGGCAGAGTCAGAAAATGGAAGCCGTGGGTCAGCTTACCGGCGGAATCGCGCACGATTTCAACAACATGCTGACTGGCATCATCGGCGCGCTGGATATTATGAGACGTCGGATCGCCACCGGCCGCGTGGATGAACTGGACCGTTTCATGAATGCGGCCACGGCGTCCGCGCAGAATGCCGCGACATTGACGGCACGGCTGCTTGCCTTTGCGCGCCGCCAATCTCTCGATGCCAAACCCATCGACACGAACAAACTCATCAATTCGCTCGAAGAGTTGCTCCGCAGAACGATTCGGGAAAATATTGAGTTGCGTATCGTCGCAGGCAGCGACCTTCCCTACGCGGTGGCGGATGCAAATCAGCTGGAAAACGCAATCCTCAATCTCGCCATCAATGCACGCGATGCCATGCCCGAGGGCGGACAGCTCACAGTGGAGACAAAGATGGTGAGCCTCGACGAGGCCTACGTGGCACGCCATCCGGAAATCAAAATCGGCCGCTACATCGTGATTACGGTGTCCGACACGGGCGTAGGAATGTCTCCCGAAGTCATGGAAAAGGCTTTCGATCCGTTCTTTACCACCAAGCCGCTCGGCCAGGGCACAGGGCTTGGCCTGTCGATGATTTACGGTTTTGCGCGCCAATCGGGCGGCCAGGTACGTATACACAGCAAGCAGGGAATGGGCACTGCGGTGTCGATCTATCTGCGCGCGGCCGATTCATCGCCGGACGATATATCGGCATCGGAATCTGCTGGCACTCTCGAAGGCAACGGCCAACTCGTACTCGTCGTCGAAGACGATCCTTCCGTGCGATTGCTGATACGCGATGTGCTGGAAGAGCTTTCCTATGAAACCGTCGAAGCCGAAGAAGCCAATGTCGCAATACCGATTCTGCGATCCGACCGTCCGATCTGCCTGATGATTTCCGATGTTGGCCTACCGGGCATGAATGGAAGACAATTGGCCGAAATCGCACGCGGCCACCGTCCGGACCTGCCAATTCTGTTTGTAACCGGCTATGCGGAGAATGCGGCGATCCGCGCAGGCTTCCTCGGCACCAATATGGCGATGATCACCAAACCTTTCGCACTGGAAGCCCTGGCGGCGAAGGTCTCGGAGATGTTGCAGTAAGTGGGCTGCACTTCTGCAATCGCTCAAATCGCCTTTGCATAGATGCGATAGGTCTTTGCTGGCGGGCCGGCGATAGCTTCGCCGAGCGACACCATGCGCGGATCGGTCTCGCGCACCCAGGAATATTCCGCCCACTCCAATGGATATCGTGCAGAAGCCTGCAGTACGAGATCCTTCACAAGTAATACGACGAGCGCACTGCCGCGCGCCGTGGTGCGCCATTCGCGGCGGATGCCGAGGAAGGGAATTCGCGCGGTGCGCCAGGTCTCGCGTTTCAGCGACCAGATGAGCTTCGCCCAGTTGAACGGCAGCAAACGGCCGCCGAAGGGTGCGATGATGCCGTTGACATCCGGCATGCCCACCCCGATGCCGACTTCCTTGCCGTCGATCATCAGGAAGCGGCCATATTCGTTGCGGAAGAATGGCTTCAACTCCTTCGCCAGCGCGTCGATTTCCGCCGCGCTGAACGGAACAAATCCCCACGCATCGGCCCAGGCGTCGTTATAGATATCGATCAGCAGATCGATTTCGGCGCGATAGCGTTTCATATCGAAATGGCGGAGTTTGACATTCCCGAATCGCGCGGCGCGGTCGGCGAGTTGCGCGATGCGCGGCGGCAGTTCTTTCGGCTGCGTGCGGTAGGCGAAGAGATCGATCTCCTTCGCCAGGCCTGTCTGTTCGAGCAACGGCCCCATCCAGGGCTTGCCGTGCGGCATCAGCATGGCAGGCGGGGAATCGAAGCCTTCAATGAGACAGCCACATTCCTCGTTGATCGAGAAGCTGAGCGGACCCAGCATCCGCGTGAGGCCGCGCTGTTTCAGCCACGCCGCCGCGGTATCAACCAATGCCTGCGCCGCTTCGGGATCGTTCTCGCAATCGAAGAAGCCGAAATGGCCGGTATTGTCGTGATGTACTTCCAGATGGCGACGGTTCACCTGCGCGGTGATACGTCCGACGGGCTTATCGCCGCGCCGTGCAACAAAGAACGCAGCTTCGGCGAAGGTGAAGAATGGAGCGTGCTTGGGTGAAATACGCTGCTTCTCGAGCAGATTGAGCTGCGGAATCCAGTTCGGATCTCCGGCGTAAATGGAATATGGCACAGCCAGCCACTCGTCGGACTGTTTGGGGATTTCAAGCTGTACAATCCGCAACGCGCCAGCCGGACCGCTCATGCATCACTCCTTCGAAGCCGGACGAATCCGGGCAAACAAATAATCGACCAGCCCCGCCGGGACCATATTCGCCAGCCTCGCCGCCGCTGCAAATGCGAAGGGAAAGCTGATCTCCCTTTCGCCACGCTGAATCCCGCGCAGGATGCGCTCCGCGGCCCGGTCCACGCTCCACAGCATCGGCCGTGTGCCGGGAATACTCGCGCTCATCGGCGTTTCGACAAAGCCCGGACAAACAATCGTCACGCAGACTCCGCGCGGCGCCACGAGACGCCGGAGGGCCTGACCATAGACGCGCACTGCCGCCTTCGACGCAGAATATAGCGGCGATTGCGGCAGCCCGAAATATGCTGCCATCGAACTCATGATGACGACATGACCTGCGCCGCGCTCCACGAAACGCGGCAGGAGAGGTATCACGGTATTGGCGACACCGAGAATATTCGTGGCGATGATTTCATGCGCGATGCCGGCTTCTTCTCCCGTCGGTGGCACGATCACCGCAGAACCGCCGATACCGGCATTGGCGATCACAAGATCTACCGGCAGGAATGCGTCGCAATCTCTGATCCACCGCCCTATAGAATCGCTATCCGCAATGTCGGCGGCATGACAGTCCGTTTCCGCGCCCGCCTTACGACAGAGATCGGAGATTTGCTGAAGCCGCGTCGGGTTTCGTCCGGTGAGCGACAGGCGCGTTCCCGCCCGGGCGAAGCGCTGCGCCAATGCGGCGCCAATTCCGCTGCTCGCCCCGGTAATCAGAACGTGTTTGAAAGCCATCTATGCGGCACCAAAACCGATTCACACAGAGCCGCAGAGCCGCGGAGGATTCTCGAAAGTTGTAAATATCCCGAAGCCAAGTGGCGCGCGGTGCGCGCCATCAACTTCTTGTACTCACCGTGCTTCGCGGAGGAACTAACTTCTCTGTGGCTCTGCGTCTCTGTGTGAGCATACGGGCAGATTAGCGCGTGCGCCAGACGAACTGACTCGACATGGAGTAATTCCAGAACGCACCCATGATCGCGCCGGCCGCGCCCGCGAGCCACCAGGTCGGATCCCGCGAATAAAGCCAGGATGCGAGGCCGACATTGGTGATCGCACCGACCGAGCCGATGATGCAGAAACCGAGAAAGCCGAAGATCAGGCCTTTCCCGGTCAGGCGCCTGTCATGATAGGTCAGCATGTTGTTGAGGAAGAAATTGCTGACCATTGCGGCGAAAGTGGCGATGCTCTGGGCTACCGAAAACCGCAGCGCCAGAAGTTCGAACGTCAACAGAAGAAATGCCAGATGCACCGCGAGGCCGGTGGCGCCGACAAGCCCGAAGGAGATGAATCGCGGGCCGATCACCCCGCCCGTCATCTTGGCGATCGCCAGCCCGATGAACTCGAAGCCCACCGCCATGTCGAATTTGCTCTGGCCGTGCAGCCGCTCGCCGAATTCGTAAGGAATTTCGGCCACGCGCAATTTGTGTTTCGCGGTGAGCACGATATCGAGCAGGATCTTGAAGCCTACGGGTGACAACTCGCCGGCCACTTCGTCCAGCCGTTCGCGCTTCAGCATGAAGAAGCCGCTCATCGGATCTGACAGATCGACGCCCAGGAGACGCTGGGTCAGCCCGGTGGCGGCTCGGCTGAACCGGGCGCGATCGGTCGCGAACGAGTCGGCGTTCCCGCCCGGAATATAGCGGCTACCCACGACGAGATCGGCGGTGTCTGAGGTCAACGCCAGGAGCATTTGCGGCAGGATGCGCTCGTCATGCTGGAGGTCGGCATCCATCACGGCGACGTAAGGCGCACTCGAGGCGAGCATGCCTTCGATGCAGGCGCCGGCCAGCCCGCGACGGCCGAGCCGCTTCAGGCAGCGCACGCGTGCATCTTCCATCGCCAGGGATTTTGCGGTCTCCGCGGTGCCGTCGGGCGAATCATCGTCGACGAAAATCGCTTCCCAGGCGACACCTTTAAGCGTGCGGTCGAGGCGGGAGACGAGCTCGCGCACATTGGCGGATTCGTTGAAGGTGGGGATGACCACGCTCAGGAGCGCGGGCGCGGCTTCCGTGACCTGCGGAAGCGCAGCGAGGGCTCTGGCGGGCATGTCCGACTCCCTGGGCGACTGCAGGGACTGTTCCATGGCCGGAGTTAAGAAATCAGATACCAAGGCGCTCCCGGACGCGAATCCACTGGTCCGCTTCTATCGCGGACGCGCACGATTGTCATGTGCCTGCAACCGGGTCAAAAGCACGGCCACCCGATGTCATTCCCGCACAAGCGGGAACCCAGATTGCTACTCTTTCCGGATAAACTATGCGGCTGGTTCCCCGCTTTCGCGGGGATGACAATCATGGCGATGTAATTTTGCTGGATAACGTAACCGCACAATAAAACAGCGCGGTGAGTGCGGACAGATCGAGGAATACCAGATACCGGTAATCGCAGGCGATGGAGATCACGAAGAAACATAGTGTGAAGACGAGAGCGGCGGCGAGCATCGAGGCCATTGCGATGTCGGCGGAACGCCGCCGCCAAGTAAGAAATGCCAGCAGCGCAAATGCGAGTATCACATATGTCGCGTGGGAATAGAGCGACGTTGCAAGAAAAGATGCGGCGTAATTTGCGAGCGCCCTATCCTGCACGCGGAACGGCCGGGCCACATTCAATTGTTTCATATAATCCGGCGGCCCGGTGACGCCAGTAATATAGGGCATGCACTGTCCGATTTCGGGCGTCAGCAACACCCAGCGAAATACTTCCAGGCGCACCCGCAGATAATCGAACGGATGGTTCAGCATCACATTCAGCCATTGCGATGCGACTTTGCCCGGATCGGTTTTGGCAAGGGCGTTTAGAAGCGGCGGATCGGCGACAAGCGTGTCGTTCCGTATCGGCGTATAAAGCCGCACGCCGTCGCTGCGGATCAGCGGAACGAGAGCCGGATTGGCGCGGGCTAATATATCGAGCCTGAGCGCAGGATCGACTTTTACTTCCCCGGTCAGGTCGTAGATCTGCAGCAGCCGGATCTGGGCGGGCGCGCTCCATGCATCTTCCGTGCGCGCTTCAAGCAGCACATTTGCCATCAACAGAACGACAGAAACCGCGGCTCCTGCAGCAAACCCGAGGCCCAACGATCCGGGCCAGCGGACACCTTCGCGCCTCGCGACCCATACAAGCGCTCCGAGACCGAATATCAGGACGATCGCGCCGTTCTGGCGGGCGAGTGTAGCCAGAGCAAAACACAGGAAGGCAACTGCCGCGGGAATCCTGCGCGTGCCCTGCCGCCAGCGCGCAGCTGCATGCGCGAGACATATAAACCCCGCGACCGCCGCGTCGGCAAACAACACGTCCTTCCAGACAATGCCCTGATAAATGAAAATTTGCGGAAGCAGCACGACAACCAGAGCCACAAATACCGCAATCCAGGGCGGCCTTGGCGCGATCCACAGCAACGATGCGAAACTTGCAAAGAAAAGAAGCGCGTCGAACGTGATAAACAACCCCGTGCCGGGAACAAGCGCGTCACCCACACCGAGCATCCAGGCCATGACCGGCGGATGCCATGGATTGTAATGCCCGCTCCGCCCATCATGGAGTTGCATGACCGAATCATAGGAAAGCTGACCGGGCCAACTCAGCACCAGCACAGCCGCGCAACCGATCAGCAGCACCGCGGTGGCAACGATACGGGAGGGAATTTGTCGCTCGATACTCAAGGCCCACATCAAAAAGATGGCTCTCGCGAACCTTTCCTCCCCCATTCATGGGGGAGGTGTCGAGCGCAGCGAAGCAGAGGGGGCGAATTAGGCGTTGCCTCCTCCGGCCCTTTGGGCCACCTCCCCGCTTCGCGAGGGAGAAAAATACCGGCGAAATGACGCCTGGTTCGCGCGTCGCGGCCCGTAAGCTTCGCCTTGAAATTGTCGCCAAGCGGGCATTACCTGCTGTCGGGCTGAAGATTACAACTGATTTACTTGCCCTGGCACACTGCGGAACCGGATGACTCAGCCCCGAGACCGGAAAAGGCAGCAGGGCGGAGCGCGCGTAACAGATGACAGACAAGCCGATATTTTTCGACGCCAGCGGGCGGCGCGCCTCGCGCATGTCGATCTTCGGCTGGACCGCGACGGCTTTCGCTGCGCTCGTCGGCATCATCTTCATCGCCAGCCTGATCGTCGAACCGCATGTGGCTCAGCCCAATCTTCCTGGCCATCTGAGCGCACTCAACCCGGCGGAACTCGTCCGCCGCGCCTTCGATCCGGCCATGCTGAATGCGGCAAACAAGCTCGCGCAGGAAGCCCGCGCCGAGCGCGCGAAGCTTGTCCGCGCCTGGCGTGCGCAGCGCGCCAAAGTCGCGCAGACGCATTCCCCAGCCGCCGCACTTCGCCCCCTGCCGAACAAACCGCTCTCGGTCGGCTTCTATCTGAGCACGGATGAGCTCGGCTACCCCGATCTCAAGCGCGAAGTCTCCAAGCTCGATTGGTTCGTTCCGGCCTGGATGAACCTGCAAGGCCCGGAAATGAGCCTTGTACATAACGTGGATCACAAGGCGGTGGCCGCGATCGCAAGCGGCAAGCCGAACGTCGCAATCCTGCCGCTGGTGCAGAATGCGTCCAATGCGGTGTGGAACGGGCCGGGCATGGCACAGCTGCTTGCCGATCCGATTCGCCGGCACATCTTGCTCAACGGAATTGTTTCCTATCTTTCGGCGAACAAATTCCAGGGCGTGGTGGTCGATTTCGAGAGCCTGCCGCAAAGCTCCTATCCCAATCTGCAGCTGTTTCTTCAGGAGATGCGAACGGCTTTCGCGCCGCATAAATGGCTGGTCGTGATCGCATCGCCTTTCGACGACGACAGCTGGCCTTATGCGCAATATGCCGGTCTCGTCGATTACACATTGCTCATGGCCTATGACGAGCATGACGATGCCGCCGGGCCGGGCAGCATCGCGGGCGAAACCTGGTACGAAGAAAATCTCGACAAGCGCATGGCGGTGCTGTCGCCGGCGCGCACCATTATCGGCCTGGGCAATTACGGGTATGACTGGTCCGAAGGCCATGGCACGGCCGTGAGTTTCCAGGATGCCGTCGTCGCCGCACGCGACTCGCAGGCGCATATCGTCTTCGACGACGCGACCAACAATCCGCATTTCTCCTATCTGGAAGACGACAACAGCAAACATCAGGTGTGGTTTCTCGATGCGGTAACGGCCTTCAACCAGATCCACGCCGCCGATCCCTATCAGCCGGCGGGCTACGCGCTCTGGAAACTTGGCAGCGAAGACCCTTCCGTCTGGTCGGTGATGGGACAGCAATATGGCGCTCCGGCTCCCGCCGGTTTGCGCAGCATTCCCACAAGCCCGGATGTCGATTTCGAAGGCGAAGGCGAAATCCTTCAGGTCGAGGCGCATCCCACGCCCGGCATGCGCACGCTCGATATCGACAGCGACACGGGCGACATCGACGACGAAAATTACACCAAGATTCCGACGCCCTATGTGATCCGCCAAATCGGCGCGAAGCCGATGAAGCTCGCGCTGACTTTCGATGACGGCCCGGATCCGGAATGGACGCCGCAAATCCTCGACATCTTGAAGGCCAAGCACGTCAAGGCGACGTTCTTTGTGATCGGCGAAAATGCGGAAGCCTACCCGCAGATCGTACAGCGCATGGTCGCCGAAGGTCACGACGTCGGCAATCACACATTCACTCATCCCAATCTGGCGGATACGCCGGGGCCAGCGGTTCAGCTCGAACTGAACGCGACGCAGCGTTTGTTTCAGGCATTGACGGGGCGCTCATTGCGCCTGTTCCGGCCGCCCTATCTCGGCGATGCCGAACCTTCGGATGAATCGGATTTGCATCCGGTCGAGCTTGCACAGGACCTCGGCTATATAACGGTCGGCATGCATGTCGACCCGGTCGACTGGGAATTGCCGGGAACCAAAGCGATCCTGCAACGCACGCTCGCGGCCATCCATTCCAAAAACCCGGATCTGCGTGGCAACATCATTTTGTTTCATGATGCGGGCGGCGACCGCTCGCAAACGGTGGCCATCCTGCCGAAGGTCATCGATACGTTGCGCGCGCAGGGTTATCAGTTCGTGCCCGTGGCCGAACTCGCGGGACTCACCCGCGCACAGGCCATGCCCTATCTGCCGCTGACGCCGACGCTGATCATGGACCGCGTGGTGTTTCTTACATTCAGCTGGATCGGCCTCATTCTCTATTATTGTTTCCTGGTGGCGATATTCCTCGGCGTGGCGCGACTGCTTGTCTGGTGCGTGCTGGCACTGTTCAACCGTCCGCGCGAGGCCGAACAGGCAGCGCCACCCATGCCCGATACGCTCGCCGCCCGGGTCTCGGTGATCGTACCGGCATTCAACGAAGTGAAAGTCATCACCGCGACGGTTGAGCGGATTCTCGCAAGCGATCACCCGAATCTGAATGTGCTGGTGGTCGACGACGGCTCCGTCGATGGCACGGCGGATATTGTCGAACGAACCTTCGGAAAGGAGAGCCGCGTCGAACTCATCCGTATCGCCAATGCCGGTAAAGCGAATGCGCTGAATGTCGGTCTGGCGCGGGCGCGCGGCGAAGTGGTCGTGGCGCTCGATGCCGACACGCAATTCAACGGCGATACGATTTCGCGCCTCGTGCGCTGGTTCTCCGATCCGCAGGTGGGGGCCGTTGCCGGCAATGCGAAAGTCGGTAACCGCATCAACATCATCACGCGTTGGCAGGCTCTGGAATATATCGTCTCGCAAAATCTCGAACGCCGCGCGCTTGCAGCACTTGATACGCTCACCGTCGTTCCCGGCGCCGTCGGCGCATGGCGGCGCAGCGTGCTTGAACAATTGGGCGGCTTTCCCGCCAGCACGCTTGCCGAAGACCAGGATCTCACGATCGCGGTTCAGCGCGCAGGCTATCGCGTTCTGTTCGACGCGAGCGCCATCGCCTGGACGGAAGCACCCGCAACAATTCGCGGTTTTGCCAAGCAGCGATTCCGCTGGTCGTTCGGCACGCTGCAATGTCTGTGGAAATATCGCGCGCTGACCTTCAATCCGCGCTACGGCGCACTCGGCCTTGTTGCGCTGCCGCAGGCGTGGCTGTTCCAGATATTCCTCACCGCGCTCGCCCCCATCGCCGATCTGATGCTCATCTGGCAGATATTATTCCAGACGATCGCGTATCTCGAACATGGCTCGGAATTCAGTAACACCAATCTGATGACCGTCGGCATCTATTATACCGTGTTCATGGTAGTGGATCTGCTGGCATGTCTGTTCGGCTTCTGCATGGAGCGCCGCGAAAACTGGAATCTCACCTGGTGGCTGTTGCTGCAACGTTTCGGCTATCGCCAGATCATGTATTACGTACTGGTGCGCTCGATCTCCACCGCGATCCGCGGACGGTTCGTCGGCTGGTCAAAGCTCGAACGCACCGGAACCGTGCAGGTCAAATATATCCGGGACATGCACGCGCATTGAAACTGCCGGCAAGTTTGATGCGTCCGGAAG
>DASXXW010000251.1:0-2762 GCA_036502865.1 Rhizomicrobium sp.
TTGAGAAAGCGTCCAAGCTCTTCCTTCCAATCCGATATGCTGCCGCCCATGGTCGGCCCCTCCAAAAGCCGACCTCCCATGAGTCACAGAAAAACTGATTTGGGAATCCCGGAAGGCTAAAAATCTGCCAAAGTAGTGCTAACAAGTCCGGCTGCTTGGCGATGTTCGCCGCAATCCGCCGCGCCTCATCGCCGCGTCGCCAGCGTGATGCCGGCTAGCACCAACAGATATCCGACGGCATGAAAGAATTGCAGCTGCTCGCCCAACAGCGAGATCGCCAGGACCGACCCAAATACCGGCACGAGATGAATGAATGGCGCAGCCCGATTGGCGCCGATGAGTTCGGTGCCGCGGTTGAGGAAAAGAAATCCAAGCAGCGACGGAAATATGCAGACGTAGAGCAGGCTCGACGCGGTGACAAAATCAAAAACCATCGATTGCCCCGCTGCAATCTCCAGCGCCATCGCCGGTAGCAGCAACACCGCGCCGCCGCCCATGCCGACTGCCAGAAACGACAATGGATGTATCGGCGGCCGCACCCGGAGCATTGCCTGGTAGAAGGCGTAGATCAGCAGTGCAACGACGAACCATAGGTCGCCGCGGTTGAAAGCAATCGTCAACAAAACTTCGAGGCTGCCGCGGCAGACGATAACGATCACGCCGGCGAGCGAGAGTAGGATGCCGATGGCCTGGCGCACCGATAGACGATCGCGAAACAAGATAAACGACCACAACGCGACGAACAGTGGCACGACCGATTGCAACAAAAGCCCGTTAATGGCGGTGGTAAAATGCAAACCGTAATAGGCCATCGTGTTGTAGGCGGAGAAACCGGTCAGCGCGAGCAACGTCAATAATCCGGTATGCCGTCGGATCAGCGGCCAATCGCGCGCAAGGTGACGCGCGGCGAACGGCAACAGGATGACGAAGGCGCCGGTCCATCGGATCACCGACAGCGTGATCGGTGGGATATAGGCGGCAATGAAGCGTCCGACCACCAAGTTTCCGGACCAAAACAAGGACGTGAGCGACAACAGCAGATAGGCTTCAGGGAATAGCCATCCGCCGCTGCGGTCTCGGTCGGGGCCGAGACTGCGCGTCGGGCGATCTGGAGCGCGGCCGAATTGAGATGTGCGATCGCCGCTCATTGGTGAGTCAATTGTTTGAAATCGCCTCCGCGGCCATAGCGCGTCCGCTTTACCCCCAAAGCGGACATTGGTTGGGCCGCGCGGTGAACTGACCAATGTGTTGAGTGGCGCACCATCCGGGATGTAAGGAGCACCCTATCCCAGTTCGAACGTCGTCACGCCGTATACTCGCTCCAAGGAAACCGGCCGGATCGGACCGGAATACATCCGCGCAGTCTCGAACACTGGTGCAAATTCACGCGCGGTAGCGAGCGCCACGGCGGCGTCGTTTGGCTGTGGCACATCGAGGAACACCTGACCACCCGCTGGGCCCACCAGGGCCGCAAACACCGCCTCGGCCGCGTCGCGGTCATCTGCAATCAATGGGCCGATTTTGCGGCCCGTGCGGCACGGCCGAATAACGCCCCAGGCCACTAGCCGTCCGTCGCGGATCAGTGCGCGCCCGACGTGGCCGGGTGCCGCGACCCAGGTATTGAGGAATGTAGGTCTCGCCGCCGGAAACACCGTTGCGTCGTCTCGTGCGATCAAGTCGAAGGACACTTCGCTCAATGACACGGTGGTCGGCGTGGCCTCGACCAGGGGCGCCACCCAACCGCCATAACGGACGTTGTTGTAGCCAAACACGAAGCCGGATTTGCTGTAATTGTCCTGTTGCGCCACTACGCCGTCGAGCCCGATTGCTCGTGATCCCGCGCGCGCCATGCCCGCCTGCCAGATGCGCAAGCCTAGTCCACGGCCGCGCAGATCCGGCCGTACGATATAGAAGCCGAGGAAGGAAAAGTGCTCGTCGTAGTTTACGACTGAAAGAATGGCAGCAGGTGCGCCCGCAAACTCGCCGAGCAGGAATCCGTCTGGAGCGGCGGCAGCAAAGCAAGAAGCGTCGGCTAAGCCAGGGTTCCAGCCCTCAGCGGCGGCCCAGTCGACCGCAAGCGCCACCTCATCCGGTAGCATGGTTCGCACGCGAAACGAGTCATCTTTCATAAAGGTCCGGACGCAAGCGAACTCTTTTGCGCAACGCTCCGATTTCGATTTTGTCCGCCAGTCAATGAACCAAGTTCGTGGAACCGAACTACAAGCTAGTGCCGTATCGGCGGGGTCGCCGTGCGGCGTTCGTGCCCAAGAGCCGACCGCTTACATAGTTGGAGAGGTCGACGTAACGAACCACGACCCGTTCTTATACAGAGTATGTTCCTCTGCTTCAGTTATTTGATCTGCCAAGTGGCCTTGTGGTTGACGATAACGGCCTGGCGACCGCCGACCGTGTCGTGAAGTGGCACCTCAGTGTAGCGAACCGTTCCCGTGATGCCTTTATATTTCCCCGTACCACCCATCAGGTAGGTCGTGTTGTCGTCGAAGGTCGCGAATACGTTGTCGCCATCTTTGTCGGTGTGAACGCAACTCCCGTTGGAGTGACGTGTCGCCCCCACCAAGCTCCAATGATAGAGGCAGCGAACAGACATGTCATGGAACGGACCTTCTCCTTTAACATTGCGGGTAATTCCAGTTTCCTCAACGATTCCCCCCGTGCCGGCTTCGCTATCGATTTTTGCCAACACGTTGTCTACATAGTAGCTGTCGTATTCAGCCTCGCCAGTCTTCGGAAACTCCGCAGAT
>DASXXW010000252.1:0-11554 GCA_036502865.1 Rhizomicrobium sp.
CAATTCGCCGGACTCGGCGTCGAAGACCGTCTTGACCAAACCCTCCGGCTCGCCCAGCGCAATCGCCTTTCCGTTGCCGATAAATGGAAAGCGTCCGACCTTGATCTTGCGGCCAGATGCTTTCGCGGCCGCTTCCGTCAGGCCGATGCTTGCGACCTGCGGCCAGCAATAGGTGCAGCCTGGTATCTTGCTTGTATCGAGCGGGTGAATGCCTTTCACGCCGGCAATCCTCTCGGCAACCATCACGCCCTCGTGCATGCCTTTATGCGCGAGCCAGGGCGGCCCGACGAGATCGCCGATTGCGTAGACGCCGTTGACGCCCGTCTCGCCCCATTGGTTGATCACGACATGCGTCTTTTCGACTTTCACGCCGAGTTGTTCCAGGCCGATGTTTTCGACATTGCCGACGATGCCCACGGCCAATATTGCGCGCTCGGCGGTTACCGTTTCCGATTTTCCGTCTTTGGTCCGCAGGATCGCGCGAACTTCATTGTCTCCCTTCTCCAGCTTCTCGACTGTCGTGGAGGTGAGAATGCGCATGCCCTGTTTGGTGAACGCCTTTGCCGCAAATTGTGATATTTCTTCGTCCTCCACCGGCAGTACACGGTCGAGAACCTCAATAACCGTCACTTCGCTGCCGAGCGTGCGGTAGAAGCTGGCGAACTCGATACCGATCGCGCCCGAGCCGATCACAATCAGGGACTTGGGAAACTCCGTCGGGACCATCGCCTCCCGATAGGTCCAGACAAGTTTGCCGTCCGGCTCCAAGCCGGGAAAGCTGCGCGCCCTTGCCCCCGTGGAAAGGACGATATTTGTCCCTGCATATTCTTTTGTTTCGCCATCCTTGGTGACGAGCACCGCGCCGTTGCCTTTCAGTACCGCGCTTCCGCTGATGACGGTGATCTTGTGTTTCTTCATCAGAAACGCGACGCCATTGGATAGCTGGGCCGCAACCTTTCTCGAGCGCTCCACGATCTTTCCGAGATCGAACCGCAGATTATCGGCCTCGAAGCCGAATTCCTTGAGCCTGTGCATCAGGTGCCAGATTTCGGACGACCGGAGCAGCGCCTTGGTCGGAATACAGCCCCAGTTGAGGCAAATGCCGCCGAGCCTCTCGCGCTCCACGATGGCTGTTTTCAGCCCGAGCTGCGACGCCCTGATCGCGCAGACATAACCGGCAGGACCGCTGCCGATGACAAGAACGTCGAATTTTTCAGCCATAGACTGCCTACCCTTCAAGAATTCCCGTAACCAGCACGGAAACCAGCGCCGGCAACAGGAATGACGCGTAGATGAAAGAGATACTCAGGAACTTCACCGAAGTAATGATCCATCCCTGCCTGTAGAAGCGCTTGAGCGCGAGCAGGATATAAACGCTCATGGCGAGAAAGATAAGCAGCGCCACGAGACCGCCTGGCAATATTTGCGCCGCGCCGATGGCGACGATAAGGATCGCGAAGAGGAAGGTGTGGATCGCAAGCGAAAAAACCAGGTGGTCCACAAAATAGAACTGTTTGCGCTGCCGCACGTAAAAGAGCGCAAGCAGAAGTGCATAAAGCGGCAGGAGCAGAAAGAAGACACGCGGAATCCAGGTTGTCAGCGGACCATCCAGTGCCGTCGGATCATGGGCCAGCTTCTCAACCGTCCCAATCGCATTGCGCGCGATCCAGCCATGCTTGTCGTTGCCGACAGATTTCAGAATCTGGGCTTTGACGGATTCGAGTTGGGCCCAGACCGCCGGCGAGAAATGTTGCTGCGACTTGTCGATGCGCCTGAAGAAATGAACGCTGGGCCCGATCATGGTGTGAGTCCCGGCGGAGAGATTCTTCGCGGTATAGGATGATGGGCCGGCTTCCTTGAATGCCTCGCGGATATTCGACATGGGAATGATCTTGACCATTCCATCCTTCCCCGAAATGACCGTGTCGCCGTTCGGCGCAGTGTGGACGGTGTAGGCGTTCGGGAGTTCTTTGATTTCGACCTGAACGAGCGCAATGCCGGTGACGGACAGCGTCAGAAAGAACAGCAGCGAGACAAACAAATAAAGCCGGACGGCGGGTACGTAGCGGCGCGTGCGTCCTTGATGGAAAGCGAGGGGCAGCTCGCCGGGCTGCACGAGCAGCGCAACCGTCGTGCGCAGCATGCGGCTGTCGAGGCTTGCGACCTCTTCGATGAGATTATGTATAAGGCCCCAGATCGAGCGGCGGTGCGTGTTGCGCTCCTGCCCGCAATGCGCGCAATAGGCACCCGGTAAAGGCTCGCCGCAATTCCTGCATCCGTGTTCGTCGCCATTTCTTTTCGTCAGCGCCGACGCTGCGAGTTCTATGGCCGCTGCACCGCCAAGTTCAGTGATTGCCCCGCCCTGATCCGACATCGCTCAGCCTCGGGTGCCAGGATCACAGCAGCATGGCGGCGGGGTCTTCGACAAACTGTTTGAAATATTGCAGGAACCGCGCGCCCGTTGCGCCATCGATCACGCGATGGTCGCACGACATGGTGACGGTCATCATGTTGGCGGTCTCGATTTTTCCGTCGCGGACGATGACGCGTTCTTCGCCCACGCCCACCGCCAGGATCGCAGATTGCGGAGGATTGATGATGGCCGTGAAATTCTTGATCCCGAACATTCCAAGATTCGAGATCGCGAAACTGCCGCCTTCATATTCCTGCGGCTTGAGTTTCTTGGTGCGCGCCCGTTCGGCGAGAGACTTCACCTCACCGGAAATGGCGGCCAGCCCTTTCTCTTCGGCCCGAAAGACGATGGGCGTGATCAGGCCGAAATCGAGCGCAACGGCGACGCCGATATCGGCGTGCCTATGCCTGAGAATGGCGCTCTCGGTCCAACTCGCATTGACCTCGGGAACGCGCATCAGCGCCATGGCTGAAGCCTTCACGACGAAATCATTCACCGAGAGTTTGTAATTATCCGATTTCGACGCTTGCGCATTGAGGCGTGCGCGCGCGGCAAGCAGCGTATCTATCCGGCAATCGATCGTCAGATAATAATGAGGAATGAGTGTCTTCGCCGACAGCAAACGCTTCGCGATGGATTTCCGCATGGAATCATGCGGGACTTCTTCATAATCCTCGGATTTGTAGAACAATTTGGGATCGGGCAACGGCGCAATACCGGGAACGCCCGCTGCCGGCGCGACTTCGGAAGTGGCGGCTTTCGAAGCCGGTCTTTCGGATGCGCGCGGCTGAACACCTTTCGTCTGTGCAGCTTCGACATCGGCCTTCACGATGCGTCCGCGCGGTCCCGAGCCCTGCAATCTCGCAACATCAATGCCTGCTTTTGCGGCGAGGCGCCGCGCCAGCGGTGTTGCAAACACGCGCTGATGATTTGCCTTCGGTGTTTCGGGCGTCACATGTTCGGCCAGGGCCTGGCGAATGGATTGCATTGCCGTATCGATCTGACCGGCCGGCGTTTCCGTCTTTGCGGCGGGCGCGGCGGATTTCCCGTTCTTCTCCGACGCTGCAGGTTGCGACGACGCGTTTGATGCGGACTCGCCCTCGCCAAGCAATTCTGCGATGGGTTGATTGACCTTCACGCCTTCGGTGCCCTCAGGCACGAGTATCTTTCCGATGCGGCCTTCGTCGACCGCTTCAAATTCCATCGTTGCCTTGTCGGTCTCGATCTCGGCCAGCAAATCGCCCGAATGGACTTCGTCTCCTTCCTTGACCAGCCAGCGCGCCAGCTTGCCTTCTTCCATGGTTGGCGAAAGCGCCGGCATCAGGATTTGTGTCGGCATGTCAGCTCTCCGGTTCGAGCGGTGCGAGTTCGTCGATATGCTTCTCCCAATTGCGCCCGTCGAATTCCGTCGTCAGCACCGAATGGAAATCCTCGGCATTGAGGCAACGGAAATTGACGCTATAGCCGTCGGGATGGGAACGCGGCGTGTAAAAAGATTTGATCCCGCACACCGAGCAGAATGTGTGTTTTGCCGTCTCGGTATTGAATGTGTAGCTCGTCAATACATCTGAGCCGCTGAGCAACCGGAACCGCGCTTTCGGGACGATCAGGTGAAAATAGCCCGTCATGTGACAGATGGTGCAGTTACACGCCTGCACTTCGACTTCATCGGGCGCCAACACTTCGAAGGACACCGCCCCGCAATGACAGCCGCCTTTTTTCCAATCCATCTGTTTTGCGGCGTCTCGCATCGCCGCTAATCGCGATAAAGCACGGCCTTGGCCGCGGCGACGACGTCATCCACGTTCGGCAACGCCAGCTTCTCCAGATTCGCGGCATAGGGCATGGGAACGTCCCTGCCCGTGATCTTCATCGGCGGCGCGTCCAGATAATCGAAGGCATGTTCGACGACCTGCGATGCAATCTCCGACCCGATGGAGCAAATGGGCCAGCCCTGCTCCACGGTCACGATCCTGTTGGTCTTCTTCACCGACTCGATGACCGTTTCGATGTCAAGCGGACGCAGGCTGCGCAAATCGATCAATTCGGCGTCGACTCCTTCCTCAGCTAATTTTTCCGCAGCCTCGATGATCAGGCCGACACTGATCGAATGCGCGACCAGCGTGACGTGCGTGCCTTGCTTGATGATCCGCGCCTTGCCGATCGGAACCAGATAATCATCTATCCGCGGCACAGGAAACGAACGGCCGTAAACGATCTCGTTCTCCAGCACAATGACCGGATTGGGATCGCGTATCGCAGATTTCAAAAGGCCTTTCGCGTCCGCCGCGAAATAGGGCGCGATGACTTTCAATCCCGGAACCTGCGCATACCAGGCGCTGTAATCCTGGCTGTGCTGCGCGGCCACACGCGCTGCCGCACCGTTCGGGCCGCGAAAGACGATCGGGCAACTCATCTGGCCGCCCGACATGTAGCGTGTCTTAGCCGCCGAGTTGATGATCTGGTCGATCGCCTGCATGGCGAAATTCATGGTCATGAATTCGACGATGGGACGCAACCCGCCAAAAGCAGCTCCCACGCCCAAACCCGCAAAGCCATGTTCGGTGATCGGCGTATCGACGATGCGCCTGGGCCCAAACTCTTCGAGCAGACCCTGGCTAACTTTGTACGCGCCCTGATATTGGGCAACTTCCTCACCCATCAGGAAGACATTTGGATCGCGCCGCATTTCCTCGGCCATGGCGTCGCGCAACGCCTCGCGAACGGTCATGTTCACGAGTTCTGTTCCTTCCGGAACATGCGGCTCTGCCAAATCGGCAACAGGTTGCCGGGGCTTGGTGTTATCAGAAGAAGATTTGGACGGCGCTGAAGGTTTCGCAGGCGGCGGAGCTTCAGCGGCCGGAGGCTCCGGTTGCTTCGCCTGCGAAGGCTGTTTCTCAGTCGATTGCTCGCCCTCCTGCAGGAGTTCTGCAATCGGTTGATTGACTTTCACGCCCTCCGTTCCTTCCGGAACGAGGATTTTTCCGATACGGCCTTCGTCGACCGCTTCGAATTCCATCGTAGCCTTGTCGGTTTCGATCTCGGCCAGAACATCGCCGGAATGTACGTCGTCGCCTTCCTTGACGAGCCACTTCGCGAGTTTGCCCTCTTCCATTGTTGGCGAGAGCGCGGGCATGAGAATTTGTATAGACATGACGCTAAGCGATGATGTCCGTGTAGAGTTCGGTGGTTGCAGGCTCGGGGCTTTCGGTTGCGAATTCCGCAGCCATATTCACGATCTGGCGCGTTTCTTTGTCGATCGCCT
Source organism: Rhizomicrobium sp. (assembly GCA_036502865.1). Classification (GTDB taxonomy): domain Bacteria; phylum Pseudomonadota; class Alphaproteobacteria; order Micropepsales; family Micropepsaceae; genus Rhizomicrobium. Next base: position 5,679 of record DASXXW010000252.1, read on the forward strand.
TGATTTCGTCGTCGCTGAGATATCCGCGCGCCGTCAGCTTCTGCGCGTAGTGATCGATCGGGTCGCGCTTCTCGCGCACATTCTGGACCTCTTCACGCGTGCGGTATTTCGCCGGATCTGACATGGAGTGCCCGCGGTACCGGTAGGTCTTCATTTCGAGAATGATAGGGCCTTTGCCGGAACGCGCCCATTCGACCGCTTTGCGACCCGCGGCGTAAACGGCCTCGACATCCATGCCGTCGACTTCCTCGCCGGGAATGTTGAAGGACGCGCCGCGTTTTGAGAGCTGCGCCTGCGCGCTCGAGCGCTCGACGCTCGTCCCCATCGCATATTGATTGTTCTCGATCACATACACGACCGGCAGCTTCCACAGCTCGGCCATGTTGAAGGATTCGTAGACCTGCCCCTGGTTTGCCGCACCATCGCCGAAATAGGTGAGCGTAACGGCTCCGTCGCCTTTGTATTTGTTGGCGAAGGCGAGCCCCGTACCGATCGGAACCTGCGCACCCACGATTCCGTGGCCGCCATAAAAATTCTTTTCGCGGCTGAACATATGCATCGAGCCGCCCTTGCCTTTTGAGTAGCCGGCAGCGCGCCCGGTCAGTTCCGCCATCACGCCTTTGGGATCCATGCCCGTAGCCAACATATGGCCGTGGTCGCGATAGGCGGTGATCACCTGATCGCCCGGCTTCAGCGCCGCCTGCATCCCGACAACGACCGCTTCCTGCCCGATATAAAGATGGCAGAACCCTCCGATCAGCCCCATGCCGTAGAGCTGACCCGACTTCTCTTCGAAGCGGCGGATCAGCAGCATGTCCGTATAGAGCTTACGGGCGAACGCCGGTTCCGGCAGCTCCGCGTCGGTGTTGGTGGTGCTTTCGGCTACATTGGCTGCGGCACTTGCCACGCGGGAAACTCCAAAACCCGAGTCGTTGTCGCAAGGGCTTCCGAATTTGGCAAGCGATGTGCGAAGGCGGACTGCGCCTAGTTCTTGTTCCTGCGAACCACGACCTGACCGGCCGCGCTGCCGACCATCTGGCCTCTCGCCACTTCCTCAAGAAGATCCGGATCTTCGGAGCCGTTCTTCAGCAGCGCAATTCGCTTTTCCAGCCGCGCACGCTGATCGGCCAGAGTATCTAGCCTTGCCTGCTGCACCGCCAGACGCGCCTTCACATCGGCGAGCGCCATCAGCCCGCGGGTTCCCCAGAGCGCGTAATAGCCGAAATAGGAGATGGCCGCGGCAGAGATCGCCGGTATTACGAGATTGCCAAAAAACCGTGTCAAGCTGCGTTTGATTCGCATGCATTCACCGAATCACAGGCCGTTTCGGCTCGTCAAGAAAAATCGCTTGCCGCTCACCCGCGAAGAACATTACGGCCCGCATAAATCGCCTGATCGCCCAATTGTTCCTCAATCCGCAGGAGCTGATTGTATTTGGCGGTTCGATCCGACCTGGCCAGCGACCCGGTCTTTATCTGTCCGCAATTGGTGGCGACGGCCAGATCCGCAATCGTCGTATCCTCGGTCTCGCCAGATCTGTGAGACATCACGGCGCGATAACCAGCGCGATGCGCCATATCCACCGCTTCCATCGTTTCCGTCAGGCTGCCGATCTGGTTCAGCTTCACAAGAATGGCATTGGCGATATGCCCATCAATGCCGCGCTTCAGCCGCTCCACATTTGTTACAAAGAGATCGTCGCCAACAAGCTGGACGCGTTTTCCGAGCGATTTGGTAAGCGCCGCCCAGCCATCCCAATCATCTTCGGACATCCCATCCTCGATCGAAACAATCGGATAACGTCCGCAGAGTGTCTCATAGAGTTTCACCATGCCGTCCGCATCGAGCGAAAGACCTTCTCCCTCCATGACGTAGCGAGAGTTCCTGAAAAACTCCGTTGAGGCGGAATCGAGCGCGAGCGCCACGTCTTCGCCTGCGCGATAGCCTGCACGCTCAATCGCACGCGAGATAAACCCCAGCGCCTCGTCGGCACTCTTCAAACCCGGCGCGAAGCCGCCTTCGTCGCCGACATTCGTATTGTAACCGGCTTCGGACAGCGCCGATTTCAACGCATGGAAAATCTCGGCTCCCATGCGCAGCGCCTCACGAAAACTTGGCGCTCCGAACGGCACGATCATGAATTCCTGGAAGTCGATCGCATTGTCTGCGTGAACGCCGCCATTGACGATGTTCATCATCGGAACGGGAAGCGTGCGGGCGGACGGCCCGCCGAGATAGCGATAGAGCGGAAGATCTCTGGCGGCAGCAGCCGCCTTGGCGACGGCCAATGATACGCCCAGAATTGCGTTCGCCCCCAGCCGCCCTTTGTTGGGCGTGCCGTCGAGCATCCGCATGGCTTTATCGAGCCGTGGCTGATCTTCGGCGTCGAGCCCGCCCAATATATCGAAGATATCGCGATTGATGTGCTCGACGGCTTTTTCGACCCCTTTGCCGCCATAGCGTTTGCCGCCATCGCGCAGTTCCACCGCCTCATGCGCGCCCGTCGAGGCGCCGGAGGGCACAGCCGCGCGACCGAACGATCCGTCTTCAAGCCGGACATCCACCTCGACGGTAGGATTGCCGCGGCTGTCCAGGATCTCGCGCGCGACAATATCGACGATGGCGGTCATGCTGGGTCCTAATTCCGGGTTTCGCGCAGGCTTCTAGGAGAATCGGTCCAAGACGGCAATAATTGATGCCGCGAAGACCCAAATCAGACACCAAAACGCGCAAATTCGCGTGGCTCGCAGTTGTCAGCCGCCCCGCTCGTAGCGTAGTTGTGCGCCCGCTGGCGGCCGGAATTGTCCTGACGCGAAACCATTGAGTATGAGGCCCGAATAATGTCGGAAGAACATCAGTCTGGCGGTAAAGAAGAACGTATTCTCTCCCCAGAGCAGCAGGCCATGTGGCGGCGGGATAACCGCGGGGCCATGCAGGGCAAGTCTCGCGAGGAAAAACTGGCCCACCGCAAGCAGTTGCGGGATAAGCTTGAAGCGATGAGCGAAGCCGAGCGCGTTGCTTTGCGCAGCGAATTGCAGGCCAAATGGGATGCGCTGTCTGCCGAAGACAAGCACGCCATCACCCAGAAGCTGCATGAGCTGGCCGAGGGCAAAGGCAAACACAGGCAGAAAAAGGGTAAGGGCAAGGGTAAGCGCAAAGGCGGCGGCGGTGGCGGCAAGCGAGCCGGTCACGGCGAAGACTCCGAGTAACGGATACCCTGTGCCGGGCGCTGCCTGGTCCGGGTTCAGTACCGGGCGCCCATATCCTCAATGATTGAAGCGTGAGGCTCGCTTCTTGGCGATGCGGTCGATTTCGACCAGCTCGTCAAGAAGCGCCGGCATATCCGACAACCGCACCATGTTTGGACCATCGGACGGCGCATGGTCCGGGTCTTGGTGCGTTTCCATGAAAACGGCTGCGCATCCGACCGCCACGGCTGCGCGCGCCAGATACGGCACCATCTCCCGCTCTCCGCCGCTGCTGTCGCCCTGCCCGCCGGGTTGCTGCACGGAATGGGTCGCATCAAAAACGACAGGCGCCCCGAAGCGCGCCATGATGGGCAGCGCGCGAAAATCCGACACCAAAGTATTGTAGCCGAAGCTCGCACCGCGCTCCGTGACAAGCACGTTCGGGTTTCCTGCGCCTGTTACTTTGCCGATGACATTCTTCATGTCCCACGGCGCCAGGAATTGCCCCTTTTTGACGTTGATCGTTCGCCCCGTCTCCGCGGCCGCAACAATGAGATCCGTCTGGCGGCAAAGAAATGCGGGTATCTGCAGAACGTCGGCGACTTCTGAGACGGGTCCGCATTGCGACTTCTCGTGAATGTCGGTCAGCAAAGGAATGCCGAGACTTTCGCGCAGTTCGGCAAAAATGGGGAGAGAGGCTTCGAGGCCGAGGCCGCGCTGGCTGCCGCCGCTGGTGCGGTTGGCCTTGTCGAAACTGGTCTTATAGATAAGTCCGACACCGGCTTTCCGTGTTAGCGCCTGAAGCGCCGACGCCATCTCGAACGCATGTGCGCGGCTTTCAAGCTGACACGGTCCCGCGATCAGCACGATCGGCAGGTGATTGCCGATTTCGACCGATCCGACTTTGACGACATTGTTTGGCGTCATGGTCATACAAGCCTCCGGCTGCACCGGTGATATTTCATCACCAAGTAATTCAACAACTCAGACCAGCCGGCTTTGATGGATCGCGGCGGCGACGAAAGACGCAAACAGTGGGTGCGGTTCAAGCGGGCGCGATTTCAGTTCCGGATGGAATTGGACGCCGATGAACCAGGGATGATCGGGAATCTCCATGATCTCCGGCAGGCGGCCATCCGGGGACCAACCCGATACGGTGAGCCCATGCTCGCCGAGCTGGTTGGTATATTCGACGTTCACTTCGTAGCGATGCCGGTGCCTCTCGCTGATTTCATGTGTTCCGTAGATGTCCGCGACGCGGCTTCCTTTGCCGAGTATCGCCGGATAGGCGCCCAGCCGCATCGTTCCACCGAGATCGCTGGTGTGCGTACGGGTTTCGAGCGAATTGCCCTTGGTCCATTCGGTCATCAGCGCGATCACGGGATGTTTGGGACGGGAAAGCTCCGTCGAGCCTGCATCGTCGAGGCCGGCCAGATCGCGCGCGACTTCGATGACCGCCATATGAAGGCCGAAGCAAATTCCAAAGAACGGAATATTCCGTTCCCGCGCAAAACGCACGGCGCGGATCTTTCCTTCCGTTCCCCGCTCGCCAAAACCTCCGGGCACCAGAATCCCGTCGACGCCTTCGAGATAGACGGCGGCGTCATCGCGCTCGAATATCTCGCTGTCGATCCACTCCATTTGTACGCGGACATTATTGGCGAGTCCGCCATGCGTCAGCGCTTCCGACAGCGATTTGTACGAGTCCTTCACCTGCATGTATTTGCCGACGACGGCGATGCGGACCTCGCCTTCGGGATTTTTCACCCTGTCCACCACGGTGCGCCAGCGTGAGAGATCGGGCGCCGGAGCATCCTCGATGCCGAAGACGCGCAGCACTTGCGTGTCGAAACCTTCCGCATGAAGGCTCAGCGGCGCCTCATAGATCGTGGAAAGATCGGGCGCGGAAATCACACGCTCGGGACTGACATTACAGAACAGGCCGATCTTTCTGCGCTCGTCGTCCGGGATGGGCTGACGCGCCCGGCATAACAGCACATCGACCTGGATGCCGATCGACCGGAGTTCCTTCACCGAATGCTGCGTGGGTTTGGTCTTCAGTTCGCCGGCCGTCTCGATATAGGGAACAAGCGTCAGATGAACGAAAGCCGCGCGCTGCCGACCAAGTTCATTGCCGAGCTGACGGATGGCTTCGAAAAACGGTAGCCCTTCGATATCGCCGACGGTCCCGCCAATTTCGACCAGCAGAAAATCCACCTCGGACTCGCCGGTCATGACGAACTCTTTGATCGCATCGGTGACATGCGGAATCACCTGCACGGTGCGGCCGAGATAGCCGCCGCGGCGCTCCGTCGAAATCACTTCCTGGTAGATGCGGCCGGCTGTGACGTTGTCGGATTTTCCCGACGATACCGACGTAAAGCGCTCGTAATGGCCGAGGTCGAGGTCGGTCTCCGCGCCATCGTCGGTGACATAAACTTCGCCATGCTGGAACGGGCTCATCGTGCCGGGATCGACATTGAGATAGGGGTCGAGCTTGCGCAGACGCACGCGATAGCCGCGCGCCTGCAGCAACGCGCCCAACGCAGCGGACGAAAGCCCCTTGCCCAGTGAGGAAACCACGCCGCCGGTAATGAAGATCAACCGCGCCATGGAATCGCACAATAGGCAAGAGCATGGGTGGCGCTCAAGCGCAAAACATCACCATCGAGAGATGAAAGGAGGACG
>DASXXW010000253.1:0-3389 GCA_036502865.1 Rhizomicrobium sp.
CGTTACGGTCCGAGCACCTTGAACCCGGCATAGTCCTCGATGGCCAGCCCGCTGAACGAGATATTCGGAGATTCGGTACGGACGACCTTACCCAGCACGGATTCCATCCACGCCGTACCGCTGTGCTTGCTATCGTTACAGAAGGAGGTATCGGCGGGCTTCTGATTGCAATTCGTCAGCGCGCCGATCACCACTTCTTTCCCGAAAATGCCGTTCGCATAGGTCAGATCGGTTGTTGCCTGACTCTCCATGCGCGATGCCGTATCCCAGTAATCCATGATCACATACCGGTCGACGGCGTTGATGATGAGTTGATTCATTGGCGTTGAAACGCCGTGGCGTTTGACTTGTATGGTGCTGTACCAATAGGTCACGTCGACGGAGAGGCTCAGCCCGATCTTGTGGGCGGCACGTTCCAGACGTGTGACAAGCTCGATGTAATCCGTCGCGAGCTTGTTACGTTCGGTCTTCCATTGTTTCAGATCCGCCGGCTCTACATCGTAATGAACGGCGACGGGCTGTCCGTAACTCATCTGGCTGAGCAATTGTGCAGCATATTTGGATGTCAGCGAAATCGCATAACCCTGATGGGGATAGCCCGAGCCCGGGAACACCCATTTGTCATCGCCGAAAAGCAGCTCGGTCTTGATGCCTTGGTCTGCCGCCGTTTCGAGAAAAGCGATAAGCGCAGCCTGATTATTCTGGATCGCCGATTCGCATTCGATATAGACGCGGTTGACGCCGTGGCTGCCTGCGAAAGAGAAGAAATCGGCCTGCGCTTTCGAGTCGGTTATGACGTTCTCGTTCCACTCCCAAAGCGCGGCGGGCTGGTAGCTTTGCTTCGGCTGGTTCGCCTCGGCGAGTACGGGAGCTAAAACTAACAGCGCAAGCGCCGCGGCCGCCATTCGACTTCGCGTCACCGGATTTCGAGCTTTGTTTCCGCGTCCCATGATCCGCGTCCTGCAATATCAGCCGGGATGAGGCAGCAGGCGGCAAGCAGGGTCAAGCCCGCCGGTTTCGTAACCTAAAGGAAGTGCGATAGTGTATCGATGTTTCCCATTTCTAGGCCGGTTCATGCGAAGAGCGCGTTTTAGGACAGCAGAGCCCGACCACCTCCCATGAGCGAACTTATTTATCCCGGCGGCAAGACGCGTCTGTATGTCGAATTCCAGCTCTCGCCCGATGCGCGCGCGGCGCTTGATCCGGCGCAGTTGCATTATCTGTTGCATGTCATGCGGGCGCATAGCGGCGATCATGTTCGTCTGTTCAACGGGCGCGATGGCGAATGGCTGGCGAGAATAGCCGAAGCGACCCGGCGCGATTGTGTGGTGGTGTGCGAGCAGCAAATCGCCGGGCAAGGTATCGACGACGATCTCTGGCTTCTATTCGCGCCGATCAAGAAAACACCGGCGGACTATCTCACTCAGAAGGCTACGGAGCTCGGCGTTTCCGTACTTCAGCCGGTGATCACGCGGCGCACCATTGTTCATCGCGTCAACACCGATCGTATGCGCGCAAACGCCATAGAGGCGGCGGAGCAGTCGGGGCGTACGACCGTTCCCGAAATCCGCGAACCGCAGGATCTGTCACGAGTGCTCGCGGGATGGCCACCGGAGAGACGATTGTTATTTTGCGACGAATCGGGTGGACCGCCGATACGCGACGCTCTCTCGGGCATGGCGCAATCGCCATGGGCAATCATCATTGGGCCCGAAGGCGGTTTCGATGACGCTGAGCGCGAAATGATCCGTACACTGACGGCCACCGTGCCGGTGTCGCTCGGCGCACGCATCCTGCGCGCCGACACCGCGGCGCTGGCCTCACTCGCGATCTGGCAGGCTCAGTGCGGGAAGGGATAGCCCGAATTATAAAATTCGGAGCCCGGCGTATTATCCGTGCCATAGCCCGCCCGGGACGACGCGCCGGGCTGGTAGTAATAACCGGAATTGGCCGGCCAGCCCTGGCCTGAAGAAACATTGAAATGGAACGAGCCGAGCCCGTCCACTTTCACGCCGCCCTGCTGGTCGTTCGAGAATTTGCTCTGCGGCTCCGCGAACGGATCCTGATCCGGCGTGGCGCCCTGATAGGCCATGGTGCCGTCGGGATTGGTCTGCGGAACCGTCACCGTTTCGATCGCGAACCCGGAAAGCGAAGACAACAGGAACGCTGCACCGGCCGTTGCGGCAGCGAGGATCAGCCTCGAACGCATTACACATCTCCACGAAGCGGTGACCGATAAGACCATGCGGGCGCCATGGGAGGCAATGGGGCGCAACCCGACAATGCCCCGCTTGTCGCCGCATCCGGCGCCGCCTACATAACCAAAGCTAAATCCCGGATTTGGAATTCGCCCATTGGGCGGACAGGTTCGGGAAGGGAGACCGCCCATGTCAATTCCCCAGTCTGCGGGCGGAGAAATCCAGTCCCGCGACGATCTCGTTCGCTATCTCCAAGAGGGCGGAAAGCCGCGCGCGCAATGGCGCATCGGCACCGAGCACGAGAAATTCGTCTACGATCTCGCGACGCACAGGCCGCTGACCTATGCGGGCCGGCCCGGCATCCGCGCCATGCTCGAAGGCATGCGCCGGTTCGGATGGGAACCGATCATGGAAGGCGAGAACATCATCGGGCTTACCCAGAACAATGCGTCCATCAGCCTGGAACCGGGCGGCCAGTTCGAACTTTCCGGCGCTCCGCTGCGCTCGCTGCACGAGACCTGCGCCGAAGTGAACACGCATCAGAGCCAGGTGCGTGAAGTCGCCGCCGAAATCGGCGCCGGCGCGCTCGGGATGGGCTACGCGCCGAATTGGCGTCTCGACGAAGTGGACCAGATGCCCAAGGGCCGCTACGCGATCATGCGGCGTTACATGCCGAAGGTCGGCGGTTACGGCCTCGAGATGATGTTCCGCACCTGCACGGTGCAGGTGAATCTCGATTTCGCCGATGAAGCGGACATGACGAAGAAATTCCGCGTCGCGCTCGCGCTTCAGCCTGTGGCGACCGCGCTGTTTGCGAATTCGCCGTTTCGCGAAGGGCGGCCCAACGGCTTTCTTTCCTATCGCAGCCAGATCTGGACCGATGTCGACAATGCGCGCGCGGGCATGTTGCCCTTCGTGTTCGAAGATGGCTTCGGCTTCGAGCGTTATGTCGATTACGCACTCGATGTGCCGATGTATTTCGTCTATCGCGACGGAAAATACATAGATGTCGCGGGTAAGTGCTTCCGCGATTTTATGGCTGGGCGAATTCCCGAACTGAAAGGCATCACGCCTCAGCTGTCAGACTGGGCGGATCATCTGACGACGATCTTTCCGGAAGTGCGGCTGAAGAAATTCCTTGAAATGCGCGGTGCGGACGGCGGCACATGGCGGCGTATTTGCGGTCTGCCG
>DASXXW010000254.1:0-26243 GCA_036502865.1 Rhizomicrobium sp.
CGAGACCGTCTCAGCGCGGATGGACTTGATAGTGGTAGGAACGATCGACTCAAATGATCTGCCAGGAATTGTGCCGGAGATCGTTATATCGATGGCGTCGAACGAAAAGACATAACACGCATCGTCACTAATGGCCGGTTCGCAGAGAGCAACGGACAGAATCTTCGCAGGGTCATCCATCGAAAGTATCCATTGCCGGCAGGTGTCGGATCCGTGCCGATCACAAGGGCCGGGCACCAGTTGTCCGGACTTCACTTCGTCCTCGGCCATGCGGAACATATTGGCGCTGCGAACTGCGTCCCTGTCGCTTGGGGCGGCAAACCAGGCCGCGTCGGCGACAGGGTGACGCTGGTCGCAAACAGGCGCCGGATAGGCTATTCCGGGTTTGAATTCGGGAACGGCCGATTGCTCGACGTGATAGATCGGTTGGGCTTCAACACCTGTAGGCTGCCGGGCATTGTCCAGCCACTTTCCTGCGGCGTCATACTGGCCCGCCCAATTGTAGCGAAGCATGACGCGATCCGCGCGACAAACGTAGGGATATAAGGTTTGATAGGGCACGGTGGTAAACACCATTCCTTCGACATTCTGACTCATGTCGGTTGTGAACTTGTCCGCCGGCTTGAGCACCGAGAGGAGATCGCGCGTTGCCGCGCCCTCGGCTGCAGCCGGATCCAGCGCCAGCAATTCCTTTGATTTGCTGTCTTGGGCGCCGATCAGGCCCGGGATGACATGTACCTTGATAGCCTCTGCCGCGAACGGCACCAGCGATGACACAACCAAAAGAACAGCTAACAGCAGACGGTGTTTCCAAGTCATCATTCGGCATGCCTCCAGCGCGCTATCTCATGCGGCGGGGTTAGCAGCGTCTTTCAAATAAGGCTCGACAGCGCCTTTCAGTTTGACCGTCATCGGATTTCCGGCGCGGTCCACCGTCTTACCGACGGCCAATCGCACCCAGCCTTCGCTGACGCAGTACTCCTCGACATTTGTTTTCTCGACGCCGTTGAACCGGATGCCGACGCCCCGCTCCAGAAGCGGCGCATCGTGATACGGGCTCTTGGGGTTGACGCAGAGCCTGTCGGGCAATGTGTCTGTCATGAACCTTCTTTCCGTAGAGTTATTTGACTGTCCAGGTCACCTGGCCGCGTGCGCCGCTTCCATTCGTGGAGGCGATCACCTGAAGCACCTTCTTATCGCCATCGGTATGCGCCGTGAACATGGTGGTGGGACCCATATTCATGTCCATGACCTGGGCGAGGCCTTCACCCGCTGATTTCTTCTTGTAGTAATCAATCACCGTGGCCGGCGAGTCGGATGTTTCAAAGGTGAAGGTGCCGCTGTTGCCGCTTGCGCCCGATCCAATGGTGGTCGTCTCGACTTTTGCGCCCGGATAGGAAGTAACAAAATCCGGCATATGTATGTTCGTCGAGCCGCCGGTGGAATTGACTTCCACCGTCTGTTTGCCGTCCGACGCCTTCATCGTGAAATGCCCGTTATCGCCGGACATGGTGAAATTGCCGCTCTTATCGCCATTGGCCTTGATCGAGAATTGCTGGCCATTGGCGGAGATGGTGACGTTACCGTTCTGTCCGTTGATCGTCACATTGTCGGATTTCGGCTTCTGATCGCAGGCCGCAAGCAGCGCGCACATGGCCACTGCCGAAATTGTCATCATGCTCCGCATCGGTTTCCCCTCCAGACGGTAGTCTGCCCATCATTCTCTGGAAAAACGCGATGTCTGCAAGCGCGGCCGCTTGCCTTACCAACCGCCGCCGCCACCTCCTCCGCCACCACCGCCGGAAGATCCGCCGCCATCGGAGCCGGGTGCGGACGAGGCCGACGACACCGCGGAAGCCATGGACGTGCCGATTGCATCGGCAAAACCGGCCGTTCCGAGATTGTTAAAGGCGTTACCGGAATACCATCCCGGCGTATAATAGCTTCCGCCCGCACTCGGCGTCAGTCCGGCAGCCGCCGCCTCGGCCTCGAACTTCCGGCTCCACTGATTTTCGCAATCGAGCGCGATGGCGTAGGGCAGAAATTTCTCGAACACGGCCGGCGTGACATTGGGCGGATTGAGCGCTTCGAACCGATCCTTTTCGGCAGTGACGAGAAACATTTCGAATCCGTCGATCTGGTCCATGATTTGCGCGCCGAGCAACGTGGGGTGCCTCAGCAGGCTGTAGAACAGATAGGCAGCGACTCCGCCCAAAGAGAGCGCAAGCATGACGGGCAAGGGCACCGAACTTACGATCTTCAGGAAACCTACAAACGAGAACAGGGCGAAAGCGATCAGGAAAATTACAGTTGCGGAAAGCGCGTGAAAACCATTGGCGAAAGATGAGCCTACGCCCGAAAGCGCGGTGCTCCATGCATCCCAGACGCGATGTGCAAGCAGGCTCAGGCCGAAACACAAGCCGCCGACCCACGCAAGGGCCGCGCCGGCCTGCGGATCGTCGCAAAGAAGCGCCGTCGCGATCCCCGTAACGATCAGCATCGACAATCCGCCGATGAACCAGTGGCTGTTGGTGACGAAATAAACCCGCTCGTACTCATTCTTGAGCGAGTTCTGGAGCGCGGAAACGGACAGCGCGATCCTGCTGTGGTTGATCTGCTTCAATTCAATCGTGCCGCCTTCGGCGAACAATCTGGACGCGATTGCAGACTCGCCATGCGCAAGCCCCGAATCGGTTTCGCCTTTCCCGGTCTGCGTCAGCGTGTAGGCGCCGTGATCTTCCGTGATTTTGAGATACCCCTTCACTGCCATGTCGATAAGCGCGGCGGCATAGGCTTTGCGGTCGTAACCCATGTGTCGGACATAGCGGACGGCGGCGGGCGAGAAATCCTTCGGCGGCGCGAAAAGCGGAATGACCGTGCCGCGTGCCGGTCTTTGCCCATGCTCGATCCATATGACGATGAAATAGATCAGCATGAGAATCACGCCGGTGCATGCGACAATGGTTGCTTCATTGTCGCGAATGAAATCGCGCCGCAATTCTTCCGGCGAAGGCGGAAGCACTGCGCCTTTTGAAAAGCCGATGGCGACCGTCAATCCTTCGCGGACACCGAGCGGAGCATTGGCCGTGAAGCGCATCGCAGATTCGGAAAGCTTCTTGCTTTGTGCATTTTGCTCCGTCGAACCGAGCGGTCCCGTATAGGCGGAATATTGCAGGATGCGCGCATTGCCAGGCAGTTCGACAATGGCTTCGGCGTGGTCGATCGGGAAGTTCCAGAAATTCCCGGTGACGTTCCAATAGATTTCATCGAAGCCGGGATAGAAGCCGATCTGCCTGTCCGTCGCGTAAGTGAGTACAAATCGGTGCGCGCCGGGCGGGATCTCCATCTTGGGATCGCCGATTTTCACCCGTTCGCCATTCTGGATGCGTTCGACGCTGTAAATCTCGTCCTGCCCGTCCAGCTTTACAGACAGCACATCGAAGCCGACGTGAATGCGATGGCCCTGCCGGATATAGATCGTGGGAAAGTCACGGAAGATTCCGTGGCGGATGGACGCGCCTTCGGAATTGACCGAGATCGACTCGGTGACCGTGAGCGCACCCGTCTGCGTGACGCGGATGTCGCTCGCAAAATCGGTGATGCGCTCTTCGGCGCGAGCAAACGTAGTCAATCCGGCAAGCAGCGCCACTATGAGAGCGGCGACGCGGCTCATCCGGAAAACGTCGCGGCCGGCGCCTGCCTGTCTGAGTCGTTTTCGATCTGAAAGAACGGTGCCGGAGAAAACTTGCCGAGCCTCGCAATGAGGTTCGAGGGAAATTGCTCGATCAGAATATTGTAGTTACGCACGGTGCCATTGTAGTAGCGGCGCGCCAACTGGATCTGATCTTCCGTGTTGGACAGCTCGGTCTGCAATTGCTGGAAATTCGCACTCGCCTTGAGCTCCGGATAGGCTTCGGCAACGGCAAGGATGCGCAGGAGTGCCGCGCCGATCGCTGTTTCCGTCTGGGCGCGTTCGGAAACGCCGGCTTGCGCCTGCCCGGCCGCGCGCAGCCGTGCCAGCTCGTCGAAGGTCTCGCGCTCATGCGCGGCATAGTCCTTCACCGTGGCGACGAGATTGGGAATGAGGTCGGCGCGCCGCTTGAGCTGCGCATCGATGCCGCCCCAGGCTTCCGCAACGAGATTTTTCCGCCGCACCAGGCCGTTATAGGTCAGCACGCCCCAGATGATTGTAACAATATCGGCGACGACAAAGCCAAGCATCCAAACCATGGCATGTAACTAGCCGATTCGCCGTATATGTTCCATGAACGCGGAACGGCACTTGAAATCAGCCCTGCCCAAGGTCATACGCGCGGGCAGGTTCGCCTCGGCGGCTCGTCTCAAGCCCCCGCTGCGGCCAGCGTTTTGTCCTCGGCTTTGGGAACGAGGAAGCCTGCGAACGCAATCCGCGCCAGAAGCAGCAACACCGCGGCAACGCCCATCAGCGCAACATGCATGAACCAGAATGTCGTGTTGGGCATGCTGCCGTATAGCCCGCCGATATAGCCGGTCAGCAAGTTTCCGAAGAAAAGGTGGATGTAATAGACCGCGATCATCATACCACCCAGGCCCTTCGGCGCGGCGCGCGAGTAAAGCGCGAGACCAACCGGCAGCACATTGGCGAATCCGATGTCATTGATGATGTGGAAGCCAAGTGCCCAATAAAGCGGAACGCGAACGTGCTGCGTATCGGCTACCACGGCGCATCCCGCAAGCACCAGCGGCCCGAGCGCGCTGATCGCGACGCCGATGACGATCTTGGTAATTTCCGCGGGCTCCTGCCAGCGCTGGCCGTACCAGCGCCAGAACGCGATCACACCAATCATCGTGACCGAGCTGACGATCGCATCCATGGATACAAGCGATGTGATCGGCAGATTGATGCCGAAAATCGTGGTTTGAAAGGTCTTTTCACCCCATACGAGATAGGCGTCCGAAATTTGCTGGTTGCCCACGATCGAAAGGGCAAGCGCCGGCAGTAGTACCACCAGAAGAATGACCGTCTTCCAATCATGCGCCGTGAGCGGTGGCCGCTCGACATGGTCGCCCACGGTGCGGACAGGCTCGGGCGGATAGGTGCTGCGCCCCATAAGATAGATGGCAAGAGCCACGACCATGCCGATGCCGGCCGCGACGAAGCCCAGATGCCAATCCACATCCTGCGCGAGCCAGCCGCAGAGCGTGGGCGAAATAATTACGGCCAGCTGGATGCCGAGAAAGTAGATCTGAAAGCCGTCGGCGCGGCGCGTATCGTCGACCCGATAAAGCGCACCGACCTGGCTGGCGATGTTACCCTTGAAGCAGCCGACACCGGCAAGCAATAGCGCCAGTGCGATCAGGAATGTGGAGTTGAAGGCCAGCAGAAAGGTGCCGATCACCATCGTGATCGCGCCGATGCTGACCGTGGCGGTTCGCCCGATCAGCCGGTCGGCGATGAAGCCGCCGGCAAGCGGTGTCACATAGACCGAAGCCGCATAGAGCTGCGCCGTGTTCGAAGCGAGCGCCATATTCGACTGGGCGCCGAAGACCTTGCCGAGGAAGTGGCGAAAACCCTCGAAACCCCAGACCTGTTCGATATGCCCGGGCTGCAGGAGATAGTGCGTGAGATAGAGCACGAGCAGCGTTTGCATGCCGTAGTAGCAGAAACGCTCCCAGAACTCGGAGGCTGACAGCCATGCAAGCCCCAGGGGGTGGCCGATAAAAGCCCGGTCACGTGTGCCGCCGCTATCCAAATCCGCTGCTGCCGACGTGACTGTCATTTCGCTCACCTGTGCCCGCAATCATTACGACGGTTGCACTGTTACGGAGCCGCAGCCCTTTCGCAAGACGCGCCGGATCATGGGGCGAGCAGCCAGCCTCGCGCCAGACTCACTTCTTGTCGGACGCGACGATCCTGGTGAAGACGTGATAGAGGATTCCGTCCCACGCATTATGGATGCCGATAAAGAGCAGCAACAACACCGCGGCTCCGACCGCAAACAGGGCGTCGTGCTCGTGGGAAACAGTGGCGAAAGCACCGGCCGCCAGCAGCAAATACGCTGCCAGAGGCAATATCCCGTGAAATAACCAATCCTCGAATTCGGGCGTATAGGCGCGTTGTTTGTTCATGCGCAGGATGGTCAAAACGACGTAAATCGTGCCGCCGATACCCGCGAGCCCGGAAAGAATTGCGGGAGGCGCCATCCTGTTCCAGGGCGCACGTAGAAGCGCCGACAAGAACAGGATCACGCTGAAATGAACAATGGTCGGCGTGGCAAAAGCCGCCCCTGCCGCACCACCGTCGCCGCCGCTTTGAGGCGGCCGTGCGGCGATGAGCGTCAGGACGACGAATTGTAATCCAATCAGCGCGCCCGCGGCCGGCCCGACGATCATGTAGAAACTGTCCCACCGGGCGAGTTCGGACATTGTCAGGCGCCCGTCCGGATATGTGTGAAGGGTAGAGCGGACATCGTGCCGGGCGCCGCACGCATCAATTTCGAACCCGGAATTCTCATACGCATCCCACTCCCTCCTGGCCGTCAGTGGCGGAACTCAACCGTACGGCGCAAAGCCGCGGGATTTGCACTTTCTCGGTCCGCCGCCGCCTGTTAGCGTTCGCGCCGAGCCGGTTGGGATCCACGATCCGGCAAGGCTGGGCCGGCATAGGCCACGACATCCATCGCAAAATATCCATGTGTAAAGGGGTAATGACATGACCAAGACCGCTACCGGAACAACCGGGCAGGCACAATCGAATCGGAAACACACGTCCGCGCGCCGTTTGGCATGCGCCCTCATGCTGTGCGGCATTGGCGCGATCGCCTCCGCATCGGCAGCACCGAAGGGCTATGTCGGCGTTCTCGGGGGAGGGCCAGTCTACAAGCATGTTACGAAAAATATTGCGGAGCTCAGGAGAGCTGAATTCAACGAACTGATCGTCTGGAGCGTCGAGGTCAACAGCTCGGGTGATTTGAACCTGAACGGCGAATTCCCCCTGACATCGAGCGGTTCCTATATCGGGAATCAAACATATCCGGATTTTCCGGCGGACCTGAAAAAAATCAGGAAGGGCGCGGTCAAGCGCGTCACGCTGAGCATCGGGTCGTCCAACTATGGCGACTGGGAAGATATCAAAGCGCTCGTCGATGCCCAGGGCACTGGAAAGAACAGCATTCTCTACAAGGATTTCGCTGCGATCAAAAAGGCGCTGCCGATCGATGCAATCGATTTCGACGACGAGAACAGCTATGATTCCTCGTCAACGATTGCATTTGCCGTGATGCTCGGGAAACTCGGCTATCACGTCACCATGAATCCCTATACCAACAACAGCTACTGGATCTCGGTGGTATCGCAGATCAACACCCAGAGCGCCGGTACGGTGGACGGTATTCATTTGCAGACTTTCGCCGGCGGCGAGGGCAACAGTCCCTGCACCGGTTGGGATTTCGGCGGCGTGCCCGTCTATCCCGGCATATCGGATCAATCTTCCGCACCGCCCTATATGTCGCCGACCCAGGCCGAGACGGCGATGAAGAACTGGCATTCCCAATGCGGCATCACGGGTGGCTGGCTGTGGATTTTCGATCAGATCGCCGGCACCAAACAGGTCAAGCAATATGCGCACGACATGACCAAGGGTGTAGAGGGTAAATAAAGCAGAGTAATTATTTATGTAGCGGGCCGGCGACACTAACACCGCCGGCCGGCTACCTTCGAAGGACGCGCTTACCGATAGTTGATCGGCGTGGCGGCACAGGACTGATAGCCCGACATATACTGCCCGAATGTACCGGGTGAGCGCGGAGAGGCAGACTGGCCCGGCGCCAGTTGCAAACTATACGTAGCGTTATTGGCGGTGAACGTGACTTGCAGCCATTGCCGTCCCACATTCGAGACGGTGTGTTTCTGTCCGTCGAACGTTACGGCAACGTTGCGGCCAGCGACTCCGTCGCAAGACCAGGCCGCGCCGGACCACGCAAGCGCGGAGACGATGGCTATTGTGGGCAGAATTCGCATCACAGGGTCCTCCCATTTGCGCAACGCATGAAACGGGAGAGGGGTTCGCCGGGCTTCGTCGAACCCGTCATCCCGGCCGCGCGATTATCTGCACCCGACCGGGACTTTTATCAACATTTGCGAAGCAGGTCAGGAGATGGACGATGGTCCATGACCCCGAAGATGCCATCGCGATTGCCGGAGCCTCCTGGCCTGTCTGGCGTGAATTCGCGCTTCATGCCGAAGGGCGACAACGCCTCGCGTCCGCTATGGAGCTTTTTCACGCGAATACGCCTCCGCATTTGGAAGCGCGTTTGCGAAGAGGCCTCGGAGAGTTGTGGACCAACTCGGGCGCAGTGATCCGTGCGAATGATGAATTCATGCAGTCGGCGGAACTCTATCGCGCGCTGAAGGATATGCCTCAACTGGGCGCGGCACTCTCCCGTTTTGCATTTACGTCGATGATGCTTGAGAGAAACGATGACGCCGAACGATCGATAGCCGAATCTCTTCAACTCCTCGCGGATGCGGGCAAGCCGCGCGCGCTTGCAAGCGCCTATGCAACGAAAGTCGTCGTCGAGGACCGGCTCGGGCGTTACAATACCGCCTGTGCATTTGGCGAAAAGGCGATCCGCCTGTGCGCGGCAATCGGCGCCGAACGGTTGCGGCTGGTAGTGGCCGGCAATCTGACCGAGTTCGCGCTAGAACAGGGCGATGTTGACGGCGCAGTGGAATCAGGCCGCGCAATTATCGCCGAGTTGCGAGATAGCGCGCATTCCGATGTGCAGGCTTTCGTGCTGGGGATCATGGTAGCTGCGCTCACATTTCGCGGCGAGCTTGATGAAGCGTTGGTCACCGCGCTCAGAGCTGCTCCCCTTCTTCGCGAGCAGGGCATGCTGTTCGAATTGTTCGATCACCTCGCGTTGCGTGCTGTCATGGCAGGTCGTCTGGCAGAGGCAGCGCGAATCATCGGTTATTCCGATGCCGCACATCAGGCTACCAACCGTCCGCGCGAACCGATCGGAAAACGCGCTGCAGACCGCGTCGGCATCCTGTTGCAGGACAACCTGTCCGGGGACGAAATCGCCGCGCTGAAGCGCGAGGGCGCGATCCTCTCTGAGGATCATGCGACTACATTGGCACTCAGCGCGTAACGGTTCGCAAGCCGCAGATATACCACATCAGTTCAGCAGAACGACCTGATCGGCGACGTCGAGACCGCCCGAGGGGTGAGACATCACTTCGACCTGATGGCCGGTGGAAAGGCCAAAAAATGAAACAGTCTCGCGGCCGGAACTGAAGCCCGTCATACGTGTCACCCAATACCGCTTGATGCCCTCTCCATCCTTGCAGACGAAATTCATTGTGGCCGGATCGACGGAGACCACCGTTCCTGTTTGCGCCTGCGGGGACGGGCCAGGGGCGGCCGTTTGAAAGATCGCCCGTCCAACGCCCTGTGCGAAGCCCGGCACGGCAAAACCTTGTGCCAGAAAAGACAGGCTCAGGGCGGCGAGCAGCGTGCGCATGGAAAGACAACGCCGAGCAGCAGGGGATGGCTCCCAAGCTTTCGCAATCCCGCGCCCCCCGTTATGCTTTGCCCCGTGAAGAATCAGACACGGGAGGCTGCCATGGCGAACCGGGAACAGCGTAACAACAAGGAAAAGAAGAAGCCTAAAGCCGAGAAGAACAAGGCGAAGCAATCCACATCCACCTCGCCTTTTGCCGAACAGCGCGGCTCAAAGCCGCCACCGGCCGGAAAAAAATAGCCGGACACGACGCACACAAACGCGCGTCGAATCTCCGCGGCTGGCGCGAGGAAGAATTCCGGATCTTCCTCGCGTCAATCTGCTCACAATTCGAACTAACGTGCCCCGATATTTAGTTAGAAACCGGCGGCGTTGCGGGTGTTTGTGCCGCTGCTGCCGGATCCGGCGCACCCAGCGGCACGCTGATCGGGTTGTCGTAGTGGTAATTTGCACCACTCGCCGCATCCACCCCTATTCCGACGATTCCGCCCGCGATCACATTCGCAGCCGTGGTGGCCCCAAAGTGGGAAACGGCCATGAGATGACCGGGCTGAAAGCCCTGCTTTATGCAGGTCACATCTAGGTCCGTCTTTGTCTTATGCACAGTAACACTACCAGGAGTTGTAACGTACCAGGTGCCTTGCGAATTAGTAAGCGTACACTTGGCGCCATCCGCCGGTATCGTGTTGACCGATAAAGACTGGGTTGTTCCCTCGACGATGGTGGCGCAGCCAGACAAAGCGAGCCCAACCGCCAGAATGGCGGCCGAATGATAGAATTTCATGATGTTGCCCCTCCGTTATCAAATCAAACTAGCGGCGATTTGAGCGCCCGCCAATAGATTTTTTGGAGGGTCCGGGAATCGGCTCCGCGAAGCCCGCGCCGGTTAGAAATTACATCTGTAATTCATGGCAGTATGCCATATCTGGCATATCTGTCCGCGACCGCTGTATCGATCGTCCTCGCGGCGGCAATATCCGTATCACCTGCCGAAGCATGACCCGTGCGCCGCTCGACAACACCTTTCATGTAAAGTGTGTCCGCTGCGTTGGGGTGCGTCGAAAGCACAATGTCGAATTCGCCGAGCGCCGCCGTCCAGTTGGCGAGTCTGAACTCGGCAATTCCACGCGCCTGGTGGGAAAGCTCGTCGGTCTGGTTGATCTGAAGTGCGGATTCGCAATCCTTGAGCGCGGCATCCAATTCGAGTCCGGCGAGCGCGCGCGCCCGGCAACGATTTGAAAATCCCGTTAGCAGACTGTGGCCAAGTCCGTTCAATGCATTTGCATAGTCGGCCTCTTCGCGTCCCGGCAAGTCCATATTGGGCCTGTTCGACTTCGTGCCTTCAATATCGTTAGTACGATATTCCAAATTGTTCTTGGCGCGATAGAGCGCGACCTTGTCCGGACCCGATTGCCGCAGCGCGATGTAGTCTGCCATAGCTTTCTCAGCCTCTCCGGCTTCCAGATACAGACTCGCGCGATTGGCACGGGCCTGCCAGAGATCCGGCTGCAACTCGATGGCTTTGCTGTAGGCATCTAATTCGCTCTGCCGGTCACGCCCCTGAGATTGATAGACCAACCCCAGATCGAGCCAGGCGAAGGCCACCTCATCCTGGTCAATGCCTTTGGCACCGATCACAGCCATGCAATCGCGGATGCGGGTTTCGGCGAGGCGCGAAGGATCTGCGCATCTGTTGAGAGATACGTACAGAGCATCCATCTGCGCCGTAGCAATACCGGACGTAAATAGAACAATGCCCAGCGCAAATACGCCGGGGATGCCGAGTCTTATCATGTGAATTGCCCCATCCGAACCGCTCCGACTGTAGCACAAACCCGTGCCTAACAATCCGCGAATGTCAGGCGACGAAACGGCTATGCTCAGAAAAGTGCGTTGAACCGCTGCACGGCCGCGGCGGGGCCGTCGGGATGGTTCCAGATACCCGCCGAAACCGCGAGAAAATCCGCGCCGGCTTCGATAAGCAACGGCGCGTTCTCCGCGGTAATTCCGCCTATGGCGACACAGGGAACGGTCATCACCTCGGACCACCAGCGGAGCAGCTCGGTATCGGCGCGAGTTTTGGGTTCTTTGGTTTCAGTAGGAAAGAAGGCGCCGAACGCAACATAATCCGCGCCGGCTTCGGCAGCATCGATCGCCAGGTGCCGCGAATCGTGACAGGTGACACCGACAATTGAGTTATCGCCCAGCAGCTTTCGGGCCTGTTTGTAGGGCATGTCTTCCTGCCCGATATGCACGCCGTCCGCGCCAAGCTCGGCGGCGAGATCTGGACGATCATTCAGCAGGAAAGCCACGCCTGCTTTCTGCGTAACGGGAATGAGTAGCTCAGCAGCGCGGCGGATGTCATCGTCGGCCGTATGTTTCAGGCGCAACTGAAACGTCGCGACATCACCCGCAGCCAGCGCCGATTTGAGCGTTTCCGCAAACCGGCGCGGCTCCAAGGATGGCGGCGAGATGAGATAAAGCCGGCAGCGCTCGCTCACGCCGCTTGTTTTTCCACATCCGCATTCCATTCGCCGCGCGTGGCGAGGCTGTTCATGCGCGCGCGATGAGCAAAGGCCTTCTGTCCTGCCGGCACATTGGCGGATTTGCCGCTCCATGCCTTTTGTGGTGCGGCCTGCAAGGCGCGGCCGTAGGAGAAGGTGAGCGGCCAGGGAAGACCATCATGTTTGTTTATGGCGTTCAGATGGGCCGTCGCTTCTTCATCGGATTGTCCGCCGGACAGGAAGGCGATGCCCGGCACGGCAGACGGCACGCATTCCTTCAGGCATTTGACCGTGCGTTCCGCTACATCCTCGACGCTCGCCTGTTTGGCGCATTTCGCGCCCGAGATCACCATGTTCGGCTTCAGGATCATGCCTTCAAGGTGAACGCGCTGTTTGTAGAGCGCATAAAACACTTCTTTCAGCGTCCATTCCGTCACGCGCGCGCAGGTGTCGATATCATGATCGCCATCCATCAGCACTTCCGGCTCGACGATCGGAACGATCGCCTCTTCCTGGCAAAGCGCAGCATAACGAGCCAGCGCATGGGCGTTGGTAGTGATCGCAGTAAAGGTCGGAATGCCGGGGGCGATGTCGATCACGGCGCGCCATTTCGCGA
Source organism: Rhizomicrobium sp. (assembly GCA_036502865.1). Taxonomy (GTDB): domain Bacteria; phylum Pseudomonadota; class Alphaproteobacteria; order Micropepsales; family Micropepsaceae; genus Rhizomicrobium. Next base: position 12,624 of record DASXXW010000254.1, read on the forward strand.
AGCGCGCACCGAGATTGCGATATTCGATCAGCCGCTCGCGCAGCCCGTCCAGGCCTTCGGTAATGGTTTCGTTTGGACAGAGAGCCAGCGGCTTGGCGCCGAGATCCACCTTGATGCCGGGGATCGAACCTGCATTTTCGATCAGCTTCACCAGTGGCGTGCCATCCGCCGCTTTCTGGCGGATCGTTTCGTCATAGAGAATGACGCCGGAGATGTAGTTGGTCATGGCATCGGTGGTGCGGAATAGAAACTCGCGATAGTCGCGACGATTGGTTTCGTTTGATTCGACGCCGATCTTGTCGAAGCGTTTCTTGATTGTGCCCGAGCTTTCATCGGCAGCCAGAAGGCCCTTGCCCTTGACCACCATTGCGTGCGCCGTGCGCGCAAGTTCTTCCCTGTTCATTGCGATTGCCCCTTGTTTTGCGTAAGTGCCGCGACGCCCGGAAGTTCGAGCCCTTCGAGCCATTCGAGAAACGCGCCGCCGGCGGTGGATACATAGGTGAATTGATCCGACACACCGGCCGTATTCAATGCCGCCACCGTATCGCCGCCGCCCGCGACAGATAACAACTTCCCGGCTTGGGTGCGTGCCGCCGCCACTTTCGCGGCTGCAACCGTGCCGCGATCGAAGGGCGGTGTTTCGAACGCGCCGAACGGCCCGTTCCACACCAGCGTGCGCGCCTGTTCGAGTCGCGCGGAAAATCCCTCGATTGTTTCTGGCCCCACATCCAAAATGATGTCGTCCGGACCGACGTTCCTTATGCTGACGACCCGCCATTCGGCGTTGGGCTTGAATTCCTTCGCCACGACAACATCCGTCGGCAACACAAGCGCCGCCCCGGACTCGTGCGCCGTTGCGAGAATTTTGCGCGCCGTTTCGAGATAATCGGTTTCGAAAACTGATTTGCCGATTTCGTGCCCCTGCGCGGCGAGAAACGTGTTCGCCATCGCACCGCCGATCACCAGCACATCCACGCGGCGAATGAGATTGCCGAGCAGTTCGAGCTTGCTGGAAATTTTTGCGCCGCCTACCACGGCCATGACGGGACGTTCGGGATGATCGAGCGCGCGATGAAGATGGGTCAGCTCTGCTTCCATCGCACGACCCGCCGCCGCCGGTAGAAGACGCGCCAGCGCTTCCGTCGTTGCATGAGCGCGATGCGCGGCTGAAAACGCATCGTTCACATAGATATCGCCGAGCGCGGCAATCGCTTCCGCGAACCCCGCGTCGTTTGCTTCCTCGCCGGCATGGAAGCGCGTATTCTCGAGCAACAGAACGTCGCCGCCCTTGAGTTCCGACACCGCCTGCTTTGCGCCATCACCAATACAATTATCTGAGAAGCCCACCGGCCGGTTCAGCGCCGTCGATAAAGCCGGCACGACCGGCTTCAACGACATCGACGCGACCGGCTTTCCTTTCGGCCGGCCGAAATGGGACAACACGACGACCTTCGCACCTTTTTCTGCCAGTTCGCGAATGGTCGGCGCCTGACGCTCGATGCGAAGCGTATCGGTTACCTTTCCATCCTGCATGGGCACGTTGAGATCGGCGCGCACGAGCACGCATTTACCTGAAACGGCAAGATCGTCGAGCGTGCGGTAATTTCTTCCCGGCATCAGATCAGCGCACCCATTGCGACAGCCGTATCCGCCATGCGGTTTGAGAAGCCCCATTCATTGTCGTACCACGACATGACACGCACGAATGTGCCGTCGATCACCTTCGTGCCGTCCAGTGCAAAACTGGACGAGGCCGGATTGTGATTGAAATCCGAAGAAACAAGCGGCGCATCGACGATGGCGAGAATGCCTTTGAGCGGACCGGCCGCTGCCGTTTTTGCAGCGTTGTTGATCTCTTCAACCGTCGTCGGCCGTTTGGCCGTGAACTTGAAATCCACCAGCGAAACATTCGGCGTCGGCACGCGCACCGAGACGCCGTCCAGCTTGCCTTTCAGTTCGGGCAATACCAGACCCACTGCTTTCGCGGCACCCGTCGAGGTAGGGATCATGGAAAGCGCCGCAGCGCGCCCGCGATAGAGATCCTTGTGCATCTGATCGAGTACCGGCTGATCATTGGTATAACTATGAATTGTCGTCATGAAACCCTGGGCGATACCGACGGCCTCGTTCATCACTTTCGCGACGGGCGCCAAGCAGTTGGTCGTGCAGGAGGCGTTTGAAACAATCAGGTGATCCTTCGAAAGTTTGTCATTGTTGACACCGTGGACGACCGTCAGGTCAACGCCATCGGCGGGCGCGGAAATCAGCACACGTTTTGCGCCGGCTTTGAGATGCGCGGCTGCCTTGTCTTTCGAGGTAAAAATGCCGGTGCATTCCAGAGCGATATCGACTCCCAATTCTCCATGCGGCAATTGCGCCGGATCCTTGATCGCCGTCACCCGGATCTTGTGCCCATCGACGATCATGTGTTCGCCATCGACCGCCACTTCGCCCGGAAACCGCCCGTGAACGGAGTCGTAGCGGAGCAAATGGGCGTTGGTTTCCACTGGCCCCAGATCGTTCACGCCGACCACCACGATATCCGTGCGCTTCGATTCCAGGATGGCGCGCAGCACCAGCCGGCCGATACGGCCGAAACCATTGATCGCAACGCGGACAGTCATGAATTCCTCCTTGTGGGCCGCAGGGTAGGGGTGCGGAAATACGGCGGGATGCGGGGGCCTTAGCGAGGCTTCTGCACAGCCGTCAAGAGCGGCGGCGTTGCCCCGTTTTCCGGTACAGCCTATGGTCCCAAAGCTTGCAAAGGGTAAAGCATGTCACAATTGGAGGAAGCCAAGGCCAGATTGTCCGCCGCGCTCGACCGGCTGGAAACGGCCCTGACACCACTGAGCGAGGCGCAGAAGCGCCATGCGCGGGACGCGGCCGAAATTGCCTCGTTGACCCAGGAGCGCGAAGGCCTTCTGGCCCGCATCGCCGCACTTGAGGATGAGAACCGTCTGCTCGCCAGCCTCGCCGAAGAGGTCGAAGGGCGGGTCGACCGCGCGATCGCCGACATCAATTTGGCGCTGACCCAATCCGAACTCCACGCATGAGGATGCCATGCCCCTCGTCAATGTGATGGTGAATGAGCGCAGTTACTCGATGGCCTGTGACGAGGGCCAGGAGGCCAATCTTCGGCAATTGGCTGCGCATGTAGATGCAAAAGTGCGCGACCTTCTGAAGACAGCAGGTCAGCCGGGCGAACAACGCCTTCTGCTGATGGCAGCCCTGCTGATCGCCGACGAATATTTCGACGCGCAAGCGCAGTTGGAAGGGCGTACGCAGGAGATTGCAGATACCGCCGGGGAGCGGGAAAGCGCAATCGCCCGGATCGGCGATACCGAGCAGGATGCGATTATTGCACTCGATGCCGCCACGGCCCGGCTTAACGACGTTGCGGCGCGCCTGCCGAGCGCCTAAATTCAGCTTTGGATGGGTACTGCCCCGTGCGTCAGGAATGCGATGCCCAGGGGCCTTAATGGTACTCACCGGGAGCTGTCCCTGACCGAGGTCGTGGCTTCGGATATATGGCGCCCACCTGCACTTGCAGGCCCGTGAGGATCCACATCCAACGGCGGTGGTGGTCCCATCCACTTCCACGCAATTGTTGGGCTTTATGCTGTTGCGGGGGCCACAAGACATAATCCGGTTGAAAGCCTGACATGCGTATTATTTTCATCGGCGACATCATCGGCCGCCCGGGGCGGGATGTTTTGGCCAGCGAATTGCCTGCCTTGCGTGAGCGGCTTCGGGCCGATTTCATCATTGCCAATGCCGAAAATGCCGCGGGCGGATTCGGCCTGACGCGCAAGATCGCGAGCGAACTCTTCGCGCTAGACATAGACGTCCTGACGTCCGGCAATCACTGGGCAGACCAGAAGGAAATTCTTTCTTTCATCGGCGATGACGACCGCATCCTGAGGCCCGGGAATTATCCCCGCGATACACCGGGGCGTGGCGCCGGCCTTTACGACACTCGCAACGGCCAAAGAGTTCTCGTCGCCAATGTGATGGGCCGTCACTTCATGGACCCGCTGGATGATCCTTTTGCCAGCATCGAAAAGGAGATTGCCGCCTGTCCGCTTGGCGAAGGCTGCGACGCCGCGGTGATCGACATGCACGCAGAAGCTACGTCGGAGAAAATGGCCATGGGCCATTTCTGTGACGCCCGCGTCAGCCTCGTTGTGGGGACGCACTCCCACGTGCCCACGGCCGACGCCCAGATTCTTCCTGGAGGCACGGCCTATCAGACCGATGCCGGCGGCTGCTGCGACTATGATTCCGTGATCGGCATGGAGAAGTTCGAACCGCTCCAGCGCTTCACACGGAAGCTCTCCACGGGCCGCTACACGCCGGCGGCCGGGCCGGCCACGCTGTGCGGCGTGTTCGTCGAAACCAATGCGAAAGGACTGGCGACACGGGTCGAGCCCATCCGTGTTGGCGGACGGCTGATGCCGCACATTCCAGCCGCTTGAAGCCGGACACTCGCCCGGCTATCTGACCAGCTTTTACGGTGTCGCAATGGCCGGTCATTCCCAGTTCAAGAACATCATGTTCCGCAAGGGGCGCCAGGATAAGGAGCGCTCCAAGCTGTTCTCCAAGCTTGCGCGCGAAATCACCGTCGCGGCCAAGAACGGCCTGCCGGATCCGGCCCACAATCCGCGCCTCCGGGCCGCGATTGCCGCCGCCAAGCAGCAATCCATGCCCAAGGACAATATCCAGCGCGCCATCGATAAAGCTTCGGGCGCCGGTGCGGAAAACATCGAGGAAGTCCGCTACGAGGGCTATGGGCCCGGAGGCGTGGCGCTGATCGTCGAGTCCATGACCGACAATCGCAACCGCACCGCAGCCGATATCCGCGCTGCTTTCTCGAAATATAGCGGCGCGCTCGGTGAAACGAATTCCGTCGCCTTTCAGTTCGCGCGCACGGGCGTCATCACCTATCCAAAAAGCGCCGGAGTCGACGACGCGATGCTGGACCTGGCCATTGAGGCAGGCGCGGAAGAATGCATTTCCGGCGATGACGTGCATGAATTCCTGGCCAATTCAGACGAGTTCGGCGCCGTACGCGATGCGCTTGAAGCAAAGCTCGGCACGGCGCAATCGGCCAAGCTCGAATGGCGTCCGCAAAATATTGTGGCGGTCGGCGACGAGGCGGGCGAAACGCTGGTGAAGCTGCTCGACGCGCTCGAAGATCATGACGACGTGCAGAACGTCTACGGCAATTACGAACTCTCCGAAGCGTTGATGCGCAAGCTTGAGGCGGCGTAGCCGGAAAGCGCCAGTGCTCCCATCAGTACTTATAATCGCGGAGATAGGCCTGCAGGCTGGGCGTGTCGTGCCAGGACATGTCGTGTATTTTCCACGCGCCACTTACCAGAACCAGATCGAAATGAACTTTCTCGGTGGCCTCCGGATCGGGCTTGAACGTCACATCCGCCGATGCATGAGCGGGCCCGTTCAAGTTCGCATGCAGGGATAACACCTTGAACGATTCCCAATCCTGGCATTGGCAGATCGGATCGAAATCGAGCGCGCCAACCTCGCCCTTCGATTTGATCCGGTCGTGATGGAGCAGCGCCAGCAATGTGTCGTCGACAATTGCGCGTGCATCCGGATAGGCGAAATCATTCCCTTTTCCGTGTGGCGCGTAAGCCGAGTACAGGCGCTGCAGAAATGCCTGCGGCGACTCGGCGGCCATGGCGGTCTGATTTGAACCTAACAGTAACAACAAGACGCCGGCATATATTCGGCTCGACATTGGCGCTCTCCCGCGGATGGCTGAAAGACTGAAAACCTCAACTCAAAACGAATCGTATCCCCTTTTGTAGTACGATACAGCATGTCTCGCGTGATTCGGATTCTTGGGATCGATCCAGGCCTCGCACGCATGGGCTGGGGCGCCATCGAAGTTTCGGGATCGCGGCTTTCCCATGTGGGGCATGGTGTTTTGACGACCAACCCAAAAATGGGATTGGGGCCACGGTTGCTGGTGCTTTTCGAAGCGCTGTCCGCGGTCGTTGCGGAAATCGCGCCGCAGGCCATCGCGATTGAACAGGCCTTTGTGCACAAAGACCCATCCGCTGCGCTGAAGCTCGGCCAGGCGCGGGCGGTTGCTTTGCTGGCTGCGGCGCGCGCCAACATGGAGATCGCGGAATATGCGCCCAACCATGTGAAGAAATGCGTGGTCGGCGCGGGCCATGCCGGCAAGGAACAGGTGCAGGCGATGGTGAAACATCTTTTGCCTACAGCGCGGGTCGAATCCGCTGACGCGGCGGACGCGCTTGCGCTTGCCATCGCGCATGCACATCTCTCCGCCACGCGCGCCAGGCTTGAAGCTGCTCTCGCATGATCGGCAAACTTACGGGAACGATTGATTCACTTGCCGAAGATCACACGATCATCGATGTGCATGGCGTTGGTTATTTGGTGCATTGTCCGGGTTCGACACTCTCGCGGCTTGTCCCGGGAACGGCTGCGACGCTGATCATCGACACGCGGGTCACCGATGAAACAATCCGGCTTTATGGATTTGCATCGCCGGAGGAACGCGAATGGTTCCGGCTGTTGCAGAGCGTGCAGAATGTCGGCTCGCGCGTGGCGCTGAACGTGCTTTCGGCTTTGTCCCCCCGCGAACTCGAACGTGCCATCGCCTTGGGCGACAAGTCCGCCGTGGGGCGTGCGCAAGGAGTGGGACCGAAGCTCGCGACCCGTATCGTGACGGAGCTGAAGGACAAAGCGCCGTCGATGATGCTGCGCGGTCATGCGGCGGAAGACATCTCCGCTGCCACTGCGCCACGTGGGCCAGAAGCCGATGCCGTCGCGGCGCTGATCAAGCTTGGTTATTCGCAAAGCCAGGCGTCGGAGGCCGTGGCCCGCGCGGCGCGCGATTTGGGCGACGCAGCCGTGGATGTGCTGATCCGCGAAAGCTTGCGCACCATGGGCCGGCGGACGTAGAACTGACTAGTCAGACTAGTCGGAGAGACGGGATGGACAGGATTTGGCCGGTGCAGGAAGCGAAAGCTCGGTTGTCGGAACTGTTGCGCGCAGCGGAGCAGGAGCCGCAGCAGATTTCCTTTCGCGGCGAACCCAAATTCGAAGTGAGAATGTTGCCGGAGGCAGAGAAGAAAAGATCCGGGAGCGCGGGCGGCTTGCCACGATGGTGGCTCAGTGCGCCTACGGTGCCGGAATTCAAACCTCCGCCGCGCAAGCGTGAAAAACCGAGAAAAATCTTTTGATATATCTGTTGGACACATGCGTCCTTTCGGAGTCCACGCAGCCTCGCAAGAGTGCGTCCGTCATGTCATGGCTGTCGGCACATGAACTCGCACGGCAATATGTCAGCGCGGTGACCATCGGCGAGCTGCATTTTGGTATCAAGCGGTTGAACGAGGGCCGCAAGAAACGAGAACTCGCCACATGGCTCAAGATGGTTGAAGAAGATTATACGGGGCGCATCGTTCCTCTCGATCTGGCGGTTGCCGAGCGATGGGGACATGTGCGCGCAAGGGAGCCGAATATTCAGACCGTAGATGCGCAGATCGCGGCGACCGCGCTTGCTTATGACTTCATTGTCGTTACCAGAAACGTAAAGCATTTTCAGCTTGATGGATTACGGGTCGTGAATCCGTGGGAAACATGACATCACCCCGTATGGTATCGGCCGAACAGCGTGAAGATGACACGCTGGAGGCGAGCCTGCGGCCGAAGCGGCTGGCGGAGTTTGTCGGTCAGCGGCAGGCACGTGAAAACCTTTCCGTATTTATTGAGGCTGCGCGCGCGCGCAATGAAGCACTCGATCACGTGCTGTTTTCCGGCCCGCCGGGACTTGGCAAAACAACATTGGCGCAGATCGTGGCGCGCGAACTGGGCGTCAATTTCCGTTCGACATCCGGACCGGTGCTGGCGCGCGCGGGCGATCTCGCTGCGATCCTCACCAACCTCGAAGCGCGCGACGTATTGTTCATCGATGAGATCCACCGCCTCAATCCGGCGGTAGAAGAAATCCTGTATCCGGCGATGGAGGACTTCGAACTCGATCTCGTCATCGGCGAGGGACCAAGCGCGCGTTCGGTAAAGATCACGCTTCAACCCTTCACACTGGTGGGCGCCACAACACGCTCGGGGCTGATTACGACGCCCCTGCGCGACAGGTTCGGTATTCCGCTCCGGCTCAATTTTTATGAAACAGACGAGTTGCAATCGATTGTGGAACGCGGATCGCGCATTCTTTCTCTGGATCTAAGTGCGGACGGCGCGCGGGAAATTGCGGCGCGAGCGCGGGGAACGCCGCGCATCGCCGGGCGATTGTTGAAGCGCGTGCGTGATTTTGCGGCTGTGGCGGGACATACGCATATCGATGCGAAGATGGCCGATGCGGCGCTTACCAGGCTGGAGGTGGACGGGCGGGGCCTCGACGCCTTCGACCGGCGTTATCTGTCGCTCATTGCACAGTCCTTCGGCGGCGGCCCCGTCGGCATCGAAACAAATGCGGCAGCGCTGGGCGAGGCGCGTGACGCCATCGAGGAGATCATCGAACCGTTCCTGCTGCAGCAGGGTTTCGTGCAACGGACACCGCGCGGCCGCATGGTGACGGGCGCTGCTTTCCGACATCTCGGTCTCGAAAGCCCGCTGCGCGATCCGGCACAGCCCGGATTGTTTGCTTCCGATGAACCAGACGATGCCTGACGCCGGAGGCGCCGGCCGGTTCGAAGGGCGGGTACATATCCTGCCGGTCAGAATTTATTACGAAGACACCGATTTCTCCGGCATCGTCTATCACGCCAATTATCTGCGCTACATGGAGCGCGGACGTTCGGAGTTTTTCCGCTGCGCCGGCATTGTGCATCTCGCCATGCTGGAAGGACGCGAGGCTCTGGCCTGGACCTTGCGGCGGATCAAACTCGAATATGTCAAGCCTGCGCGGCTCGACGATCTGATCGAGGTCCATACGCGGGCGATATCTCTCACGGGCGCGCGCATGACGGCCGACCAGAAGATATTTTGTGCAGGCCGCCTGCTGACGCATGGCGAAGTGGAAGCCTGCATCATCACATTCGATGGCAAGCCACGCCGGATACCGGCGGAGATTCGCGGGAAATTGCAACCATTTGTTTCTGTGGCGGAAGAATAGGACAGCGATGAAAAGAAGCCTGTTGTCTGGCACGACGGCGAGTATCTGTGTTGCGGCGGCATGCATTTTCGCGCCTGCCGCATGGCCGGAGACGGCTTCATCGGCGCCGGATCTTCAGCAGGCGGCCGCGGCGGCCGAATCTTTTTACGCGGTCTATTCGACCTTCCATCCATCCGATGGAATTCCGGATTCGAAAGCGCGGGCCAAATATGAGCCGTTCATTTCGCCGTCGCTCGACACATTGCTGATTGCCGGCGCTGCGGCGGAAAGCCATTTCGCGGCGGTGACGAAGAACATGTCCCCGCCGCTGATCGAAGGCGATCTGTTCACGTCGAATTTCGAGGGCTCGACCTCGCACCATGTTGGCGTGTGCAATGCCGATGCGAACGGCGCTCGTTGCGCTGTATCGTTCAGCTATCGTGACGGCTCCAGGAACGCAAAACCCATCGATTGGACGGATACGGTGTTCCTTGTGCATGTGTCAGCGGGCTGGCGGGTGGACGATATCGCCTATGGCGGAAGCTGGGATTTCGGCAACAAGGGCCGCTTGAAAGAAACATTGCAAAGCGCCATCCGCGACGGCAACGAGGCCGCGCAGTAAATAGATCGAAACTTGTACTACTTTAGGCTGCGCGTGGAGCGCCGCTTCGCTTCGGCGAGTATTGCTTCGCTTATTTCTTCGATCGTTCTCGGGCGTCCGGTGTGACGTAGCGAGGCGAATACGTCTTCATACCGTGTGGCGGGAAATATCACCTCTGAGGCAGTAGCCTCATTCACTTGTGCGACGGAAATACATTTCCGTGACTTTGCGATTCTCCGAAGATCGGAGACTGGACGGGCCGGCGCCACTATTATTGTGCCATCCGGACGCACAAAGAATTTTACGCGAGAACCGGCCTTTAGTCCAAGTTGATCTCGGAGTGCTTTCGGAATCGTTATTTGACCTTTGGAAGTAACTGCGGATTCCATTTGTCTGACCGTGATATTTGTCATTTTATCTTACACGCGGGAGAGTCTAATGAAAATCCCGAGAGCGGGGCAGAATGCGGACATTGCGGGGATGGCGGTGCAATCCTTCCCGGGAATGAGCCGGCGGCGGAGCGCCGTCTTCTGAAATGCCGTCAAGTTCGTCGGTACGATCGTAGATGCGCTCGGCGACGAGATGAATGACGTCATCCGGACTTCTCTGGACTTTGCCTTCCACGACGAGCAGGCGCGCGCCCATCACTTCGCGGCGGAATTTCGCGAAAAGCCTCGGCCAGACCACGATATTGGCAACACCCGTCTCGTCGCTCAGCGTAACGAACACCACACCGGCATCGCCGGGCATCTGACGCACCAGCACGATCCCCGCACAGGACGCACGCATACCATCGGGAGAGTTCGAAATTTCCGCGCAACTCATCACGCCCTCCGCACGAAATACGCCGCGCAGGAAATGCATCAGATGCGCCCGCAATGACAGACGCAGCATGCGATAATCGGCAAGCACATGCTCGCCCAGCGGCATGAGCGGTAACGGCGCGATCTCCTCTTCCGGCTGCTCTTCGACGAATTGCGCGGCAAACAAGGGCAGCGCGTCATCGTCCGGCAGGCGACGCACGCCCCACAGGATTTCACGGCGATCCTGCGATATCGACTGGAAACTGTCGGCTTCTGCGAGAATCACCAATGCGCGTTTCGGCAAGCGCGTGCGCCGCGCCAGACTATCCAGATCGCGATAGCCGTTGCCGTATGCCTTTTTCAGCACTGTCGCCCACTCCTCGCGGAAGCCGTCAACCTGGCGGAAGCCAAGGCGGAGCGCGAGCGAGCCATCTGTGCCAGCCTCCAGCGTATTGTCCCATTCGCTGTGGTTCACATCGACATGAAGCACTTCCACGCCATGTTCCCGCGCATCGCGCACGATTTCGGCCGGGGCATAGAAACCCATAGGCTGGGCATTGAGCAGCGCGCAGGCGAACGCGGCCGGATGGAACTTCTTTATCCAGGCTGAAATGTAGACGAGATGCGCAAAGCTCGCCGCATGGCTTTCGGGGAAGCCATAACTGCCGAAGCCTTCGATCTGTTTGAAACAACGCTCGGCAAAATCCTGCTCATAGCCGCGCCCGGTCATGCCCGAGATCATCTTGTGCCGGAACTGATCGATGGTACCGACATTCCGGAACGTCGCCATGGCACGCCGGAGCCCGTTGGCTTCCTCCGGGGTGAACTTCGCCGCCACAATAGCAAGCTTCATCGCTTGCTCCTGGAACAGAGGAATACCCAACGTTTTTTTCAATACAGACTGTAGTTCATCCTTCGGACCGAATTCGGGGAATGGTGAGGGATACTCGACCTTTTCGATTCCGCTACGCCGCCGCAGATACGGATGAACCATATCGCCCTGGATAGGGCCTGGTCGCACGATCGCCACCTCGATCACGAGATCATAAAAGTCTTTGGGCTTCAGCCGCGGCAGCATGTTCATCTGGGCGCGGCTCTCCACCTGGAACACGCCGATCGCATCGGCTTTGCACAACATCTCATAAACAGCTGGATCTTCGCGGGGAATGTTGGCAAGCGTGTAGTTCTTGTGTTCATGCTTGGCGATCAGGTCGAAAGCCATGCGGATGCAGGTGAGCATGCCGAGACCCAGCACATCCACCTTCATCATTTTCATTTCATCGATATCGTCCTTGTCCCATTCGATGAAGTAACGATCCTTCATCGTGGCCGGGCCGATGGGCACGATCTCGTTGAGGGGATCACGCGTCAGCACGAAGCCGCCCACATGCTGCGAAAGATGACGCGGGAAGCCGATGAGTTCGTTGGCGGCGGCGACGGCATGCGCGATCAGTGGGTTCTTAGGATCGAATTGCCCTTGGCGAACCTCCCTTCCCGTAAGCTCGCTGCCCCAGCTGCCCCATACGCCGGACGCGAGCGCGGCGGTCACGTCTTCAGTCAGGCCGAAGACTTTGCCAACTTCGCGAATGGCACTGCGGGGGCGATAACAGATGACCGTCGCCGTCAACGCGGCATGTTCCGAGCCATAGCGTTTGTAGACATCCTGAATCACCTCTTCGCGTCGCGCGTGTTCGAAATCGACATCGATATCCGGCGGCTCGCGCCGCTCTTGCGAAACAAATCGTTCGAACAGAAGGTCGACTTTCATCGGATCGACGGCAGTAATGCCCAGAACATAACAAACAGCGGAATTGGCAGCCGAGCCGCGGCCCTGACAGAGAATTTTCCGCTTATCGGCAAAGCCCACAATGTCGTGAACCGTGAGAAAATAGGGTGCGATTTCGAGCCGGGCGATGAGCGCAAGTTCTTTTTCGAGCGCCTCGCGGACCTTATCGGGAACGCAGCCGGAATAGCGCCACGCAGCTCCGTTCCAAGTGATATCTTCGAGATGCTGTTGCGCAGTTTTGCCCGGCGGCACAGGTTCGTCGGGATAGTTGTATTGGATATGGCAGAGCGAGAACTGAACCCGTTCTGCAAAACGGATCGTCTCCGCGATCGCTTCCGGCATCTCGCGAAACAGGAGAGACATTTCTTCCGGCGATTTCAGATGGCGCTCGGCATTGGGCTCGAGCAAACGGCCGGCAGTATCGAGTGTTTTGTGCTCGCGGATGCAGGTGACGACGTCCTGCAGCATATGACGTTCAGACGCATGATAGAGAACGTCGTTTGTCGCTATGAGGGGAATATCCGCATTGCGTGCCAGCGCCGCGAGTTGCTGCAGACGCCGCCGGTCGTCGCCGCGATAGGACATCGAGGCCGCCAGCCATACGCGGGCAGGTGCTGCAGATGAGAGTTTTTGCAGTAACGCAGATAACTCACCTCCCCCTTGAGGGGAGGTCGAAATCGCCTGTGTATCGGCAGAAGCATTATTCCATGCCTTTTTGAACGGATCGCCGGTGGATTCCTCGCGCGCGGGATGAGATGGCATCACGACAAGAAGCAATCCCTCCTGTTCTTGGAGCAGATCATCGATTTGCAGAATGCATTCGCCTTTTGCAGCGCGCGACTTGCCTAGGCTGAGAAGACGGCAGAGACGGCCATAGGCCGCGCGATCCGTGGGATAGGCAAGAATATCCGGCGTGCCATCGACAAAGACGAGCCGCGCGCCGACGAGTAGCTTCGGCATCACGGCAAATTTTTCTTTCAACTCATTGATCGCGGCATAGGCGCGTACAATTCCTGCCAGCGTGTTGCGGTCGGCAATGCCGATGGCGGCATGACCATGGAGCGTTGCCGCGAGAACCAGTTCCTTCGGCGACGATGTACCGCGCAGGAAGGAGTAATTCGTAGTCACCGCGATTTCGGCATAGGCGTTCATGCAAACAATCCCTGCAGGAACCAACAGGGCGTGCCTGCTTCGCGCCCGTAAAGCCCTTCGCGATAGACCCAGAAGCGGCGGCCATTCGCATCTTCCAGACGGAAGTAATCACGTGTGGGCTGGGGCGTCTGATGCCGCCACCATTCCATGGCGATACGTTCGGGAC
>DASXXW010000255.1:0-2271 GCA_036502865.1 Rhizomicrobium sp.
AGTCAAGCAGGCGGCCCTTCGCAATGTGCCGCTCGTCAAGGAATTGACGTTGCTCGCGAATTCCGTGGACACCGTTTGGGTAATGCGCGCAATCTCCGGATTTGATGAACTTCATGCAGGTACGCGCCGAAATCTTAATCGTCAGCTTGGTCTCGACGCCCTCGCGGCATCATTGGTGACCAGTCCCGCGCAAAAGGTTGTCTCCCAAATGTAAATTGCTTGAGAATGTTTGCTCTCGCCTGTTTTTTGGTTAGGGCTGTAACCCGGAACCTTTCGCACGCATCATAGGGAATAGATCGACAGCCTTGCCACTTCATAAGGAGCAAGTCATGGTGAACCGACGGATGTTCCGTCCGGCATTTGCGGACGTCAAGGAACAGGCACCGCCCAGACCGCAGCACAACAATAACGGTCCCGCACCGAGCAAGAAGCCCGCGCCGCCGGAAATGACGCACGCGGAGAATTTTTATTGGGTCAAGCAGATGCAGGCGCACACGCCGATGGCGGTAGTGCTGGACAACGGCGAAGTTTTGCGCGGCACGGTCGAATGGTATGACCGCGATTGCATCAAGCTGACACGCCAGGGCAGCCCCAATTTGCTGGTGTTCAAGCGAGTGATCAAATACGTCTACAAAGACGGCGAAGAGTCCGCCAACGGCGGCGACGAATAATCGCAATTAATTTTGTAAAGAGTGTCCGCCGGCAGCACCGAACGTTAGCAATGCTTTGGCGGCCAGTTTCCCCTTACTGTCGAAAATCTCGCATTCGGTGACAACGAAATTGCGCCCGGTGCGCAACACGCGTGCCTCGGCGCGTATCCTTCCTCCCGGCACACCCTCCAGATAGTTGATCTTCAGTTCGATCGTAGCCAGCGCCACGCCCTTAGGCACCGTGGTGTAGGCCGCAATCGCCGCAGTAGTGTCCGCAAGAGCAGCCAGAATTCCTCCGTGCACCACGTTGTTGAGCTGCTTGTGTCGGGCGCGCGCGTCCAGCCGCAGGACGGCGTGACCCCGCGATGCCGATTCCAATGCAAATCCCAGCATCGCGACCGCTCGGCTCTGTTTCAGATGCCGGCGCGTAGCCGCCTCGAAAGCCTTAGCCTCTTTCGATAATTTCCTTCTCACCGTTCGCTGGCCATCCTCCATGAGGAGTTTCAATAAGCCGAGAGACCGCCGTCCAACGGAATCGCCGCCCCGGTCATCCAGCTGGATTCACGCGAAGCCAGGAACACTGCCATTTCCGCGACATCTTCCGGCTTCCCCATGCGTCCGAGCGGTATTAGCGCAGCGCGTGCTTTGCGCAGCGCCTCGCCATCGGGTGCCCTGTCGAACAAGCCTCGCACCAGATCGGTCTCCACAATCGCCGGACAAATACAATTCACGCGAATATTTTCATGCGCGTGATCCAGCGCCATCGCCTTGGTCAGCATGGTCACGCCACCTTTGCTCGCGCAATACGCCGCGCGCTCCTTCGCGCCAATCAGTCCCAGGATCGACCCTATGTTGACGATTGCCCCGCCGCCAGCCCGGCGCAATTCCGGCAATGCCGCGCGTGACATCAAAAACGGTCCTTTGACGTTGACCGTCATCACCCGATCCCACTCCTCTTCGGGTATCGTTTCGATGGTCGAAACGTGCAGCGTGCCGGCGTTATTCACCAGGATCGTCAGCCGACCAAACCGTGCCGTCGTCTGCGCAACCGCTCGCGTGGCCTCTTGCGCATCCGTCACATCGCACCCGATTGCCAACGCCTTCCCGCCTCCCTGCTCGATCTCGCGCGCAACCTCCTGCAGCGGCTCGAGCCTTCGGCCAGCCACAGAAACGTTGGCGCCCTCACGCGCGAATGCCAAAGCGATCGCTCGGCCGAGGCCGGTGCCCCCTCCGGTGATCAGCGCGGTTTCTCCCTGGAGGCGTATCACGTTAGGGCCTGCTCCTGCGTCTAATGGGGTACTCGTCGGCCGGGCCGATTCCGCCGGGTGCGCGACTCTAGCATCCGGACTCCCGCGGTCGCAAGTTCACACGGCTACGACCGAATTTGATGTAAGGTACTTCGGCAGCACAGAGGCCTTAAGCGATCTCATGCGCATCGGCATCACATGCTATCCCACCTACGGCGGCTCCGGAGTCGTCGCGACGGAGCTAGGCCAGGAACTTGCCGCACGCGGGCACGACGTGCATTTCATCAGCTACGCTCCGCCCATTCGTATGAACCTAGCCGATCCGCACATTTTCTTCCATGAAGTCGAAGTCGCGTCCTATCCCCTCTTCGACC
>DASXXW010000256.1:0-6884 GCA_036502865.1 Rhizomicrobium sp.
CCATGACCGCATTCCACAAAATGCACGGGCTGGGAAACGATTTCGTCGTGTTCGACGGGCGCGGGGATGGGCTTGTGCTCGATGAGGCGTCGGCGCGTGCAATTGCCGACCGGCGGCGCGGGGTCGGCTGCGATCAGGTGATCGTCCTTGAACAGCCGAATGGCGGCGGCGAGGTTTTCATGCGGATCTACAATTCCAGCGGCGACGAGGTCGAAGCCTGTGGGAATGCGGCGCGCTGCGTGGCGCGCTTCCTGATGGATGAGAAACACAGGGCGCATGTGAGCATCGACACGCGGGGTGGGCTTCTTCTATGTCAGGATGCCGAGGGTGATCTTGTAACTATCGACATGGGCCAGCCGGGATTGGGCTGGCGCGATATTCCTTTGGCCCGCGAAATGGACACGGCCGCTTTTCCCTTGCTGATAGAAAACCAGGAATTCGTGGCGACCGCGGTGTCCATCGGCAATCCGCATTGCGTGATATTTACCGAAAATGCCGAACGTGTGCCCTTGAGCAAACTCGGGCCGCAGATCGAGCATCACGGATTTTTTCCGGCGCGCACCAATGTTGAGTTCGTGCAACCCCTGACGCCGGAGCGTTTGCGCATGCGCGTCTGGGAGCGCGGTGCCGGAATCACGCAGGCCTGCGGCACGGGCGCCTGCGCCACCCTTGTCGCCGCACACCGCCGTGGGCTATCTCCGCGCGCCGCGGAGATCGTTCTGGACGGCGGAGTGTTGAATATTGCGTGGCGCGCGGAAGACGATCACGTCCTGATGACCGGTCCGACGAGCCTTGCATTCAGGGGAGATATCGATCTGGCCTCTCTGGAGACCCGCCTGTGAGCGAACCCGAAGTCATTACCTTCGGGTGCCGGGTCAACGCGTATGAATCCGAAGTCATTCGCGCGCGCGCGATCGAGGCCGGCCTCGGCCATGCGGTGATCTTCAATACCTGTGCGGTGACCGGCGAAGCCGTGCGCCAATCGCGCCAGGCGATCCGCAGCAAGCGCCGCGCCGATCCGCGGGCAAAAATCATTGTTACGGGCTGCGCAGCCCAGATCGATCCCCAGACCTACGCGGATATGCCGGAAGTCGATCTGGTTCTGGGCAATCAGGAAAAGCTGGATGGCGCGAGCTACCGCGATTTTGGTGTCGCGGCGGCCGAGCGCGTGCGCGTCAATGATATTCTGTCGGTGACGGAAACGGCGGCGCAGTTCGTCGACGGGTTCGACGGTCGCGCGCGCGCCTTCCTGCAGGTGCAGAATGGCTGCGATCACCGCTGCACCTTCTGCATCATTCCTTATGGCCGGGGGAATTCGCGCAGCGTCCCCATGGGTTCCATTGTTGAGGAAGCGCGCAAACTGGTCGCCGCAGGTTATGCCGAAGTCGTTCTGACCGGCGTCGATCTGACGGCTTATGGCAAGGATCTCCCGGGTGAACCTTCGCTCGGTTCTCTGGTCCGCAAATTGCTCAAACTTTTACCGGAGTTGAAGCGCCTCAGGCTTTCCTCGCTCGATTCCGTCGAGGCCGACCCAGAGCTTCTGCGTGCGATTGCCGAGGAAGACAGGCTGATGCCGCATTATCATCTGTCTGTTCAGGCGGGCGACGATCTGATCCTCAAGCGCATGAAGCGGCGCCATGGGCGCAGCGATACGATCGCATTTTGCAATGAAGTGCGGCGGCTGCGTCCGGATGTAGCTTTCGGCGCCGATCTGATTGCAGGATTTCCGACGGAAACCGAAGACATGTTTGCGAACACGCTTGGCCTTGTCGACGAAGCGGGCCTGACATTCCTGCATGTTTTTCCATTCAGCCCGCGAAAGGGAACGCCGGCCGCGCGCATGCCGCAGATTTCACGCGTCGTTGTGAAGGAGCGCGCTTCACGCTTGCGTGCCAAGGGAGCAGCGCAGTTGAATACGCGGCTGATGAACCTTGTCGGCAGTCGTCAAACCGTTCTGGTGGAAGATGAACATCGTGCCCGGACCGGCTGCTACGCATCCGCACGGCTTGATCGACCGGCTGTACCCGGACAAATGTTGCAGGTTCGCATCGCAGGTGCTGCAAAAGAACATCTCAACGCGACCGTCATTTCATGAGCAGTGATTCCGCGGCAGGAAAGCCGGGCTTTTTTGCACGGCTGAAGTCGGGGCTTTCGCGCAGTGCAAATGCACTCGGCGCGAATCTCACCGGCATCTTCACCAAGAAGAAACTCGACGCGCAGACGATCGCCGAGCTCGAGGAAGCATTGGTGCGTGCCGATATCGGGACGATCCGTGCCTCGAACATTGCCGAGTCTGTTGCGCGAGGCCGCTACGATGCCGAGATATCCGAGCCCGAACTGCGCTCCGTTCTGTCGCGCGAAATCGCGGCGCTGCTGCGTCCCGGCGAAGTCCCGCTCGTTATTGATCGTTCGAAGAAACCGTTTGTGATCCTGGTCGCCGGCGTGAACGGAACAGGAAAGACGACGACGATCGGCAAGCTCGCGCGTCATCTGCACCGGGAAGGGCATCGTGTGATGATGGCGGCGGGCGACACGTTCCGGGCCGCAGCCATCGAGCAATTGCAGGTCTGGGGCGAACGCGCGGGCGCAGAAGTTTTTGCGCGGACGGCGGGCGCGGATGCGGCCGGGCTTGCCTACGATGCACTCGTGCGTGCGCGTGAGACGGGGGCGGATGTTCTTCTCATCGATACGGCGGGACGCCTGCAGAACAAAGCAGGCCTGATGGCCGAACTGGAGAAGATTGTCCGGGTACTGAAGAAGCTGGATCCGGAAGCGCCGCATTCCGTTCTTCTGGTGCTCGACGCGACGACCGGTCAAAACGCCATTTCGCAGGTCGAAGTATTCAAGGCCGCCGTGCCTCTGACCGGATTGATCATGACCAAGCTTGACGGAACGGCCAAAGGCGGAATTCTGGTCGCGCTGGTGGATCGCTTCGAATTGCCCGTGCCCTTTATCGGCGTGGGCGAAGGCGAAGACGATCTGCAGACTTTCCGCGCATTGGCATTCGCGAACGCACTCACGGGAGCATCATGAACGACGCCGTCAAGTCTCAGCTTACCCGGCTCGCGCTCGATCTCGGGCCTTTGTTCGTGTTTTTCGTTGCCTATGAATTCCTGGGAATATTTGTGGCCACGGGCTGCTTCATGGTCGCGGTGCTGGCTGCATTGGTGTTCGGCTATATGCGCGAGCGCCGCTTCGCGCCGATGCCGGTTTTCACGGCCATTCTCGTTCTCGTATTCGGTGGCCTGACCCTTTACCTGCGCAACGATATTTTCATCAAAATGAAGCCGACGGTGCTCTACACGCTGTTCGGCACGTTGCTGCTCGGCGGCCTCGCATTCAACCAATTGCTGATCAAGTACGTCTTCGCACAAGCATTCGATCTGAGCGATGCGGGCTGGCGCACTTTGACACGGCGGTGGGGTGTGTTTTTTCTGGCGC
Organism: Rhizomicrobium sp.; assembly: GCA_036502865.1. Lineage (GTDB taxonomy): Bacteria > Pseudomonadota > Alphaproteobacteria > Micropepsales > Micropepsaceae > Rhizomicrobium. The sequence goes on from DASXXW010000256.1 coordinate 3,442, forward strand.
TTGCCGCGCTTAACGAATTCGTCTGGCGCAGTTTTTCCACGTCCACCTGGGTCTATTTCAAAGTTTGGGCCGTCATCCCGCTGATTTTCCTTTTCGCGCTGGCACAAACCCCTTTGATTTTGAAGCACGAAATCGGAACGGAAGAAAAATAGGATCGGTAGCCCGCAAAGCGGTACGAACTATCTTGTGGACTGCGTTTTACGCGACTAAGGTCGCATCAACTGCGGAAACGTAGCCCGACCGAATGTATTGCCCGGCGTTGCTCGGGTTGGTTCCCAAATACTTCGACGGTCTGAGGGGCAGATGGCCATACGGGGACAAAAAAAGGGAAATGGCAGCCTCGAACTGGCTGGTACTCCCGCCCATCTGATGCGCCGCTGCAATCAATTCTATGGCGATCTTTTTGCCCGCGAGACAGGCGATCGCGAACTCACCAAGCAACAATATCTGGTGTTGTGCGCACTCGAACAACATGAGGGTGTGAGCCAGACGGCTCTGGTGGAGGCAACGGGAATTGACCGTTCCACGCTGGCGGAAATGGTTCACCGCATGCTGCTGCGCGGATATCTGACGCGCAAACGCACCGAAGAGGATGCGCGTGCGAATGCCGTGGCGATTACGCAATCCGGCAAGCGGATTTTGAAAGCGGCGCGGCTTGCCGCCGAACGCGCCGAACGCGCTCTGCTGGAGCCGCTCGCACCGCAAGATCGCAGCCGCTTTATCAAATATCTCGCGCTGATCGCGGCGGCGGCCGAGCACTATGCTGCGGGCAATGGGGCACGCCCCTTGCGCAGACCAGCCGCCAAACGAGTCTGATAGTCCTGCTAATCCGTTCTTGCCTGCTCGATGGCGGGAAGAATGGTCGTATCCATCACGTTGCCCACAATCGGCCCGGCATAGCGCAGGCGCACAATCCCCCTGGAATCGATGACGAATGTTTCGGGGACACCATAAATGCCCCATTCGATCCCCGCGCGCCCGTCGCTGTCGAGGTCGATCCGGCTGAAGGGATTTCCCGATTCCTTCAGGAATGCGCGCGCCGCGTTTGCATGGTCTTCATAGACCATGCCGTAAAGCGCGACACCTTTCAGTTGGGCGAGAGCGGCAAGCGCCGGCGCTTCCGCGCGGCACGGCACGCACCACGATGCCCAGACATTTACGACGGTGACATGGCCTTTCCTGAAATCCGCGGAGCTGAAGGCAGTCGTCGCCGCATCGAGCGGCGGAAGGTTGGTCGACGGTGCGGGTTTTCCCACGAGCGCCGACGGCAGTTCATCCGGCGGCGGTCCGTTGAGGCTGTCAAAGAACAGATAGACCAGCGCACCGAACGCGAGCACCGGCAGAATATAGAGCAGGCGCCTCATTGCGGCTTTCTGTCGGGAAGTTTGACGAACATCGCTTTCGCACGCGCATAGGCTCGGAGTGTAATTATGATTGCGGCGCCAAGCCCCAATACTGTCACGCCATAGGCGGACCAGACAAAGGGGGCATATCCGCCCATATCGAGGAATTGCGTCATGGCGCGAACCCTGCCGACATACGCATGCGAACGGCGCGCGTCATGATCGCGGTGCGGATACGCAACACCCAAAGCGTCAGAAACAACAAAGTGTAGCCCGCCGCCATGATGAACAGGGGCCACAGAAAGATCTGCGCAATGCTTGGTCCGCCGCGCCGCATGATGCTTTCACCCTGATGCAGCGTGTTCCACCATTCCACGGAGAATACGATGATGGGCAAATTCACCGCGCCGACCAGCGCCAGCACGGCCGCTGCACGTGCAGCGCGAATTTCGTCATCGATCGCGTTCCACAGGGCGATGTAGCCGAGATAGAGAAACAACAGCAGCAGGAACGACGTCAGGCGCGCATCCCATACCCAATAGGTGCCCCAGGTGGGCTTTCCCCATATGGAGCCGGTGATCAGCGCAAGCGCGGTAAACACGGCACCGAGGGGTGCGGCTTCGCGCGCCGCGATATCGGCCAGGGGATGGCGGTTCACAAGTGCGAACAGCGAGGCCAAAGCCATCAGCCCATAGGTCATCATTGAGACCCACGCAGCCGGCACATGAACATACATGATCCGGACGGTATCGCCTTGCAGCCGCTCGGGAGGAACGACAAAGAGCGCGAAGTAACAGCCGACGGCGAGGCAGATCGCGGCGATGCCGCCGATCCAGGGCACCAGAGGCCGGCTCACATCCATGAAACGTTTGGGGTTTGCGAACTCAAACATTGAAACGGCTCTGGGGTTCGATTTGCTGTCGGACATGAGACGGATCAGCTGCCAAGGTTTATCCGCAGGCCCGCTGCGGCGGCAAATGGCGAAAGCAGGACGGCCGCGAAGGAAAAGGCGGCGAGCAGCGGCAATGCGCCATTGTGCAAGCCGTCCAGCGTGGCTCCGACGAGGCCGCTGCCGAAAATAATGACCGGCGCAAGCAGCGGCATGACGAGCAGCGGAAGTATCAAACCGCCGCGGCGGATCGAAAGCGTCAGGCTCGCGCACACCGCGCCGATGGCGCTGATGGCAGGCGTGCCGATGGCAAGGCCGCCGGCAAGCGCACCATAGCCGCGCACCGGCAGGTCGAAGAGCAGCGCAACGAGGGCCGCAAGCAGCGTCAGCGGCAGGCCCGTTGTCAGCCAATGCGCCAGGATCTTTGCCAGCGTAATGGCTTCGACGGACAGCGGCCCCATGACGATCAGCTCCAGGCTGCCGTCTTCGAAATCCGCCTGAAACAAACGGTCGAGAGAGAGAAGTGCGGCGAGTGCGGCGCAAACCCAGATGATTCCCGCCGCTACTTTGCCGAGAAGTCGGGGATCCGCGCCGATCCCGAGCGGCACCAATGTCGTTGCCGCGCCGAAAAAAGCGAGTGCCAGAAACGCTCCGCCGCCGGCGCGGGTCGCAAGCCGCGCATCGCGTGCAACAAGGGCGATGAAGCTCAGCACAATTCGAGCGCGGCGCCTGTTATTCCGAGCGGCTCGTGCGTGGCCGCAACCACGATGCCTCCCTCGGCGCAATGGCGTTCGATCAGCGTACGGATAAAATTCTTTCCTTCGCCATCGAGGGCGGAAAAGGGTTCGTCCAGCAGCCAGAGCGGCCGGTCGCTGCAGATGAGCCGCGCAAAGGCGAGGCGCCGGCGTTGGCCCGCCGAAAGATATTGCGCGGGCAGGTCGCGATAGGGGGCGAGGCCGCATGCCGAAAGTGGTGCGTCCTTGTCGCCGGAACCGCCCATATAGTTTGTTTGGAATTTCAAATGTTCGAGCGGTGTGAGCTGGGGTTTTATGCCGTCGAGATGACCGACCCAGCCGACAAATGCGCCGCGCTCCTCTCCGGCAGCCACGATGTCTCCGTTGTGCAGTCGCAGCCGGATGTCTCCGGCGCGTGGTTCAAGCAAGCCGGCAATCGCACGCAGCAGCGATGTTTTTCCGGCTCCGTTGCGGCCG
>DASXXW010000257.1:0-8120 GCA_036502865.1 Rhizomicrobium sp.
AGGCCATATCCCGGTTTTGGTTCATCGGGACGAGAGTCTTTTGCGCATATGGTTTAAGTGGGTTGCACGTGTCGGCATTGCGCTGGTTGTGGTCCTCGCCGCAGCAGTTGCGGCGCTTTATTTCCTGGACTGGAACACAATGCGCGGGCCGATTGCGCGCTACGCTTCGCAACGGCTCGGTCGCGAAGTGCGCCTCAACGGCGACCTCCACGTTCATCTTTTCTCCTGGCAACCCCGTGTCGATCTCGGCGGTCTGTGGATTGCCAATCCCAAATGGCTGGGGCCGCAGCCCGCCGCGGATGTGCAGCATCTCACTTTCGAGTTCCGGCTGCTGCCATTGCTGTTCGAAGGTCGCTGGATATTTCCGCTGATGGACATCGATCATCCAAATATCGATGTCGTGCGCGAGGCCGACGGCAGATCCAACTGGCAATTTACCAACAATGCAGACGGCGCGGACATTCCGCCGATCCGGAGATTCATACTCAATGATGGGTCGGTGCGCATGGAAGATCGGGCGCGCCATATGACTTTTTCCGGAACGGTTTCGTCGAAGGAAACTGCGGGCGCGTCGAACAACGCATTTCAGTTGCTGGGATTTGGGACGCTGAACGGAAAACCCTTCCATGCCGACATCGGCGGGGGGCCGTTGATAAATGCTGACGAAGCCCATCCCTATCGTTTCACCGCCGATGTACATGCCGGGAATACGCATGCCGTCGTTGTGGGTGATATCACGAAGCCGTTTCATCTCGGTCATTACACCGCACAGGCAACCGTCACCGGAAACAACCTTGCGGATCTCTATGATCTGACTTCGCTGACTCTGCCCGGTACTCCTCCCTATCGCATCGCAGGTACGCTGGTCCGCGACGGCGCCATCTACCGTTTCACGAATTTCACCGGCACGGTCGGCCATACCGACGTGCATGGAAACGCGCGGGTCGATATCTCGGGAAAAGTTCCGTTCCTCAGCGCCAATGCGTCGTCGCGCAGACTTGTCTTCGCGGATCTCGGGGCGGTGGTCGGCAAATCTGCAGCGTTGCCTGCAAGCAAACAAAGCCTGTTGCCGGACACGCCGTTGCGCGTCGGCCGGCTGAGGAGCACAAACGCGGAAGTGGATTACACGGCGGACGACATCGAGTCCCGTGACTTTCCTCTGCGCAAGCTGGCCACCCATGTCAGTCTTGAAAACGGCGTGCTTCTGCTCAAGCCGCTCGCCTTCGAATTTTCGCGCGGGCAACTTGCCGGGTTTGTTCGCGTGGATGCGCGCCGTCCCGTGACGGTCACAAGCATGGATGCGCGTCTCACCCATGTGCGCATCCAACAATTCATCAAGAGTGCAGAAAAACCCATCAGCGGCACGGTGGAAGCACGCGCGGTGCTGAGCGGCGCGGGAAGTTCCGTGCGTGAAGCGGCGCAGAACGCAAATGGTGCACTGACCTTTGTTATTCCCGAAGGCCATATGCGGAAAAGCCTTGCGGAATGGATGGGCGTGAATGTCATCACCGCGCTCGGCCTCAACCTCACGGGGAACACGAGCGATACCGGCGTACGCTGCGGTCTGGCCCATTTCCAGGCACAGCATGGCGTTTTCACGTCGCAGCAAATGATCCTGGATACTGACCCTGTTCAGGTTCAGGGCGCGGGCGATATCGATCTCCGCAACGAAACGGTCAATCTCACCCTGTCGGGCAAGCCCAAACAATTTCAGCTTCTGCATCTCAATGTCCCCATTACTGTCCGTGGCCCCGTCGACCATCCGACCATCGGCGCCAAGCCCGGCCATGCCATTGCACAGGCGGGACTTGCTGCAGCGCTGGGCTTTCTTTCTCCGATCGCCGCGATTCTGCCTTTCGTCGATGCGGATCTCGCGAAGAATGCGAATTGCACGGCGCTCGTCGCACAGGCGGCCTCCAAAGCCGCGCCGGTAAAGGTCAAATCACCGCACAAATAAATTCGCAGGGAGGAATGTGCCTGGCGGCGGATATCGCTTGCGGTGATGCGTCCGATTCGGGGAAGCTGCATGCACTCGCACCGAGGGGAAAATCATGCTGAATCGCCGCGCGCTTCTCGTCACGACTGCTGCTTTTGCGGCAATGCCGAAACTATCCTTCGCCGCCGGGCAGGACGCACCCGCCGCGGATGATGTCGCAAAGCTCGACGGTCTGATGACGGCGTTCATGCAGGAGAATTTGCGGCAGAATCCGGAAGGCGCCACCTTGCTGGGGCTTGATACCGGCGCGAATGCGGATCTCCGCAGCAAGCTCCGCGACAATTCGGCGGCCGGCATCGCATCAGCGAAGGCACTCAATCTGGATCAGCTGCGGCGCCTGACGACGATCGATCCTACGCAACTGCACGGCATGGCGCGCGTGAACTACGAAACACTGCTTTATACAGCCCAGACGCGCGCGCAGGTGGCAGCGTTCGATTTCGGCGGCACGTCATTTGGACCGTCGCCTTATGTAGTGAGTCAGCTGACAGGCGCCTATCAAAGTGTGCCGGATTTTCTCGATACCAAACATCGGATCGAGAATGCGACGGATGCGGATGCCTATATTACGCGCCTCGAAGCCTTCGCCGTGCAGGTCGATGATGATACCGAGCGTATGCGTCACGACGCTACCCTGGGAGTCTCGCCGCCGGATTTCCTGCTTGATACCGCGCTCGCGCAATTGACCGCGACCAGGACGACTGCCGACAAATCGCTGCTGGTCACATCCATTACAAAGCGCGCGAAGGATAAAGGCCTTCCCGACAGTTATGCCAAGCGCGCAACGGCGATCTACGACGAAAAGATCGGGCCGGCGCTCGACCGACAGATCGCGGAGGCCAAGGCGTTGCGCACGCAGGCGACGCATGACGCCGGCGTGTGGAAGCTCAAACAGGGCGAAGGGTTCTATGGCGCGGCGTTGCGCTTTTCGACAACGACATCGAAGAACGCCGACGATATTCATCGCCTCGGTCTCGATCAGGCGACCGAAATATCTGCGCGGCTCGATGCACTCCTGAAAGCCCAGGGCCTGACGAAGGGCAGCGTCGGCGAACGCATCGCTGCGCTCTATAAAGATCCGAGATCGCTCTATCCAAACACCGATGCCGGCAAGGCCGACGCGATTGCCTATTGCAACAAGCGTCTTGCCGAGATCAAACCGCGCCTTCCCACTGTTTTCAAACGCATTCCAGACTACACGTTCGAAGTCCGGCGCGTGCCGGCGCAGACTGAGCCCGGCGCCGCGTCGGCATTTTCGCAGCCGCCATCACTTGATGGTTCGCGGCCGGGCATCGTCTATTTCAATCTGCATGACAGCGCAGAATGGCCGAAATGGGCACTGTCGACGACCGTATTTCATGAAGGACTGCCCGGTCATCAGCTCGAGGGGGGCCTTGCGCTATCCAACAAGGATCTGCCTCTCATCCGCAAGACCATCGGCTTTTCGGGTTACGCCGAAGGCTGGGCGCTTTATGCCGAGCAGCTCGCCGATGAGATCGGGATGTATGATGACGACCCGTTGGGCCGTATCGGCTATCTCAAATTCCAGCTCTTTCGGGCCAATCGCTGCGTCGTCGATACCGGGCTTCACCATCTCAGATGGACGCGCGAACAGGCGATCCAATATTTCATCGATCAGGAAGGCGACGCGCCGGGATTTGTTACCCGGGAAGTCGAGCGTTACTGTGCCACTCCGGGGCAGGCGTGCAGCTACAAGCTTGGTCATACAATGTGGCTCAATGCGCGTGAACGATCCCGCAAGGTTCTCGGCCCGCGCTTCAACATCAAGGATTTCCACGAAGCTGGCCTTGATTGCGGCCGGGTTCCACTCGACGTGCTCGATGCCGTTATCGACCGTTACATCGTGCACGCGCGTTCCGCATAAAGAGATCGTGAGCGCCCGTTACTGAAGCCGCGCGGTGTCGCATGGATGCGTTTTCCTATCTCTCGGTCCTGAATTCGATCGTGCTCGGGCTCGGTGTGGCGAGCCTGCTGGCGGGCTTCGCTTCAATGGTGCGCGCCCGCAGCCGTCTGGTCATGTATTGGCCGCTGCCGGCGCAAATGCTGCTCGTATTCCTGTTGCATGTGCAGATCTGGTGGGCACTCTTTTCTTTGCGCGGGCGCGTGCTCTGGGATTTTCCGGGCTTTCTTGTGGTGCTGATGCAACCCGTGCTCGCCTATCTGGCGGCAGCTTTTCTGGTGCCGGATATAAAGGAGGGCGAGCGCATCGATCTTCGGCAAGCCTATTTCCGCGAAGCCCGCTGGTTTTTCGGAGCCTTGATACTTTTGGTTGCCGACAGCCTGGTCAAGAGCCTCCTGCTCTACGGTGCTCTCCCAAATGCCAAGGATCTCGCGGGCCATTGCGCTTTCATCTTCCTTTCCCTTGTGGGCATGATCTCGCGCCGGGACACCGTTCACAAAATCATTGTGCCGATCTCGCTGATGGTTCTCGCTGCCTATATCATGACGTTATTTGTTACTCTCCCCAAATAAAGGAATACGTAACCATCCCATGGTAACCATATGCTGACGGCGGGGCTTTCCTGGCGCCGTTTTCAGCATGCCATGGAGATTGCGCGTGTCTTATGCCGCCCCGTCACGTCCGGCCCAACAGCGAGCCATTCTTGATCCCGCGCTGGCGCCCGTTATTGTCGATTGGGAGCTTCAGTTTTCCCGGCCGCCGCTCAAGCGGGCCAGTGCCTACTGGTCGTCATTGTGCGGCGAACGGAAAATGCCGCGCCGGCAGGAACTGAGCCCGTCCCGGATGCGGGAGTTTCTTCCCCATGTGAACTTGATCGACATCGTCCGTGAATCTCCTGATGGAGTGCCGGATTTCATCGTCACCCTGCAGGGGCAGCACGGTTACGAAATCTACGGCGCGCTCGCACATCGCCCGCTCGACGAAGCACTCCCGCCGCTCGTTGCCCAACGGTGGCGCCAGTCGTTTCTTGTCTGTTGCCATGCCGGACGCCCGGTTCGCTTTCGCTCCCAGATGAGCATTGGCGGTAAGGCGTGGCTGGAAGGCGAAGTGCTTGTGGCGCCGCTCGGCGATGAAGAAACAGGCGTGCAATCGCTGTTTGCAGTCTTCGCCTGCTGGCAGGCGGAAGGGTTCGGTAGCGGGGCTGTGTCACTTAATTCCTGAGCCGTCTTCGGAAGAATGATGAACACCGTTTCAATCGCGTTTACAGTTTCTCAATCATCTCTGGTGAAAGCCCACCACTCCCACCGCATCCATGCTATTTGCATCAAATACGAACTATCGAGTTCAGGTTTGAGAACACGGGGTGCGGACAATGATCGGAATGCTTCGAAATAAATCCGTCAATGGCGCAGCAAAGATACGTGCAGGACTGCGTTCGCAGAGTGGCGTCGCTGCAATCGAATTTGCCTTCATCGCGCCCGCACTTCTGCTGCTTATCGCGGGGGTCTGCCAGTTCACGATGGTGCTGGGCAATTATATGAGCCTTGAACACGCTGTCGGCCAGGGTGCCCGAACCCTCGCCATCAGCCGGGGCGACTCCACACCGATGACCGATACACAAAGTGAAGTGATGGCATCCGCAGGAAATCTTAACACCTCCAACATCTCCATCAGTTATTCAGTGAACGGAACGGCGTGTTCTTCGGACACCGGATGCGGCGCGGCCTTGGTGGCCGGCGTACCGGCACAGGTTACGGCGACCTATCCCTGCAGCCTTGTGGTCATGGGAACGGATTTCGCTCCCGGATGCACGCTGAGCATTAATGCAACGGAGCGCGTCGAATGAAATCGAAATCGGGAAAGTTGCTCTGCCGGTTTGGGCGGAACGACAAAGGGGCTGTTTCGATAGTAGCAGGATTGTGCGCGACCCTCCTGCTCGGAATGGTCGGCCTCGGTGTGGACTTCGGGTACGTCTTTTATTGTCACGATAAACTCCAGACCAGCACGGACGCCGCCGCGCTCGCCGGCGCCGAGATGATCAATGTCGGTCCAGGAGGTACAGCCGTCGGGACGGCAACCCAATACAGTTCTTCCGGCACGAATAGCCTCAACAATTTCGGCCAGAGCGTATCGATGGCGTCGGGTTATCCGACAATGAAATGTTTGCAAAGCACAGGCGTATCCTGCAACGGACCTGACAAGGCAAATGCCATCATGGTCACCCAGAATGCAGTCGTACCGACGTTTTTTGCCAGGCTTTTCGGGCTGAGTAGCTGGAATATTTCGGCTTCGGCGCTCGCCAGTGCGCGGGGTGGCACGGCACAGCCGGTCGACGTCGAGATACTTCTCGATACGACCGCTTCCATGAACAACATTGATGCCCTTTGCCTCGTAGTGACAGGCAGTGCAACGCGAGAGCAATGCGCGCTTAACGGCGTGCGCACGCTTCTTGCCGAACTTGCTCCCTGTTCCGCGACCCTTTCAAGCTGCGGGTCAACGACAAATGGCAACGTCGCCAATCCTATCGATCGCGTCGGATTGATGGTATTCCCCGGGTTGCAGCCGAACCAGACGCAGTATGATACCGATTGCTCGAGTTCGGCACCCGCCATCGCCAAATATTCGAACAGCCCCGCCTATCAAATCGTGCCTTTTGCAAGCGATTTTCGGGCCTCGGACAGCGCTGCCAATTTGAGCACCAGTTCGAACCTGGTGATTGCGGCGCGCGGTGGCGGATCAGGCTGCACGCAGGGCCTCTCTGCTGTAGGCGGCGTGGGGACTTTCTTTGCCGATGCCATCAACCAGGCCCAGGCGGCGCTCGCAAACAGCGGACGGCCCACGGCACGCAAAGTACTTATTCTCCTCAGCGACGGCGCGGCGAATGCAAGCTCGTCGAACATGCCGTCCAGCGAAGTCAACAACCAGTGTCATGAGGCGATCACGGCTGCACGGGCTGCTACCGCCGCCGGTACCTCGGTGTATTCGATTTCCTACGGATCCACGACATCGACCAACCCCAGCGATTGCACGACAGACTCCCCCGCTATTTCCTCCTGCTCCACCATGCAGCAGATCGCCTCGGATCCGACCAAATATTTCTCGGACACGTCGGGCGGCGACGCGACGTGCACCTCGCAGGCTAATTCTATCACGGAGCTCAAGGACATATTTGCCTATATCGGCGTAGATGCTTCGACGGCCAGGCTCCTTCCGCTCGATACCACATGACGTTGTCGGCATAGAGGGCCGCCGCCATCCGGCCGCGGCACGAATTTGGCGCCGGTGGCCAATCCGCCGGCGCTTTTTTCATGCGTTGATCCTGCCAATCGTAAATTGTGACTTCGTGGCGGCAAGGGGGCACGGAACTTTTGTTATTTCTGCCCGTTCCGGCGTGGTGAGAATAATCATAAGAGGCACCCATGCGCCTGATATTGCTGATTATCCTGATTCTGCTTCTGATCGGCGCGCTGCCTCTGTGGCCCTATAGCAGCGGCTGGGGTTATTATCCTGGTGGAGGCATCGGACTGCTCCTGCTGGTTCTCGTCATTCTGCTTTTCGTAAGGCGAGCGTAGCTCGCGTAAGAGGAGCAAATAAGAGTTGCTTTGGTCGCCTGAAGGAACTCCCTCCGATCGATGGCGTTGTCATAATAGTGACGGGAGGGTTCCATGAAATTGCAATTCGCATCCGGTTTTGCGTTATCTGTTTTATTTGCAAGCGCAGCGCTCGCCACGCCGACTACCGACGAATTCAGGCATCAGGCGATGGCAAGCGATGCCTTTGAAATTTCCTCATCGAAAATCGCGCTGGGCCAATCTGACAATCCCAAAGTCAAAGAATTTGCGAAGCTCATGATCCGCGATCATACGCTGACCACTGATCACCTGCTTGTTGGTTCGGGTATGACAAAGGCCGATATCGAATCCAAGATCGCACCGGGCCCGGATGGCAAGCACAAGACCAATGATTTGATCGATCAGTCGCACGCCGATACGCTCGACAAGCTTGGCCGCGAAAAAGGCAAGGATTTTGATTCCGACTATATGAGCGCGCAGGTGAGCGGACATAAGGACGCGGTGGATTTGTTCGAAGAGTACGCCCATCACGGGAAGAACCTTCACCTGCGTGTTTGGGCCCGGAAAACCCTTCCTACACTGAAGATGCATCTCGCGCGCGCCCAATCGCTCGATAAAAACCCTTAACAGC
>DASXXW010000258.1:0-8202 GCA_036502865.1 Rhizomicrobium sp.
GTAATTCTTTATCGTTTTGCCCTCTAACGCCATCGCGTCCGGCGCGAATGCCGTACCGCCCGCTATCCAGGCGCACGCCGAAGCAAGCGCCAGGGTTCTGAGATTCAACATTGAAATAATCTCCTCTGGTTGTCGGGGCGGGCAGATTGGAAACGGAAACCCCTTACCATAACCCGCTAACCTGTAATGTATACTGACTCCGTAGTGTTAAGGAGTCAAATCGTTTTTAAGAACACTTTAGAAGAGCTAAAGAATAGGGTTAAAAAAAGAGCGGCCCCGATGAACGGGGCCGCCCGGTATGTCAGATGCAGATAAGGCTTATGCGCCGCCGCCATTATTGGCCACGGCTTCACAGGCCGCCGTGGTGCCGCTCTTGGCAGCCACGCTGATCTGCAGGCCGAGCTTGTCCGTGTTCAGGACGAAGGCGTCGTTGATGGCCTTGTTCCAGGCCTTGGGAAGCGGAGAAAGTCCCGCTTCGCCAAGAGAGCCCTTCTTGTTGGTGTTGATCTTGGCTGTTTCGAGGTAGCTGATCTGACCCGTCAGGTTCGACAGCGCCGCCTGGCTGGCATAGCAGCTATAGCCCAGATAGTTGGTCGTGCCGACGATGGAGTAAGCGCCCGATTCGGTGGGATTGGCGAGCGAGTTCGCGAACGGATCGTTGCTCTGGACCCATGCCGTCGGATCGTTGCGCAGGCCGTTTGTCGTGCAGGTTGCACAATACTTGCCGTTGCTTGCGGTCTGCGGCGGGAGCGTATTGCCGCCGAAGGCGAGAAGCGCTGCGGCCGGCGAGGGTGCAACATAGTCACCCTTTTCGTTCTGAGGAGCGGCTGCAAACAGGTTGTAGGAGTTGGTCTGGCTAATGGAAACGTAGGGCAACACGTAGTCCGCGCCGACATAACCCACGCGACCCTGCTGGATGCAATCGCTATAGTTCGCGAGCTGCACAGTTCCTTTGGAGCACTGTTTGCCCTTGCCAGTCGAAGACTGCGTAAAGGCAACATATTGGGCCACGCCTGAGCTGTTCGGCGCCAAGGTGATCAAGCCAGCCGTATCAACGCCCGGCCAGTTGTTGTTGTTGACATTGTAGGTCTGACCAATGAGGGAGCCTGCACCCGCCGACTGCAGAGTGGTCGCGCCGGTGGTGTACACGTTGCCGGTGTAGCCTTGGCAGATATTGGCCAGATGGCGCGTGGTGATGGCGGTCGTTCCCGAGCTGTCGCTACGCGCAACCGGGATGAGGGGCACGCTGAAAGTGCCAGTCTGCTGGAATGTCGGATCGTTCGGATCCGCAAGCGACTTGCCCTGGTTGTCGGCCGTCAATGACGGATCGTTCCAGTTGGTGATCTTGCCGTTGAAGATGCCGCAAAGCGAATTTGCGCTCAGCCGCAGGCCGCCGTATTTCGAACCACCTTGGACGTTAAAGTGGAAATCGACTTCCTTGACCTTCGCGCCCGTCTGCTTCTCATAGATGCCGCCATTGGCATAGAAGATAGCAATCGGGTCGATCGAGAGCGGGAACTGGATCAGCGGGCCATAGCACTGGGCCGGATTCGGGTAGATGCCGCCCTGCTCACCATTAGCGCATGACTGTGCGCCGGGCGCCGCGATATTGATCGTCGTGCTGCCCTGCGTGTACGCGCCGCCATTGTTGTAGGCAGCCACGTCCGTGCTGCCCAGGCCCGCGTCAGACGCGCCGTAGAACACTTCCGGGAAAAACTGGTTGCCGCTGGCTTCGTTGACCGGGCCCCAGAAGCTGACCGGATCGTGGCTGAACACGCCGAGAATGCCGCTGCCCGAACCCGTCGAAATGTACCAGGTGGTTTCGGAAGGATTGATCTGCGTCGTGGCGCAATTCTGCGCGCCGGTCTTCGTGAAATTGATGAAAAGTTCGTCGACGAAGGTCGGCGGCGTACCTTTGGTGATAAGGTCGGCTGGCGAACCGTAGCAATCGCTGATCTGGCGCCAGTATGGGGCGAGCAGCGAGGAGCCGGCGCCGTAGATGTCGTTCGCGCCGAACGCGTAGGGCTGCGTGCCGAGGCTGCAATTCGTGTCGCCATTGCAAGTCGTGGCGGCGTTGGCGCCGGAAACCATTCCGGCCGTGCCCAAAACGGCAAGGCAGGCGGTCGCCAGCAAATGACGATGGAAGTTGTTCATGTCAGTCCGTCTCCTTTGGTTGGTAGAAAATGCTGAATTGTTGTTCGGATGCGCAGTCGGTGACTCGCCCCGTTAACTGGTATGCGTGTTCTTCCCACCTCTTACCTTCAGCCGTCGTCAACGGTGGATTTCCGTGAACTAACAAAACAACAAGCCGAAAGCTTTCTTGTCTGCTGCAATACAGATACGACTCGACCATAACGTAATTTTATTCTTCGGCAATCCCGGCGCCAAAGAATTCAACAAAACTTCACGCGATCGAATATTTGTGAGTATAGTAAACTAATGCCGGAAATAAGCATTCCGATCGTCGATTACTGCAATACCATTGAAGCTAAGTCGAACTATACTCGCAGTTTACTACGGTACATCTACCTGTTACCGAACTCATCTGGCGGTCGGTGGATTCGGCGACCTGCCCACCTGTGCCCATGCCCGCGCAAGCGGGGATGCGGTAAGGCCGTTTTTCAACGCGGCCGTGACGCTCGTGTGAACTTTTTGCGAAGCGGAGCGGACTCTGTTGGTTAATGCATGCGTTGGCTCGTGCGGACGGCCCGAAATGGGCAAGGGCGCGCGCATCGCTTCCCGTCAATGCCGAAGCGAAAATTTTTGAATTGACACATAGAGTTAGTAGTGTTTAGGGTATCTGAGGTATAATTCGGCCAAAAGACATCGTTAAAACTGTCATAAAACTGTTAATCGACTTGGATAGGCGTTTAGTTGGAGCGCGCTCGGAGAGAAATCCGGGGCTCTCGGGGCGTGGCGGGTTGTGTTGGAAAAAGCTGAGATATTGCCGGCTTTTGTCGGGCGTTCTGCGCGCGCAGCAATGTGCGTCGCGTTCGCCGTGCTTGCGTTAAGTCCTTCCGCGCGCGCCGAACAGACACCAACAACACCAGCCGCCGCGCCAAATGCCGCCGCTTCCGCCGCTGCATCTCCTGCCAACGCCCCTTCGCCGGGTTCGTCCAATGCACCCGCGAAAGCGGCCGAGCCGGCTCCGCCCGAGCGCCGTGTCGACATCGATGCCTATGACGTGGACGGCAACACGATCCTGAACGAGGAAGCCGTCGACTCGGCGGTTTATCCGTTTCTCGGTCCGCAGCGGACGCGTGACGATGTTGAAGCCGCGCGCAAGGCACTCGAGCAGGCCTATCAATCGCGCGGCTATCAATCGGTGGTGGTGGAGATACCGCCCCAGACCGTGACCAACGGCATCGTCAAACTTCATGTAGTTGAAGCGCCGGTCGGCCGCCTGCGCGTCGTTGGTTCGCATTATTACTTGCCGAGCACCATCAAATCGCAAGTTCCCGCGCTGGCGCCCGGTAATGTGCCGAATATCCAAGAAGCCCAGAACGAACTGAACGATGTCAACCGTCAGCCCGACCGACGGGTGACACCCATTCTGAAGCCCGGTCAAGTTCCAGGCACGATCGATGTCGATCTCCATGTCACGGACACGCTGCCACTGCATGCCTCAGCGGAAGTCAATAACGATCACAGTCCCAACACCGATCCGCTGCGCGCCGTTGCGACCGTTCATTACGACGACCTTTGGCAGATGGGGCAGAGCGCTTCCTTCACCTTTCTGCGGGCGCCGGAAAATGTTCACAGTGGCCAAGTATTTTCGGGCTCGTATCTCGCACCGGTCTGGGACAGCCCGTGGAACATCCTGGCTTACGGTTATCAGTCGAACAGTGACGTGAACACGCTTGGCGGAACCAACGTACTTGGCGACGGCTATACTGTCGGGGTGCGCGGCGTATTGCAGCTCCCATCCTTCGACGATTTCTCGGAGACGCTCAATTTCGGCGTCGATTTCAAGCATTTCCTTGAAGGAATTACATTCGGAACGAGCGGTTCCGATACGAATGTCGATTACTGGCCGGTTACCGCCGCCTATAATTTGAACTGGGGCACGCCGAATGTGGAAGTGGCGTCCCAAACATCCATCGTGCTGGGCACGCGCGGCCTGGGAAGCCCGCCTGCGGAATTCGAGAACAACCGCGCGTTCGCGACCGGTAATTTCATCCACCTGAATGAAGACATTACCTACACCCAGCATCTTCCATTCGATACGATTGGCGTCTTCCACTTCGCCGGACAACTCGCAGACCAGCCGCTTCTTTCCAGCGAGCAATTCGCGGCCGGCGGTCTCACGTCCGTGCGCGGTTATCTGCAGTCCGAAGCGATCGGCGATGACGGCATTCTCGAATCAAACGAATTGCGCAGCCCGTCGCTGACGAAGTTTATTTCGCCGTACCTGGACATGTCGTCGATCGATGATTGGCGCGTCTATGGTTTCGCCGATCTTGCTCATGTCTGGATATTGGGCGCGCTACCCGGACAGACCGATACATTCACGCTGGAGAGTATCGGTGCGGGCATGCGCATCGGCGCGCTTGGTCACCTGACAGGTATCATCGATGTCGGCCTGCCTTTGCGCAGCGGGCCAGCCACACCCGCGCGAAAACCGCGCCTCACTTTCAGCGTCAAATCGGAGATGTAACGTGACGAAACCGGCATTCATCGCATCGATGCGACGCTTCGGGTGGCGCCGCGGCTGGCTGCTGCTCGCGCTGCTCGCCCTCGCTCCGACACAGGCGCTCGCCTGGTGGCAGACCGATTGGTCCTACCGCAAGCAGGTCACCATCGACACCACGCCAAAGGGCGCCAATATCTCGCAAGCCGCGGGCCGCGTGCCTGTTCTTGTGCGTTTGCATACCGGCAATTTCAGTTTCAGCGATGCGCAAGACAACGGCAATGATCTGCGGTTCGTCAACTCCGACGACAAGACCCCGCTTCCCTTTCACATCGAACAATTTGATCCGCTTCTGGGTGTAGCGGCGGTCTGGGTCGATATTCCGGATTTTCCCGCCGGTTCGGCGAAGCAAATCTGGCTCTACTACGCGAACAAAAAAGCTCCCGTGGCCGGGGATGCCGCCGGAACCTTCGATGCGGACTACACGCTCGTCTATCACTTCGACGAAGGCGCGGGCGCCCCACCGAAGGACAAGACGGCCTACGCAAACAACGCGCAGAACGCACCGGCCGGAATCGATGATGGCGCCGTGATCGGCAAGGGCGCGCGCTTCGCGGGCCCCGCGCCTGTTACTGTGCCGGCGAGCCCGTCCCTGGCCATCGCAGCCGGTGGAAATTTTTCGTTCAGCGCCTGGGTCAAAACGGATGCGCCGGGACCGCGGCAGATACTCTATGCCCGCGCCGACAACGGCTCCGCACTTTTGATCGGGCTGGATTCGGGGACACCTTTCGCCGAGATACAGGGCGCCGGAGCCGTTCGCGTTGCCGCGCCGCAAGCAATTGCCAAGGGACAGTGGACGCATATCGCGTTCACTGCGGACGGCAAAGCGCTCACGCTTTATGTCAATGGTAAGAGCGTAGCTACGGCGGCAGGCTCACTTCCCGCTCTGAACAGCGTCACAGGTTTCGGTGGTGTTCCGCAGGCTGAAACACTTCCGTCACCCGCCACGGCATTCAGCGGCGAGATGGATGAAATCAGGTTGTCGAAGGTCGCACGCAGCGCCGCGCTCATCCGTGCGGATGTGATGAGCCAGGGTGCGGATTCGCGGCTGGTCGCGTATGGGGCCGATGAGAAGCAGGCGGGATTTGGGTTCGGTTATTTCGGCATCATCGTCAAATCGGTGACCGTCGATGCGTGGGTCATCATCAGCATTCTCGGCGTCATGGCAGTCATTTCCTGGTTCGTCATGTTCAGCAAGGCGAGCTATGTAGGAACAGTCGACAAAGCCAACGACGCCTTCGTCAAGCTCTTCCGGGAGCAGGGCGGCGATCCGCTTGCCATTCGCAGCATTCGATCCGACCCGTCCAAGACCAGCGACCGCGATCGTAAACGGATGGCGCAATCGTCTATCTGGCGCATTTATCACGCGGCGTCCGATGAAATACACCGCCGCACAAGCTCGGGCCGTCCGCTCGTGCTCAATACGGAAGCCATCGAAGTCATCCGGGCGATCATGGACGCGTCCATGGTGCGCGAGAATCAACGATTGTCGCGTTCGATGGTGTTGCTCACGATCTCCATCTCGGGCGGTCCGTTCCTCGGCCTGTTGGGCACGGTAGTGGGCGTGATGATCACATTCGCCGCGATTGCAGCATCGGGCGATGTAAACGTGAACGCCATCGCGCCGGGTATTTCCGCGGCGCTGCTCGCGACTGTGGCCGGTCTCGGCGTGGCCATCCCGGCTCTGTTCGGATATAATTACCTCGTCATCCGCAACAAGAACGTATCCGCAAACATGCAGGTGTTTGTCGACGAATTCATCACACGCCTGGCCGAGCTTTACGGTGCGCACGAATACGCGCGCGCGGCGGAATAGGAGTTCGGGAACATGCAGGTCCAGGACGACGAGAAACCCTATGACGACATCAACATCACGCCGATGCTCGATCTGGCTTACGTGCTTCTCATCATCTTCATCATTCTCACCACTGCGTCGGTTCAGGGAATCAAGGTCGATCTGCCCAAGGCCAGCGCGACCGTCAGTCTCGCCAAGCCGCAAACAAAGGCGATCACGATCAATAATACCGGCCAGGTTTTTCTGGATGCTTATCCTGTGACATTGCCGGAACTCGAAACACGCCTCAGAACACAGAAGGCGCTTACGCCGGATTTTCCGGTCATCGTGAAGGGTGACGCGACTGTGCAGTACCAGAAGGTGATGGAGGTGCTCGATCTCCTTCGCCGTATCGATCTTCCTCATGTCGGTCTGGTGACCGGCAAACAGCAGGGCTGAAGCCATGTCGGGATTTGCGGAAGAATACAAAGAAGATTGGACCTCGCGTCTCAAGACGTTCTCTATTCCGGGCGCGATCCTGCTCGCGATTGGCGGGCTGGTCCTCTATTTCCTGCACGATACGGCAGGTATCCGGCGCGAAGCACCGCCGCTGCCGACGCTCATTGCAAGTTTGCCGCCGCCTCCACCGCCTCCGCCGCCCAAACAACAGCCGGAGCCGGAGAAGAAAGTTGAGGAGCAGCCCAAACAGGTCTCTCAGCCCAAAGAAACCAATTCTGCGCCCAAGACGATTACCGAAGCGGGGCCAGCACAGGCCGGAAGCGATGCGTTCGGTATCCAGGCCGGTAGCGGTGACGGCAATGTCGGTTCCGGCGGCGGGCTCAACGACGGTAATTACTCGCGCTATTTGGGTACGGCCTTGCAGCAGTCGGTCCAGAACAATGACCGCGTCAATCATCTCGTTTTCACGGCGGATATGGCCGTATGGGTCGATGCCAACGGGCATGTGACCCGCGCCTCTGTCCTGAAATCGACGGGCGATTCCAAGATCGACCAGGATCTCGTCGCCACGCTTCAGGATATGCCGGCGCTGGATGAGCCGCCGCCATCCGATCTGCAATTTCCACAACGCGTCCGCATCGAAGGGCGGCGCCGCGCATAACCCCGACGGGGCGCGCAACTTTTGTAACAGGGGCTTGGTGTGATGATTGGACTTGGTTTGCGGGGGAAATTGGCAGCGGGGGTTGCTGTCGCCGCGCTGTGTATTGGCGCAGTTCCGGCCGACGCACAGACGGATGGCGGGCCTTCGCAAAGCGCGATGTCCAACCTGATCCGGCTGTTGGTGAAACAGAAAGTTATTACGCAACAAAGCGCCAATGCTCTGATCAAGGAAGCCGAGCAGGAAGCGGCCCAGGCAAAGGCCGCGAAAGCGACTGTCGCCGCGGCCCCCGTTCCAATTCCCGCCGAGCGGCCCGATTTGCCGCCGCCCGCGCCCGGCGTGGTGCGCGTTCCCTATGTGCCGCAGATCGTCCGTAACCAGATACGCGACGAGGTGAAGGCGGAAGTTCTCAAGGAAGCCAAGGCCGAGAATTGGGCGCAGCCGAACGCGCTGCCGTCCTGGGTCAAACGGATTTCGTTGAACGGCGACTTCCGCTTCCGCGACGAGTTCGATCTTTATGGAAAGAACAATATCGGCAGCGACGGGATCGACGGTTTCGTCAATTACGCGCAGTTCAACTCAAACGGGCCGACCAACGTCAATCCGAACACGATCCTGAAT
>DASXXW010000259.1:0-5132 GCA_036502865.1 Rhizomicrobium sp.
ATGGTCTGCAGCGTCTCGTCATCCGAAATCGATTCGGCGTGGTAGCGCTTTTGAAGCGCCGTAAGCGTAGCCGCCGGAATCACGAGTTCTTGCGTGCGCGCAAAATCCGTCATGGCTTCAGTGAGCCAGTGATGGTTGCGGTCCGAGGCTTCGAACAGACCCCGTTCGAAATTGCTGGCAACTTGAATATCCATCGACGGACTAAGCGTGGCGCGCGCATCGTGGGCGGTATAGATGCCCTCATTCAAGGCGCGGACCAGAATGTCATTGGCATTCGTCGCGGCAACCAGACCCGCGATCGCAAGACCCATTCGCGCGGCGGCTTCGCCTGCGAAGATGTCCCCGAAATTTCCCGTCGGCACAACAAAGCGGGCGGCCCGGCCGAGCTTTGCAGTCGCAGTGAAGTAATAAACACTCTGCGCGATGATGCGGACAAAATTGATCGAGTTGACTGCCGTGAGTGCATGCGCGGCAGCGAATTCCTTATCGCCGAAAAGCACCTTCACCAGCGCCTGTGTGTCATCGAACGTTCCTTCGAGCGCGATGTTGTGGACGTTCTCGTACGCCGAAGTCGTCATCTGGCGCCGCTGCACGTCACTCACGCGGCCTTTGGGATACAAAACGAACACATCGAATTGCGGCAATCCGCCGAAGGCCGCGATCGCGGCGGATCCCGTGTCGCCTGAAGTAGCAACCAGAATGGTGGCGCGCGCATTCCGGCGCCCCAGTTCGCGCGACATCAGACGGGCAAGAAGCTGCATGGCGATGTCTTTGAACGCGAGCGTCGGGCCGTGAAACAGTTCGAGAAGGTAGAGACCTGCTTCCAGTTCGACCAACGGCGCTATGTCCGGGCCGTCGAACGACGCGTATGCGGACTTTATGTCCTGTTCGAGTTCCGCTGCAGAAAAACACTCACGTGCGAATAAGGTCGCAACCTGCAACGCCGTCGCCGTGTACCCGCGCGCATTTATTGCGCCGGTGTCCTGCGGCCATGTCTCGGGCATGAAAAGGCCGCCGTCTCGCGCAAGCGCGCCGACCAGCACGTCGGAAAAAGACAACGACGACGTGCCTCCGCGGGTACTGATATAGCGCATCGCGATTCAGCCTCCCGCCCGGTGCGACTTTCGACCCGCAGCAATTTCCAACCGACCGTGCGCGTGGTGAAAGACGAAATAAATAACGACGAGTACCGCTGCGAGCATGAACCAGGTCAACGCATATTGCAGGTGATCATTCGGCAGATCGACTCGCGTTTGCCCGCCTTTCGGCCAGGGTTGTTTGTTCGTGGCCGCCGTCGCTTCAAGGATTGCGGGCGCCGCCAGCTTGAGATTCTCCGCGCGCGCGATGCCTGCAATGTCCCGCGCAAACCAGACCCGGTGTTTCATATCCGGCCGTGGCGTAAACGGTCCTGGGACGTCGGGCATGCGCCAGATAGCCGTGATAACAACGTGGCCCTGTGGCTCGCTGCCGGGGCGGGATGATGGATTGCGTAGTGTCGTCGGCACGAAACCACGATCAACCATCATCACGCGGCCATCGGTAAGCGCGAGCGGCGTCAACACGTGATAGACGGGCACGCCCTGCGGTCCGGTGGTGAAGACATAGACTTCCCTGGAGTTTTCAAACTGGCCTGTCAGCGTGACGGGCCGGTATTGCGCATCGGCCCCCAGCGCGAGTGCGGCGTCAAGGCTGATCGGCGCGGCGGCCATGTTGTGTGTCATCTCGGCAATGAGTCCGAGCTTCCAGTGCAGCCGCTGGAGTTGCCACATGCCTAGTCCGATAAGCAGCACGAACATGGGCAGGCAAAGCAAAGTGAACCCGATCAGGGGACGAAAGCGCAGTGTCACCGTTCACACCCGCCCATGATTACTCCGCAATCCGGCCCTCATGCGCCTGGTGTTTGTATTGCAGCACCATGAGCGTGGATTTCACCAGACGAAGCCCACCCAATGTCAGGATCGCGATAGCCGGCAGCCAGAGTACCGCATGCACCCAGTAGGGTGGCGACCAGGAGATCTCGACGGTAAGTGCAGCGCCGACAACAAGGAACCCTGCGATCAGGACGACGAATACCGAAGCCCCGTCACCCACATCGAACATCGCATAGTCGAGCGCACAATTCGGGCAACGCGGCGCAATGCGCAGATAACCCGAGAATAAAGGTCCTTCCCCGCAACGCGGGCAGCGGCCAAAGAGTGCGGATGTAACGACTGAGGGCGCGGAGCCCGTCATCCAGCCCACTCGGTAACGGCGGCCGCACCCCACACATAGATGCAGAAGAACAGAAACAGCCAGACCGTGTCGACGAAATGCCAGTACCATGCGGCTGCTTCGAAGCCGAAATGGCGCTCCGGCGTGAACTGGCCGGCGATCGCACGATAAAGGCAAACAGCCAGGAAGATCGTTCCGATGATCACATGGCAGCCATGGAAGCCGGTCGCCATGAAGAACGTGGAACCATAAATCGCCTGGAAATTGCCCACGCCTGCGGCGAGCGAAATATGCGCCGGATCGGTGAAAGGCAGCAAAGCGAGATGATTGAAACCGAAGGTGAAAGGCGCGTGCGTGTATTCGAATGCCTGGACGGCGGTGAAACACATTGCGAGGCCGACCGTGACCATCAGGCCTTCGATCGAACCCTTGCGGTCGCCATGCTGAACGGCGTGGTGCGCCCACGTCACGGTACAGCTGGACGTGAGAAGGATGAGCGTGTTGAGCAGCGGGAAATGCCACGGATCCAGCGTGACGATGCCGCTCGGCGGCCAGCCGGTAAGGCCAATATCATGCGGAAACAGCGCAGCATTGAAATAAGCCCAGAACCAGGCAACGAAGAACATCACTTCGGAACTGATGAAGAGCACCATGCCAAAGCGCAGGCCCAGCTTCACCACGGGTGTGTGATCGCCGCGCACGACGGATTCGTTGATCACGTCGCGCCACCAGCCGGCCATGGTGTAGAGCACCAGGAATGTGCCGATGATGAAAATCCAGGGCTGGCCGTTCAGCGGGACGCCGAAATTCTTGTAGCCGCTGTTCATCCAGAAGATGGCGCCGATCAGCATGGTGAAGGCGCCGAACGAGCCTACAACCGGCCACGGACTCGGATCGACCAGATGATAATCGTGATGTTTAGCGTGCCCGTCCGTCATATCCGCCTCTGTCACTGAAAGAAGTTCAACACATGCCCCTTGAGGCGCACCATTGTCATTACGAAGAACAGGACCACGAGCCCCGCCAACACGAGAGCGATGGCGATGTTGCGCCGTCGCCGCTCCTTTGCCTCGCGCGTCTCGTCATCCATCGGTTCACGCCCAGCCCCCGAAATGAAGTGCGGTGAGCGGCGGCAACCCCGTCAGTCGCTCGATCAGCAATCCCGCGAACAGCACAAACAGATAAAGGATCGAGATTCCAAATAGGCGATGCGCGGCGGGCTCATGCACTTCGTCTTTTTCGCGAAGCACATAGACAGACTCAACCGCGAACCATCCGCCGAAGGCCAACGCCATGGCCGTGTAAAGCGGCCCAGCCAGCCCAATGACGGCCGGCACAAGGCCGAGCGGCACGAGAACAAGCGTGTACATCAGGATCTGCCACCGCGTCGCGGACTTGCCCCTGACCACTGGCAACATCGGCACGCCTGCGCGCGCATAATCCTGCGAACGGAACAGCGACAGCGCCCAGAAATGCGGCGGCGTCCAAAGGAAGATGATCAGTACGAGCAAAAGCGGCACAAAACCGAGACTATTGGTCGCCGACGCCCAGCCGATTGCCGGAGGCAAAGCGCCCGCAAGTCCACCAATCACGATGTTCTGGGATGTGCGGCGCTTGAGCCAGAGCGTATAGACGAACACATAGAAGCCGATCGTAAACGCCAGCAGAGACGCGGAAAGCAGATTCACGAACAGGCCCATCAGCGCGACAGAGCCTGCCGCCAGCGTCCATCCAAAACCGAGCGCATCACCACGCGAGATCCGTCCCATGGGAATGGGTCGGGTCGCAGTCCGCGCCATCAGCGGATCGATATCGGAATCATAGGCCATATTCAGCGCACCGGACGCGCCAGCGCCGATGGCGATACAGAGAAGCGCCGTAAAGCCTGTGAACGGATCGATATGGACGGGCGCGACGAGCATTCCGGTGAGCGCGGTGAACAGCACGAGCGACATCACGCGCGGCTTGAGCAGCGCGAAATAATCTCCCACGCTTGCCGCGCGATCGCCCGTGCTGAATGTCGTCGCTGCGCTCGTCATTTGATGCGCGGCAACTCGTTGTAGGAATGGAACGGCGGCGGAGACGGCAGCGTCCATTCCAGCGTGGTGGCGCCAACACCCCACGGATTATCCCCTGCCCGTCTTTTGGCGATCAACGCCTCCGCCATGGCGATCAGGAAAACGATGATGCTGAAACCGGCGATGAACGCTCCGATCGAGGACACGTAGTTCCAGCCCGCATATGCATCGGGATAGTCGGCGATGCGCCGCGGCATGCCCGCGAGTCCAAGGAAATGCATCGGGAAGAAGGCGATGTTCACACCGATGAACATCAGCCAGAAATGAAGCTTTCCGAGCGTTTCATTGTAAGTGTAGCCCGTGATTTTCGGGAACCAGAAATACCAGCCCGAGAAAATCGCAAAGACGGCACCGAGCGAGAGCACGTAGTGGAAGTGCGCCACCACATAATAGGTGTCCTGCAGCACGACATCGACGCCGGCATTTGCCAGCACGACGCCGGTGACGCCGCCGACCGTGAACAGAAGCACGAAGCCCATTGCCCATAACATGGGTGTTTTGAATTCGATCGAGCCGCCCCACATCGTAGCGATCCAGGAGAACACCTTGATGCCCGTTGGCACCGCGATGACCATGGTCGCGAACACGAAATAGGCCTTGGTGTCGACCGAGAGGCCGACCGTGTACATGTGGTGCGCCCACACCATGAAGCCGATGAAGCCGATCGCGACCATCGCGTAGGCCATTCCGAGATAGCCAAACACCGGCCGCTTGGAGAACGTCGCGATGACATGACTGATCATGCCGAAGCCCGGCAGGATCAGGATGTACACTTCGGGGTGACCAAAGAACCAGAACAGATGCTGGAACAGCAGGGGATCGCCGCCGCCTTCGGGAGAGAAG
>DASXXW010000260.1:0-6753 GCA_036502865.1 Rhizomicrobium sp.
ATCGTTGCTTCCGTTGTCGGCGGTGGTCCCGCAGCGAAAGCCGGTTTCGTGCCTGGCGACGTGGTTCTGGCGATCAACGGCAAGTCGGTTGAGGATTCGCGCGATCTCACCCGTCGCGTTGCGTCGTTGCCCGCAGGTGCCAAGGCGACATTCACCCTGTCGCGAGGCGGCCAGCAGAAAACGATCACCGCTACGATCGGCGCCCGTAAAGACGAACAGCTTGCATCCAATGATGGCGGCCCGCAGCAGAACAGCAGCACAAATGCCAGCACCGGAGAGGCGATGGGCCTCGGGCTGACCGCCGTCACGCCGGAAGTCCGTCGTAATTATAATCTCGACGATCATGTGAACGGCGTGCTGATCACGCGCGTCGATCCCGAGAGCGATGCTGCAGACAAGGGAATTCAGGCGGGCGAAGTGGTCGTGTCGGTCGCCAACAAGACCGTACATACGCCGCAGGAGATCAAAGCCCAGGTTGCCGGCGCGCAGGCGACGGGCCGCAAGAGCGTGCTCGTGCTGATCGACGGAAATAGCGGCCAGCGTTTTGTAGCGTTGAAGATCGCATAGGACCGAAGGTTACCAAGTACCGGACGCAGCTTGCTTCGGCATGCGGCGTCCGGCCCCCGCGCCGGCGGTAGCGGCCCCATCCCCCCCGTTGCTGCTGCCGGCGCGGACCCTGACGTCCGGTCAAGGCGCCTCTGTGAGGCGATAGGAGTTACAAATGCGAATTCTCGTCGTTGAAGACGATCTCGAAGCCCAGCGCTACCTCGTGAACGGCCTCCGGGAAGCCGGACATGTCGTGGACGATGCGGCCGACGGAGATGTGGGTCTCACTCTGGCCCTGTCCCGCCAATATGATGTTGCCATCGTCGATCGCATGCTGCCCGGGCTCGACGGGCTGAAGCTCGTCGCCGAGATCCGCGAACATGGCAACACCATGCCGGTATTGTTCCTGAGCGCGCTTTCCGAGATCGACGATCGCGTGAAGGGTCTCAAGGCCGGCGGCGACGATTATCTCACCAAGCCCTACGCCTTCGCGGAGTTGCTCGCGCGCGTCGACGCCTTGATGCGGCGCCGGCATCCTGCCTCGGTCAAGACACAGCTCTTGGTCGGGGATCTCGAGCTGGATCTCCTGACGCGAACCGCCAAGCGCAACGGTTCGGCCATCGATCTTCAGCCGCGCGAATTCCGGCTGCTCGAATATCTGATGCGGCACGCCGGACAGGTGGTCACAAGGACTATGCTTCTGGAAAGCGTTTGGGAGTATCATTTCGACCCACAAACCAATGTGATCGATGTGCACATCTCCCGTCTCCGGGCGAAAATCGACAAGGGGTTCGAAGCTCCGCTGCTGCATACCGTTCGCGGCGCGGGTTATATGATCCGTGCGCGCGCCTAGGTTACTCCGCACTCTTGCGTTCCGGATTGTCGCTCTCTACCTGGCCATTTTCGCCATTTCGGCCACCGCCATTGTCGGTTTTACCTATTGGTACACCGCGCGTGCGCTGAACGCGCAAACGGACCAGGTGGTGGATTCCGATATTTCCGCGCTCGCGGAGCGATATCAGCGCTTCGGGTTGGTCGGCCTCACCAATGCGATCGTGACCCGTTCCGCCCATGGTGAAGCGTCGCTCTATCTGCTTGCCGATTCCGACAAGCATCCCATCGTCGGCAACCTTGATGCCTGGCCCGATCTTGTGCGGATCGATGGCAACATCGTCGAACTGGATTACGAGCGCCGCGTGGGCGGCCGGAACGAAAATCGGCGTGCCCGCGGACGCGAATTTACGCTGACCGGCGGATTTTATCTCCTTGTCGCGCGCGACATCGCCGAACGTTATCAAACGCAACTACTTTTCACGACGACGTTGCCCTGGACGTTGCTGCTGATGGTGTTGTTGGGCTTGCTCGGCGGTATTCTCATCAGCCGGAATTTTCTCAACCGCCTCGATTCGATCAATCGGACCAGCCGCGAGATCATGGCGGGCGATCTGTCGCGGCGCGTGCCGCTCGGACGCAGCGGCGACGAGTTCGACACGCTGGCGCTCAATCTCAATCGCATGTTGGAACGCACCGAGCGGCTCATGCGCGGCATGCGCGAAGTCACCGATTCCATCGCGCATGATCTGCGCACGCCGCTCAATCGCCTGCGTAACAGGCTTGAAGGCGCGCTGAACACGATGGGACACCAGGGAGAGGGTGCTGCGGAGATCGAAGCCGCCGTCGAAGAAACCGATCGCCTGATCGGCACTTTCAATGCGCTGTTGCTGATCGCGGAAGCCGAAGCCGGCGCATCGCGCGAAGCGATGGAACAGGTCGATCTGCGCCAGATCGTGGAAGGCGTGGCCGAACTTTACGCGCCGTTGGCCGACGATAAGGAAATCACGCTTTCGATTCCGCCGAGTGGTTCCGCGGTCGTCGCCTGTAATCCAAGCCTTGTCAGCCAGGCGCTCGCAAATCTGCTCGACAATGCGATCAAATATACACCGCAGGGTGGACGGGTGAGCGTTGCCCTGGAACACACGCCCGCGGGTATAGCCCTGAATGTTGCGGATTCCGGGCCGGGTATTCCGGCCGAAGATCGCGGCCGCGTTCTTGATCGTTTCGTGCGGCTCGAGGCGAGCCGCCATTCGCCTGGCACCGGCTTAGGGCTCAGCCTCGTGGCAGCAGTTGCACGCCTGCACGACGCGAGGCTGGAGCTGGGCGACAATCATCCGGGCCTGAAGGCGACGCTGTTGTTTCCCGCGGCTACGCGGCGTCAACCAGGCCCGCCGCAGATCACGGCGACCGCGCAGAAGCTCATCGCCCGAAATTGATTATAGTCGGGGGCCAGCGAATCTCGGCTCTGCAGTGGAATGATGATCGCCGCAACTCAATCCGGAGCAGCGCCCGATGCTTTTGCGGCGTGTGGCCCATTCCTGCCGCGCGTGTTCGATGCGGCTCGTGCGGAACGTATCTTCGAAAGCCTTGATGACAGCGTTGCGGGAATTCCCGACGGCGCGCGCGCAGTTCTGACGAGCGCCTTTGGTAACAGCCCCTATCTCTGCCGTTTGGGCCTGCGCGAGCGCGATGTGTTGCGCGAGATCTGGGAACGCGGTCCCGATGTCGTGGTCGAGCGCGCGATTTCCGATGCACAAAATGTCCACGCGGCGACCGACATCGCAGAGGCGATGGCTGTCTTGCGGCGCGCCAAAAGGCAGATGGCGCTGGCCACGGCGCTCGCCGACATTGCCGGCATTTGGGATGTCGAGGTCGTAACAAACAGATTGACGCGCTTTGCCGATGCGAGTGTCGGCGGCGCGCTCAGGTTTCTGCTGCGCCGCGCTGCACAGGCGGCGAATTTGACCGAGCAGGATCCCGCGAGCCTTGAAGCCGACACGGGTTTGATTGTTCTTGCCATGGGCAAGGGCGGAGCATTCGAACTCAACTATTCGAGTGATCTCGATCTTATCGTGTTCTACGACGCGGAGCGGTTTCCCTTCCGCAAGAAATCCGATGTGCGGGCGGCTGCCGTCGATGTCGTCAAGGGCCTTGTGAACATGCTCGGCGAAATCACGATGGACGGCTATGTCTTCCGCATCGATTTGAGATTACGGCCCGATGCGGGCGCCACGCAGATCGCGGTCTCTACAGAAGCGGCGGAGCGTTACTATGAAGAGATGGGCCAGAACTGGGAGCGCGCGGCTTTCATCAAGGCGCGCGCCTGCGCTGGCGATCGAAGCGCCGCGGCGTCCTTTCTGAAAGGGCTCGAACCCTTTATCTGGCGCCGCAATCTCGATTACGCCGCGATCGAGGACATCCATTCGATCAAACGGCAGATCCACGCACATGGCGGCCATGGCGCTATCGCGGTCGCCGGACATAATATCAAGCTCGGTCTCGGCGGAATCCGCGAAATTGAATTCTTTGCCCAGACGCAACAACTGATATTGGGCGGCCGCGATCCGGCGCTACGCGAGCGGCGCACGCTTGATGCGTTGGAAGCGTTGCGTGCGCGGGGGCTCGTATCCGGCCAAACAAGCGCCGAGCTCGCAGAGTCCTATCGGTTTTTGCGCCGTCTCGAACATCGCCTGCAGATGATCGAGGACGAGCAAACTCACACTTTGCCTGAAGATCCGGTCGAACTTGAACATATCGCCTGTTTCGCCGGTTACGCCGACACGGAATCGTTCGGGATCGAACTCGTCGCGCATCTCGAGCGCGTTCAACGCTATTATGAAGAGCTGTTCCAGAAAGAAGCTCCGCTCGGAGGAGCGGGCGGCAGTCTTGTTTTCACGGGCGTCGAAAACGATCCCGAGACTCTTGACACGCTTGCTGAGATGGGATTCCGCGATGCGCAACATGTCGCCGGTGCGATTCGCGGCTGGCATCACGGCCGCATCCGCGCCACGCGGAGTCCGCGTGCGCGCGAATTGCTGACACGTCTCATGCCGGCAATTCTCGCTGCGCTCGCGAATACCGCCGATCCCGACAGTGCCTTTGCGCAGTTCGACCGTTTCATTTCACGCCTCCCTGCCGGCGTTCAGTTGTTTTCTTTGTTCCTTGCCAATCCGCATCTATTGCAGCTTGTCGCCGGCGTAATGGGGTCCGCGCCGAGGCTGGCGGAACATCTTGCGCGTGCGCCCGCCATGCTCGACGTGTTGCTCGACCGTGATTTTCTTGCGCAGCCTTTATATGGCGATCTTCGCGACCTGCTGGCGCGTCAGCTTGCGACTGCGACGGATCACGAAGCGGTGCTGGATATCGCGCGGCGCTTTGTGCGCGAACAGACTTTCCGCGCCGGCGTGCAACTTATCGATACCGGTATTTCAACGGCGCAGGCGGGCGAAATTTTTTCCGATATTGCCGAGTGCACGATCGCTGCACTGCTGGAAAAAGTTGAACAGGAACTCGCGTCCAGTGCGGGTGAAGTGGAAGGCGGTTCTTTCTGCGTCGTCGCGATGGGTCGGCTCGGCGGGCGCGAAATGACATCGGCGTCCGATCTCGATCTGATATTCGTTTACGAAACGCCATCGCACATCGAGCAATCTTCCGGCCCGCGCCCGATGCCGGCGATGGTCTATTACGCGAAACTCGCGCAAAGGCTGATTGCGGCGCTCACCGTACAAACTGCAGAAGGCGGTTTGTACGAAGTGGATATGCGGCTGCGGCCTACCGGCAATAAAGGGCCGGCGGCAGTCAGCCTGGAATCCTTCGCGCGTTATCATGCGGACGATGCCTGGACATGGGAACGGCTTGCACTCACCCGTGCCCGAGTTATCGCTGGGCCGGATTTGTTGAAGCGAAAAATCGAAGACATCATTCGCACGTCGCTGACCCGCAAAATGGACGCGGCCCGGCTTGCGCATGACGTGCGCGACATGCGTCAAAAACTGGAAATGCAGTTTCCAGCAAAAGGATCGTGGGATCTGAAGTTTGTGCCGGGCGGGTTGGTCGATATCGAATTTGCGGCGGAGTTTCTGCTGCTGCGCCATGCCTGGCAGGCGCCGGAATTGCTGGAGCCGAATACGCACATTGCGCTCGCCCGCCTTCGCGACGTGGGATTTCTTGAAGCATCCGACGCGGACGCATTGACGGAAGCAGCGCGGCTGCAAATCGCACTTCTGCAGATCCAGCGCATGGCGGTTACGGGCGCGTTTCATCCGGAGAGCGCCACACCCGGCATGAAGGCTCTGCTCTGCCGCGCCGCGGGCATCGACGATTTCGCGTCTTTGCAAAGAAAACTCGCCGCCCTGCAAAACTCGGCGCGTGCAGTCTTCGACAAATTGCTTCCGCCATGATTGTCTTTGTGTATCCGGAGGACACGACATGCAGACACCGACATATCTGAAACGCGGATCGGGCGACGATGCGCTTATTTTTCTCCACGGCATTGGCGGACGTGCGAAGGTCTGGGAGCTTCAACTCGAAGCGTTCTCGGATCGCTACACGGCCGTTGCCTGGAACATGCCGGGCTATGGCGGATCGCCGCCGGTGCCGGAACTGACATTTCCCGTTCTCGCCGATGCGCTCGAATTGCTGCTCGATTCGCTTCCAAACAAACGAATCCATCTGGTTGGTCATTCGATGGGTGGAATGGTGGTGCAGGAATTCCTGCGCAACCGGGCGGATCGCATCACGAGCATCTGTCTTTATGCCACCAGCCCGGGTCTGGCCCAGCCGGAAACGCCCGAAGCTTTGGAAGCAGCGCGCGCGCGTGCCAATGAATTCATGGAGCTGCGGGTTGGTCCGATCAATCGCGGCATGACGATGCGCGAAATGGCGATGGGCCTGCTCGACCAGCTGCTTGCACCGGGCGCGCCGCAATCGGCTAAGGATGCTGCGATCGAGTCGGTCAGCGCCGTTCCACCCGATGTCTATCGCGATTCCATGCGCTGCATTCTGTCGTTCGACGGCACGGCCATTGTGCCGAAGATCGACAAACCGACTCTCGTTCTTGCTGGCGGTGCGGATCGTGTGATGACACCTGGAGTGGTGGAAGCCATGGCGCGGCAGATCAAGGGCGCGCGGCTCGAAGTCATTCCAAATGTCGGCCACCTTCCAAATCTGGAAAATCCGCCGGCTTTCAACCGCGTGCTGTCGGAGTTTTTGGAAACCATATAAAACAACTGCATGGCCCCCTCCGGCTCGTCGCTTCGCTCCTCGCCACCTCCCCCATTTGCTGGCGCAAACCGGGGGAGGAAAAGCCCGCGTCATGCTTTCCTCCCCTGCACGAAGTGCGGGGGAGGGGGACCGCGAAGCGGTGGAGGGGGC
>DASXXW010000261.1:0-2499 GCA_036502865.1 Rhizomicrobium sp.
AGTTCTCTGTCAGCGCCACGCCAGGCTCGTGCAGGGTCACCGCGGAAAGTGTTTTCCCGATCATGCGCTCGCGGAACTCGCGGTTCTTGGCCGCGGCTAATTCGCGCAGGATGCGGTTGCGTTCTTTGCGTACAGGGATCGGGACTTGATCCGCAGCCGCGGCCGCCGGAGTGCCGGGGCGCTCCGAATACGTAAACACGTGAAGGTACGTGAACGGCAAACTCTCAATAAAGCGGCGGCTCTCTTCGAAATCAGCTTCGGTTTCGCCAGGGAAGCCTGTCATCACGTCAGCGCCGATGGCAGCGTCTGGCATCAGCGCGCGCGATTTCAGGACGCGATCGGCGTAGTGGCGCGGGCGGTATTTGCGATGCATGCGCCTCAAGATGCGATCCGAACCTGTTTGTAACGGCGCGTGCACGTGCTTGGCGATACGAGGCGAGGAGGCTACCAGACCCAGCAAATCGTCCGACAGGTCCATCGGCTCGATCGAACTGAGGCGCAGGCGCTCGACTCGTGTTTCGGCGAGCAGCAGCCGGATGAGGTCCGCCAGACGCATACGGCTTCCCGCCTCTCTACCCCAACGGCCGAGGTTAATCCCGCTGAGCACGATCTCCCGGTAGCGCTCCGCCAGAACACGTACTTGTTCCACAACCTGCCCGGCAGGGGCGCTGCGGCTGCGGCCGCGCACAAAAGGAATAATGCAGAATGAGCAGCGATTGTTGCAGCCATCCTGGATTTTCAGGTTAGGCCGAGTGCGGTCGCCGGCGGCTTCTTCCACCGGAGCTGACAGAAAATCGTGCTGCGCGAAAATATCGCCCACGTGAATATTGCCGTGGTAAGGAGCGGAGGTGACGAGCTCGGCGATTTGCGGTTTGTGCGAGTTGCCGACCACCCATTCGACACCCGGCATGGCGGCTAGTTCTTCCGGCGCGCGCTGCGCGTAGCAGCCGGTGACAAGGATGCGCGCGGCAGGATTTTCGCGATGCACGCGGCGAATGGTTTGCCGCACATCTTCATCGGCCGAAGCCGTGACGGTGCAGGTGTTCAGGATCACCAGTTCCGCTGCGGAGCGCTCGCCGGCCGATTCCAAGCCCTTGGCGGCAAGCAGCGATTCCAGAGCAGCGCCATCGGCCTGCGTGGCGCGGCAGCCGAAATTTTGGACGAAGAACTTCCCCACTTCCTTTGATTATAGAATTGCCTGTTATGACCTACCGTGCAGAACAAGTGGGCAGCCTGCTGCGGCCGCCGGATTTGCTGAAGGCGCGCGCCGGCCCGATCTCGCCGGACGAACTGTGCGCCATCGAAGATCGGGTGATCCGCGATGCTCTCGCACGCCAACGCTCCATTGGAATCGACATTTTGACTGACGGCGAAATGCGTCGCGGTTCGTGGCTTACGGATATGGCAGATGCGGTGGAAGGGTTTGTCCACGAGAAGGTGATGCTGGATTGGAAAGGCCCTGGCGGAGGCGCCGAGGCGAGCACCGCGAACGCGGTGGGCGGAAGGCTCCGCAAGGCGCGCAAACTGGCGGCTCATGAGCTGCCGTTCCTGAAGAGAGAAGCTCAGGGCCCTTTCAAAATCACGCTGCCCGCGCCTTCGAATTTTATGGTTGCGAGCTATAAGCCCGGCATCACGGACCGCTACTATCCTTCCCACGCCGACCTGTTGCGCGATTTAGTCGAGATCACACGAGACGAAATCGAGTGGCTGGTCTCGGAAGGCGTTCGCTACATCCAATTCGATGCGCCTTATTATTCGCACTATCTTGACCCGCACCAGCGCGCGAATATGCGGCAGGCCGGGCGGGACCCGGATCAGGAGTTGGAAATTGGGATTGCGAGCGACAATGCCACGCTCGAAGGCGTGCCGCGCGACGGCGTCACGGTGGCGCTGCATGTGTGCCGGGGCAACAGCCGGAGCCGATGGTACACCGAAGGCGGATACGACGCGATCGCGGAAAAGCTGTTCCAGACGCTGAACGTCGATCGATTCCTCCTGGAATACGATACCGAGCGCTCCGGCGGATTCGAACCGCTGCGCCTGGTGCCCCGGGGCAAAACGGTCGTGCTCGGCCTCGTCACAACGAAAGAGTCGCGCATGGAATCAGCGGACGAATTACGGCGGCGCATCGATGAAGCCGCCCGCTATCTTCCTTTAGAAAGCCTGGCCCTCAGCCCACAGTGCGGATTTGCCTCTGTGGCCTCGGGAAACCTGATCTCGATGGACGATCAGTGGCGGAAGCTGGAACTAGTTGCTGATACCGCGCGGCTCGTTTGGTAACTCCGTTTGGTAATGGCGGCGCGGAAGCAGGGGATCCTCCGGTATCCGCCCGCCCACGCTGTCCGGCATGTTTCCGCGCCTGAAATCCTTATCGGCCGAAGGCGGCCGTAATTCGAGCCAAGAGTCGCGGGTATATAGCGGGTATTAACCGGGCGCCGCTAACATATCCATGTCCATCCATGCTAATCGTTTGTTAACAACCTTGCAGACGCTATAATG
>DASXXW010000262.1:0-4128 GCA_036502865.1 Rhizomicrobium sp.
CGTCGTCATTCATGATTTCGCAGATCACGCCGGCGGGATAGAGCCCGGCAAGCCGCGCGATATCGACGGAGGCTTCAGTATGGCCCGCGCGCACCAGTGCACCGCCGTGCCGTGCGATCAGCGGAAAGACATGACCCGGCATGACGATATCTGCGGGGCCCTTCGTGGAATCGATAGCGACGGAAATCGTATGAGCACGGTCATGCGCCGATATTCCGGTGGAGATACCCTCTTTTGCCTCGATCGAAACGGTGAAGGCGGTCTGATGCGGTGTACCATTTGCGGGAGTCATCATCGGAATGTGCAACGCATTCGCACGTTCCTGGGTGAGCGCGAGACAGATCAACCCGCGGCCATATTTCGCCATGAAATTCACGGCCTGCGGCGTGCACATCTGTGCCGGAATCACGAGATCGCCTTCATTCTCGCGATCTTCCGCGTCGACAAGAATGAACATGCGCCCGTTGCGCGCTTCTTCGATCAGTTCCTCGATCGACGAGAGATAGTCACGGAACATCATTCTACGGCCCGGCGAGCCGCGCTACGTAGCGCGCCAGCACGTCGATTTCGAAATTCACGCGATCTCCCTCATGTACAATACCGAGCGTGGTAACACGCAATGTGTGCGGGATCAGATTGACACCAAAACGGCGTCCGTCGACATCGTTCACGGTCAGTGAAACACCATCCAGCGCAACCGATCCCTTGGGCGCGATGTAACGGGCGAAATTCGCCGGCATTTCAAAAGCGATGCGCTTGGATTCACCCTCCGGCGAGATGCTTAGAATGTTGGCGGTGCCGTCGACGTGACCGGTGACGATGTGGCCGCCCAACTCATCGCCGACACGCAAGGGCCGCTCCAGATTCACGCGCCGTCCCACATCCCATTGCCCGAGATTTGTTTTGGAAAGTGTTTCTTCCGAAGCCGTAACGGCAAACCAGGGATCGTCGGATGAACCCTTATCCACCACCGTCAGGCAGACGCCCGAACAGGCAATCGACGCGCCGATACCGATTTCAGGGACGGCGTAACGCGTCGCGATCGAGATGTGCGTATCACCCCGCTTCTCGACGCGGCGGATAGTGCCGATATCTGTGACAATTCCTGTGAACATGATGTCTTTTAGTGCGTGGCGTTAAAGCTTTCCAGAAGATCACAGCCGGTTTGCCGAATGCCCACTCGGTTGAAGCGCGGCACTTCGTCAAGCCCAAGCGCCGCCAAAGCCGCAACGGCGGGCTGCCCCGCGGCACCAAATATGCGGGGCGCCTGAAATATTTCCAGCCGGTCCGCCAGTCCGCGATCGATAAAACTTGCATGAACGCCCGCTCCACCTTCGACGAGCAAGCGGGTCATGCCGCGTTCGGCAAGCGCATGAAGAACGGTGGCGATATCGGGGCGGCCACGCGCGTCTTTCCCTACAACGAAAACCTCTACGCCGGATGCGTGCAATTCCGCTCCGCCTTCTGTAACCGTGAACACCCATGTCGGCGTCTCTTTGGCGGTCTGCACCAGTTTCGAGGACGGCGGCAATCTGAGACGGCTGTCCAGAACGACACGTACCGGAGAACGGTCTTCAAGTCCCGGCAGCCTGCATGTCAGTGACGGATTGTCTGCAAGAGCGGTCTCGACGCCGATGGCGATGGCATCATGTCTTGCCCGCAGAAGATGCCCCAATTGGCGGGCTTCTTCGCCGGTTACCCAGCGGCTCTCGCCGCTTGCGCTTGTCGTCCGCCCGTCTGCACTGGCTGCAATCTTCAATGTGACAAGCGGCCGGTTTTCGCGGATGCGCAGAAAAAAACCGGCATTCAAGGCCACGGCTTCGGATTCGAGAACGCCTTCCACAACCTCGATACCTGCACTCCGGAGCCGTTCCAACCCGCGGCCACTCACGCGCAGATCAGGGTCGATAGTGGCGGCGACGACGCGCGAAATTCCGGCCTGCGCCAGCGCATCGTCACAAGGCGGCGTCTGCCCGTGATGCGAGCATGGTTCGAGGGTGACGTATGCCGTTGCCCCCCGCGCCAATTCACCGGCCTGTGCGAGTGCTCGCGTTTCAGCGTGAGGCCGGCCACCCCGTCCAGTCCATCCGCGCCCGACGATCCGGTTGTTACTTGCGACAATGACGCATCCAACGGCGGGATTGGGCGCCGTTTGTCCAAGCGCACGCTGCGCCAGTCGCAGGGCGTGACGCATGTGGTTCTTGTCGATCGTGGGCCGCAAGGGATTACTCCCGGTCGCCGCCTTCCATCTCGCCGATCAAGGCTTCGAAATCTTTCATCTCGCGGAAATTGCGATAGACCGACGCGAAACGCACATAAGCCACCTTGTCCAGGCTGGCGAGAGCCTGCATGACCAGCTCACCAATCACACTGGATGGAATTTCATTCTCACCCATGCTTTCGAGGCGTCGCACGATGCCCGTCACCATCCGGTCGATGCGTTCTGCTTCCACCGGCCGTTTGCGCAAGGCATGGGACAGCGAACGCTCGAGCTTGTCGCGCAGGAACGGCTCGCGCCGTCCGGTTTTCTTGACGACAATCAATTCGCGCAATTGAACGCGCTCGAACGTCGTGAATCGTCCGCCACAAGCCGGACAATGCCGGCGGCGGCGGATTGCGGAATTATCTTCGCTGGGACGGCTGTCCTTGACCTGAGAGTCGTCGTGTCCGCAGAACGGGCAGCGCATGACCGCTGGCGTCTCCTCTAGTAATTATTATCAGTCCTATCCATCACCGAAGAGCACCTGCCTCCGATGACATCTGCCGATAGATCGGAAAGGCACGGCAAAGTTCGGCAACCCGGTTGCGCACATGCGATTCGCAATCGGGCTCACCTTCTCCGCCACTACGCGCAACGGCCTCGACGATCTCCACGATCAAAGAACCTATCTCGCGGAATTCTTCCTGGCCGAAGCCGCGCGTCGTCCCCGCAGGCGTACCGAGGCGAATTCCCGATGTAATCGCAGGCTTCTCCGTATCGAACGGAATAGCATTTTTGTTGCAGGTGATGCGCGCGCGATCGAGCGCCTTCTCCGCGGCCCGTCCGGTCGCTTTTTTGGGCCGAAGATCGACAAGCATCAGATGCGTGTCCGTGCCTCCGGAGACAATATCAAGCCCACGCGCCTGCAGCGTCTGCGCAAGAGCCCGCGCATTCTCCACGACGGCATGCGCATAAGCACGAAACTCCGGCTTGAGCGCTTCGCCGAACGCTACGGCCTTGGCGGCGATCACATGCATCAGCGGACCGCCCTGCAGACCGGGAAAGACCGCGGAATTGATCTTGCGGCCGAGTTCGGGATCGCGGCTCAGGATCATGCCGCCTCGTGGGCCGCGCAGCGTCTTGTGTGTCGTCGTCGTGACCACATGGGCATGATCGAGTGGGCTTGGATGCGCTCCTCCCGCAACGAGACCTGCGAAATGCGCCATGTCGACCATGAAAATCGCGCCGACCGAATCCGCAATCGCCCGGAATCGCTGGAAATCGAAGACACGCGCATAGGCCGAGCCGCCTGCGATAATGAGCTTGGGGCGATGCTCCTTCGCGAGCGCTTCCACCACGTCCATATCGATCAGCTGGTCCTCACGGCGCACGCCGTAAGACACCGGACGAAACCATTTGCCGGATTCATTCACCGGCGACCCATGCGTCAGATGCCCGCCCGCGTCGAGCGCCAGGCCCATGAACGTATCGCCCGGCTGGAGTAATGCGAGAAACACGGCTTGATTGGCCTGTGCTCCGGAATGCGGCTGCACATTCGCAAATTCGCAGCCGAACAATTCCTTCGCGCGGGCGATTGCGAGTTCTTCGGCGATGTCCACATATTCGCAGCCGCCATAATAGCGGCGGCCGGGGTAGCCCTCGGCATATTTGTTTGTCAGTACCGTGCCTTGCGCCTCGAGGACGGCACGGGACACGATGTTTTCCGAAGCGATGAGCTCGATATTGTCCTGCTGGCGGCGAAATTCGCTCTGCACCGCGCGGGCGAGCTGCGGGTCAGCTTCGGCCAGCGGAAGGGAGAAAAAATCACTGCCACGCGATCCGGCGGCTCCCGGAAGAAGCGACATCAAAGCCTCGCTGCATCAGCTGGCCCCTATGTCCGGACCATGCTTCTGGTGGGTGTAGCCGCA
>DASXXW010000263.1:0-12745 GCA_036502865.1 Rhizomicrobium sp.
ATGCGTTCAGGTTGAATCGCTTGCTGTCATTCCCGCTTCCGCGGGAATGACAAGCGAACGCGCTGCGCTACTCCGTCAGCTTGAATACGACGCCGTTGCCTTTGCCGCTCTGGTTCCCGCCAAACATCGTCGTCCCATAAACATTGCCCGACTGATCCAGAACGACGCCTGAAGTCAGGTCATCGCCATATCTTTTCTTGAAATTGAACAGGACGGTTTCCGTACCGTTCGGAGCGACTTTGAATGCGGTTCCGAAATTGTAGGCACCGCCAAAATAAGTCGTCCCATACACATTGCCCGACGCATCCACGACGGGCGTCCCAAGGGGCTCGTTACCGTCAGGACGTCCCAGAAAACTATATAAAATCGTTCCGGTGCCACCAGGCGTCACCTTGAAAACGGAGCCGTCGTTGTTGGTACCACCGCTCGCAGTCACACCGTACAAATTACCTTGCGCATCAATGGTTACACCGGACTGGGGCTGGCTTCCCACGTCAAAGGAATAAAGCACGGACTCCGTACCGCTCGGCGTCAATTCGAATACGGTACCCCAGCCATGAGCGCCTCCATCCATTGTGGTGCCATAGACATTGCCGGAGCTGTCCATGGCCAGCGCGCCGCTCGGAAGTGCGCCATCGGGGCCTGTGAACGTGTACACGGTCGTCAGCGTGCCATTCGGCGCCAGACGGAATATATATCCGCAGCCGTCCGCGCCACAGTCGCCGTCCTTTGCGCCGCCCTGTGACGCTCCATACAGATTTCCCTGTGAATCGGGCAAAAGGCTGGAAGACGGGACCAGACTGCCATTCGACGAATAAAGCACGCTCTCGGTGCCGTCCGGGGTAACCTTGAAAATGGTCCCGAATTCATTCGCCATTCCATACAGGTTGCCTGCGGAATCGGCGCTCAAATAGCCGATCGGCCAAACGCCGTCGCCGTTGTAGCTGCCAAAGGCATGAAGGACGGTTTCCGTCCCGTCCGAAGCAACTTTGAACAGGGTGCCGCACCCGACCGGCGGCGGCTTGCGCGGTGTACGAGGGGCGAAGCTGCAATTGACATCGCCGCCATATTTGGTGGTGCCGTAAAGGTTTCCCGACTGGTCGGCAACCAGATTGCTATTAGCCTGGCCGCCGTCCGTACCGCCTTGAAAATAATAGAGTATTTGTTCCGGCGACACTTTCTTCGGTGGCTGGGATTTGGCCGCCGCAGCGCAGGATAATGCGGCTAACGCCACGCCTGTCGCCAGCGCAGCCTTGAGTATAGAATTATCAGACATTTTCCTCGCCCATTGCAGCCTCAATACAAGTTAGCACATCGACCACAGAGATTGAAGATACATCACGCGGAATTCGAGGAGAGCACTACGCAGTCACAAATATTTATCTTGGATAGCATTTCTGATTATTCGCCGTCACGCGGCATTTTTCGGTGCCGAATAGGTGCGCCAATCCCCAATACATTCGCTGTTAGGCCGCCGGACGCTGTCAGGCTCAGCAGCGCAGGTTGAGCGCGCGGGGCAAAAGTTCGAAGGTGGCAGGCAGTCGGCCCGCGCAGTCCCCATCGATCTCGACAAGCACGGGCCGGCCTCGCGTTTCGGCGACAGGTACCGCCATAATCCGGCGCCCACGAAAAGCACGCACCGAAGTGCTTTTCATTTGGCTGTCTTTGAATAGTTCTCGCGTATCCGAGGCGGAACGTGCACGCTCCACACCGCCCATTACGACGATGTCGAACAGGCCGTCATTGGGTACGGCCTCCGGCGCAACGCGACGCCCGTCGCCGAAAAACTGACCATTGGCGACGGCGACCGTGGAGATGGGAATTATCTCGTCATATTCCGTATCGATCCGTAGACGGATCATGCGGTCGCGCCAACTCAGCTTGGTACGGAGGCTGCTACACGCGATCGCGAAACGTTTACCGAAAAGTTTTGAAAGATGCGCGCAGCCGGCGGCGCGCATCACGGCGCCGGAGAATCCAAACGAGCTTATATTCGCGAAATATCGGACGATGTTCTTTCCGTCGAGCGAAAGGCAGGAGAGGCGTCCGATATCGATCCGTTGAACCGGCGCCTGCCGCAGACGCGCGATTGCGGCCACATAACCCGGTGCCAGTCCGAAGGTCTTGCGAAAATTTCCTTCGGCGCCGCTGCTGATGAAGCCGAACACGGCGTCGGGCATGATCGGGCCGTCGGCATCGAAGAGCCCGTTCACCGCCTCGTTGATTGTGCCGTCGCCGCCGACTGCCACGATTTCGTGATAGCCCTCGCGCAGGGCGTCGCGCACCAAGGCGGTTGCGTCCCCCCGCGATTGGGTCATCGCAAGTTCCATATGCGGGTAGGCCGATCGCAGTGCGAGCTCGATCTGCGGCCAGTCGCGCGCCGTGCGCCCCCCGCCGGACCTCGGATTGACGACGACAAATCCGGTCACGCCGGACTCCTCAAACCGCTGGATGTATCGAAACGCCGGCCACTCCAGCATGGTTTCGTCGCGCGCTCCAGCGGATAAACAGTGGCGCGCCTATCATGGTTCCCCATCGGATCAGAGTTCGAAAATCTTGCCCGGATTGAGGATATTGCGTGGATCGAGCGCGCGCTTGAGCCGCCGCATCAGGTCGATCTCGGCATCGGAGCGCGAAAGTGGAAGATAGCGGCGTTTCTCAAGACCGATCCCGTGTTCTGCGGAGACGGATCCCGATCGCCCTTCGAGATTACCATAGACGATGGCTTCGACATCATGTCGCGCCCCGGCATCGCCGACGCCGACGATGAAATGCAGATTGCAATCGCCCATGTGCCCAAAAATCATGAGCGATTGTTTGCCGGCCCAACGTGCCTGCAACGCCGCGTGCACGGCTTCGATATAGTTCTCCATTTCCACGATTGGCAGACTGACATCGAAGGTGAAGATCGGGCCGCGGCGCGCGCATTGCCCAACATCGTCGCGCAGCGACCAAATCGCGGAGCGCTCCGCCTCGGATTTGGCGATCACAGCGTCCGCGATCACGCCCTGCTCGATGGCTTCGCCGAGAACCCGTTCGAACTGAATCATGTCGGCCGCTTCGTCATTGCCTAGCTGTTCGATAAGTACGTAGTAGGGATGGCCATATTCCAGTGGCGCGCGGCCCTTTGCGGGTGGCGTCGTGACAAGTCGGTAGAAATCCTCCCACATCACTTCGAAGGCTGACAACATGCCCGACAATCCGCGCTCCACGTGGCGCAGCAGGCGGGGCAGAGCGTCGAACCTGTCGACTGCGGCAAGTGCCACGGCATTGCTGCCGGGCTTGGGCCGAAGCCGCAGCACGGCGCGCGTGATAATGCCAAGCGTGCCTTCGGTTCCGATGAAGAGCTGTTTCAGATCATAGCCGGCATTGTTTTTGAGCAGCCGGTTGAGCGAACTCACAATCGTTCCGTCCGCCAATACGGCTTCGAGGCCGAGCACCATTTCCCGCGTCATGCCGTAACGGATCACGCGGTTTCCGCCTGCATTTGTCGAGATGTTTCCGCCGATCGTTGCGGAACCGCGTGCGCCGAGGTCGAGTGGAAAGAACAATCCCACTGCCTCGGCTGCCTCCGCCACGTTCTGCAGGATACAGCCCGCTTCAACAGTCATGGTGCCACCGGCTGGATCGATCTCTTCGATGCGATTCATGCGCTCCAGGGAAAGCGCAAACGCGCCATCGGTATTCGCGCCTTCGACAAGTCCTGTCTTTCCGCCCCACGGAACAACAGGGACTTCCCGCTCGTGGCAAAAGCGCAAAATTTGTGAAACCTCTGACGCAGATGCGGGGCGAAGCAGGGCGGTTGGTGTGCCGAGCCTGCTCCAATTGTTGCGGGCGGCTTCACCAGCCACGGCGCCATCGACCACGCCGGCTTCGCCGAGCAATGATCTGAAGTGCCGGACGGATTCGCTCATGGCGTCATGTCCATTTGCTCAGGCTCGGCGAGGGATTGCCGAGAGCACTGCGCGCCGCGCAGAATGCAGACCCGCAATTCCATCCATGGTGCACATATGCAATTCGGCGCAGCAATCTTTTTTACGGAATATTCGATCGGTCCGGCGGAGCTCGGAAAAGCGCTCGAAGAACGCGGCTTTGAATCGGTGTGGGCGCCGGAACATTCCCACATTCCGGCCTCTCGTAAGACGCCTTATCCGGGCGGCGGCGACCTCCCCAAGGAATATTACGATGTCATGGATCCCTTCGTGACACTGACGGCCGCGGCCGCCGCCACCAAGGCGTTGAAGGTCGCAACCGGAGTCTGCCTTCTGCAGCAGCGCGATGTGATCCAGACCGCGAAGCTCGTTGCGTCACTCGATCAGGTCTCGGGCGGCCGGTTCCTGTTCGGCATTGGGGTGGGCTGGAATCAGGAAGAGATGGAGAATCACGGAACCGATTACTCCACGCGTTTTCTGCGCGTGCGCGAAAGCATCGAAGCGATGAAGGAAATCTGGACGAAATCCGAAGCCGAATATCACGGCGAGATCGTCAAATTCGATCCGATCTATGCCAATCCGAAACCGGTCCAGAGGCCGCATCCGCCTGTCCTTCTGGGTGGAGGGTTCCCGCAGGCCGCGCGCCGTGCGATTCGTTACGGCGATGGCTGGCTGCCCATCACAACCCCCGACAATCTCGCGATGCTCATGCCGCAATATATCGCCATGGCAGAGGAAGCAGGCCGGAACGTTTCCGATGTTCCGATTTCAACCTGGAGCGCCAAGCTCGAGATCGATGCAGTCAAGCGCTTCCAGGATATGGGAGTGGTCCGCATGATCACGACGCTGCCGCCCGCGGGGGCTGAGACAATATTGCCCATCCTCGACCGCTACGCGGAAGCGATACGCCAGACGCGCTGAGGACGCGCATGCCGGATGAAAACGAATAGGGTGCGGGAGCTGACCGCTGCGTTCCTCTTCCCGTAATCCCCAGAATTCGTGCTCTAACTTCTTATTGTCCGGCGATTTTGTATGATTATGATCGCCGGACAAACGGGATGATTTGATGTTTGCCGACAATCCGTTCTCCGCTCTCGCGGCCACCGTGCCGGTGGCCCTGATGCAGGGCTTCGTCCTCATCATGATTGCCTTTGTTTTGGGCGGCACATTGTACGACCTGCAACACAAGGGCAGCGCGCGGTATTTCTTCGCCAATTGGCGCAATGCCGGACGAAAGGCTACGCGGCAGGTGGGAACCGGCGAGGCCCTGTCGCTGGCCGTGCAAACGGTTGTCGTAGAGGGCCTTACATCGGGAGAGTTCTGCAGCCTGCGGCGCAGGCTTGCCCATCTGCTGACGATGTACGGATTTATCATCTATGTCGTCACGACCGTCCTTCTCGTCTTCGCCTATCCATCCGCCGACACGCCGCCGCCTTCGATCGTGCCGGAACTTTGGCATATCGGTGCATTGCTGATCTGCGTCGGCGGCTATTGGTTCTGGTTTTTCATACGCGTCGATGTAGTCGCTGAGGGGAAATCGCCGTTTCGTGTCATGCGTGCGGATCTTTTCATCCTGTCGCTGCTGGCAAGTGCGACCTTGGCGCTGATCTGGTCATGGCTGCAGTCAGCACAGAGCGACTGGGCGAACCTGTTTCTGGCTCTTTATCTGTTCGCGACACTCTTTCTCTTTGGATCGGTTCCCTGGTCCAAATTCTCACATATGTTTTTCAAGCCGGCCGCGGCCTTTCAGAAGCGGCTTGAGAATGCGAATGGTTCGCGCAGCAATCTTCCGGCACCTGCCGACCGGCCCGCCACGCTTGGCCACAC
This sequence comes from Rhizomicrobium sp., assembly GCA_036502865.1. Taxonomy (GTDB): domain Bacteria; phylum Pseudomonadota; class Alphaproteobacteria; order Micropepsales; family Micropepsaceae; genus Rhizomicrobium. The sequence goes on from DASXXW010000263.1 coordinate 5,760, forward strand.
ACCCAAACGTTCTCGTCATTATTGAGCGGCTGAAGCGCCGCCATCCGATCAGGGAGGCAACATGCCCACCTTTGTTTACATGACCCGTTGCGATGGATGCGGCTACTGCGTCGATATCTGCCCGTCGGACATCATGCATATCGATGAAACCTACCGCCGCGCGCTAAACATCGAGCCCAATTTCTGCTGGGAATGTTATTCCTGTGTGAAAGCCTGTCCGCAGAACGCTATCGATGTGCGCGGTTACGCCGATTTCGCACCGATGGGACACAGTGTGCGCACGCTCCGCGAAGAGGAGAAGGGCACGATCTCGTGGAAGATCAAATTCCGCGACGGCCGCGAGAAGAATTTTGTTTCCCCCATCCGCACAACGCCGTGGGGCTCCATCAAACCGCCCACCGACTATGATGCGCCGAAGCCTGACGCTTTCAGGACTCAGGAACTCGCGCACGAACCCGAAGCGCTCCACATCGACAAATTGCCGGCGCTGCCTCCTGATCGGCTGAAGCGGGGAATGCTCTGATGGCGTTGTTCGCGCGCAGGAAAACCGTCTACGTCGATTCGGATATTCTCGTTGTCGGCGGTGGAATGGCCGGCTGCGGCGCCACATATGAATCGCGCTATTGGGGCCGCGATCTGAAGATCGTCTGCGTCGAGAAAGCAAATATCGAACGCAGCGGCGCGGTCGCGCAGGGGCTTTACGCGATCAACTGTTACATGGGCATGCAATGGGGTGAAAATCAGCCCGAAGATCATGTGCGCTATGCGCGCAACGATCTGATGGGTCTGGTACGCGAAGACCTCGGCTACGACATAGCGCGCCACGTCGACGCCACCGTGCATAAATTCGAGGAATGGGGCCTTCCGATCATGAAGGACCCCGACACCGGGCGTTATCAGCGCGAAGGCAAATGGCAGATTATGATCCATGGCGAGAGCTATAAGCCGCTCGTCGCCGAAGCCGCGCGCAAGGCCGCGACCGAAATCTACAACCGGATCATGGTCACGCATTTGTTGATGGACAGCAGCCGGCCCAATCGCGTGGCGGGCGCGGTCGGCTTCAATGTGCGCACGGGTGATTACTACGTATTCCGCGCAAAGGCGGTTATCGTCTGTGCGGGGGGCGCGTCGCACATCTTCAAACCGCGCGCGGTTGGCGAGGGCATGGGACGCACCTGGTACGCGCCCTGGAGCAGTGCATCGGCCTATGCGCTGCCGATCCTCGCCGGCGCGAAAATGATGCAGATGGAAAACCGCATCGTCCTCACCCGTTTCAAGGATGGTTATGGTCCGGTCGGCGCCTACTTCCTGCATCTGAAGACATACACGCAGAATGCCTATGGCGAGGAGTTCGAGGCGCGCTGGTTCGCCGAGCTCCGGAAAACGATCGGCGACTATGTCGACTGTCACCCGGTGCCCACCTGTCTGCGCAATCACGCATTCTTGGAAGAGGTGAAGGCTGGCCGCGGACCCATCCGCATGGTGACGAAGGAAGCATTCCAGGATCCCCACAAAGAAACTGTGGGTTGGGAAAATTTTCTCGGTATGACGATCGGTCAAGCGGTTGTCTGGGCGTCGCAGAATATCGACCCCAAACACATCAATCCGGAGCTGACGACGTCCGAACCTTATGTGATGGGCTCTCACGCGACTTGCTCCGGCGCCTGGGCGAGTGGCCCGTCGGATTACGCCCCGGCAGAATATCAGTGGGGCTACAACCGCATGATGACCGTCGACGGCTTGTTTGGCGCCGGCGACACCATCGGCGGCACGGCGCATAAATTTTCTTCGGGTTCGTTCACCGAGGGCCGTATCGCAGCAAAGGCCGCCGTCAATTATGTGAACGATATGGGCCGTGATGGCCCGAAAGTCAGCGACGGGGACGTCGAAGCTTTCGGCAAAGAGATATTCAAGCCGTTAGAGACTTATCGCATCGGCCGGAACGAGATCGTGGGAGGAACTGTTTCGCCCTCATATCTCCTCCCGCTGCATGGCTTGCAGCGTCTTGAAAAGATCATGGACGATTATGTGGGCGGCATCAGTACGCACTATACGACCAATTCGCATCTTCTCACGCGCGGCCTCGAACTGCTGCAGATGCTAAGGGAAGATGTCGCCTATCTGGGCGCGGAAGATTTGCACCAGCTTCAGCGTGCCTGGGAACTTCGGCATCGCCTGTTAGCCTCTGAGGCGGTGACGCACCACACCATGTTCCGCACCGAGACGCGCTGGCCGGGCTACTACTACCGCGCCGATCACCCCAAGCTGGATGACGACAACTGGCACTGTTTCACGCTCTCGCGTTACGACGGGCGCACGGGAGAATGGTCGATGGAGAAGGCGCCCGTCTATCACATCATCGACTGATGCACGTGGTCGCAGCCTCTCTCGTGCGAGAGAGGCTCCGTAAGCGATCGCGGCTTAGCCGAAGGTGATGAATGTCGATTTGAGCTGCGTGTATTTCTCAAGCGCATGCAGTGACTTGTCGCGCCCGAATCCCGACTGTTTATAGCCGCCGAACGGCATCTCAATACCGCCGCCATCGACATTGTTCACGTTGACGGTGCCGGCACGCAGCGCCCGCGCGACTTTATGGGCCTTCGACAGATCATTGGTCCACAAACTCGCCTGCAACCCATAGACCGAGTCGTTGGCGATCTTCACGGCTTCGTCCACATCCTTGAAGGTCAGCGTGGCGAGCACCGGTCCGAATATTTCTTCCCGCGCGATGGTCATATCATTGGCGACGCCATCAAAAATCGTCGGCTCGATATAATAACCGCCCGTCTCCGTTCGTGCCTGACGGCCGCCTATGGCCAGCGAAGCGCCGTCCTTCTTGCCCTGGTCGACATAGGAGAGCACGCGTTCCATCTGTGTCTTGTCGACCATCGAGCCCATCTTCGTTTCCGTGTCGAGCGGGTCGCCTGGCCTGAAGACGTTGGCCATTGCCTTGACCTTTTCCACGAACGCGTCGTGAATTTTTTCTTCGACAAGGAGACGCGAAGCGGCGACGCAGACCTGTCCGGAATTATAAAATATTCCGGATGCAGCGCCTTTTGCAGCAGCATCGAGGTCCTTGGTATCGGCAAAGACGATGTTCGGGGTTTTGCCGCCGCACTCAAGGCTCACGATCTTCATGTTGGATTCGCCGGCATATTTCAGAAAATACTTTCCGACTTCCGTCGATCCGGTAAATGCCACGGCATCGACATCCATATGACGTCCGAGTGCCTGGCCCGCCGTTTCGCCATAGCCAGGCACGACATTGAACACGCCTTCCGGAATGCCTGCTTCCGCGGCGAGCTCGGCCACGCGCAAAGCAGATAGCGGTGATTGTTCGGCCGGTTTGATGATGATCGAATTTCCGGTCGCAAGTGCCGGGCCGAATTTCCAGGCCGCCATGAGAAGCGGAAAATTCCATGGAACAACCGCACCAACTACGCCCAGCGGTTCGCGTGTGATAAGGCCTAGCGAATTCTTCGGTGTCGGGGCGATCTCGTCATACATCTTGTCGATTGTTTCGGCATACCAGCGGACTGTTTCAGCCACTGCGTTGATGTCACCGGAACGGGCGAAGGTGATCGGTTTGCCCATATCGAGCGTTTCGAGCAGCGCGAGCTCATCGGCATGTTTCACAATCAAGTCGGCTAGCTTCTGCAGCGTTCGCTTGCGGTGCTTGGGCGGGGCGTCGGCCCACACGCCTTTATTGAACGCTGCCCGTGCTGCTTTCACCGCGCGGTCGACATCTTCCTTGTCGCAGGCCGCGACACGCGCCAGCACCTTGCCGTCGATCGGGGAGATGTCGTCGAAAGTTTCTCCGCTGGCTGCAGCAACATATTTGCCGCCTATAAAAGCCTGCGAGCGAAACGCGAGTTCCTTGGCCTGTGAACGCCAATCGAGGGCTGCCGACATAATCCGTCTCCTGTGAATGCCTTTGGTTGGAATTTAGGCCTTCACCGCCGCCGAAACTATACCGTCCAAGCGCGTTACTCCCCCGCGCGGCGCGTGGGGGAGGGGACCGCGATGCGGTGCGAGAAGGGTAAACGCCAAAAAACAAAAGCGCGCCGGGCTGGAGCCGGGCGCGCGCGAACGGGCGAGGGAAGGCCGTTTACTTAATCTTGCCTTCCTTGAATTCCACATGCTTGCGCAGCACGGGGTCGTATTTCTTGATCGAGAATTTCTCGGTCATGGTGCGGGTGTTCTTCTTCGTGACGTAGAAGAATCCCGTTTCGCCGGAGCTGTTCAGGCGGATTTTCGCGGTGGTGGGCTTTGCCATAAGAGATCGCCGGATTGGTGAGCGGCGGGCAAACTAGACGGGAAATCCCCATTGTCAAGCCGGAGGCCACCGGCGCGCGCGTTCCCCCGGGGGCTCTAGCGTCGTTTGGCTGACCGCGAGCGCCGGACGGGTTTCCGGGGCTGCTTTGGGCGCTGTCCGTCCGCCTGATCGTCCACGAGCTCGAATCGTAATCCGCCAGTGAGGGGTGCGGCTTCGCGCAGGCGGACTGTCACGGTATCGCCAAGCGCAAAGGCAGTTCCGCTCCGCTCGCCGATAAGGGCATGGCGACGCTCGTCATGTTTGAAGAACTCGGCGCCTATGGTGCGGATAGGAACGAGACCATCAGCCCCGGTCTCTTTCAGTCTCACGAACAGACCGAAGCGCGTGACGCCAGTAATGCGCCCGGTGAACGTGGCGCCGATTCGGTCTTCCATGAACGCAGCCACATAACGGTCCGTGGAGTCGCGCTCCGCGGCCATCGCGCGCCGTTCGCACATGGAAATATGCTCGGCCGTTTGGGAGAGCTTTCCAATTTCGGCGTCGGTTAGACCGTCGTCGCCAAATTTTAACGCGCGAATGAGTGCGCGATGCACGATCAGATCGGCATAGCGCCGGATCGGCGAGGTGAAATGTGCGTAGCTCTGTAGATTGAGTCCGAAATGGCCGACATTCTGCGTATCGTAGATTGCTTGCGCCTGGGTACGCAGCACAACGTCATTCAACGCTTCCTCGTGCAGGCCACCTTTCGCCGCAACCAGTATCTGGTTGAACGTCTGAGGCTTTATTACCTGCCCCTTGGCGAAACTCATGCCGATCGAGTGGAGGTAATCCGCAAAAGCGTGGAGTTTCTCCTGCGATGGCTTTTCATGAACGCGATAGATGAGCGGCGTGCGGGCCTTTTCCAGTGTTTCGGCCGCCGCCACATTGGCCTGCACCATGAATTCTTCGATCAGCCGCATCGATTCCAGCCGTTCTCGGAAGGCAATGGATGCAACATGTCCATCCGGACCAAGTACGATACGGCGGTCGGGCAGGTTGAGATCGAGAGGCGCACGATGATCGCGCGCCGCAGCGAGTGTTTGGTACGCGTTCCAAAGTGGCGCCAATGTTTGTACAGCGATGTCGCGGTGGTCGCTGTCAGGCTTGCCGTGGAACGCGCGCTGCGCTTCGGCGTAGGTCAGCCGCGCCGCCGACCGCATCACCGCGCGCAAAAATTCGTGCCGGCGTTTTTTGCCCTTTGCGTCGAATATCAAGCGCACGGCAACGCACGGCCGGTCTTCGTTCTCGCGCAGCGAGCACAGGTCGGCGGAAAGTTGCTCCGGCAACATCGGCACAACTCGGTCGGGGAAATATGCGGAGTTTCCGCGATTGCGTGCTTCGCGGTCCAGCGCAGAACCGGTTTGTACGTAATAGGCGACATCGGCAATTGCCACGATGGCGATATGGCCGCCTTTGTTGGCAGGGTCTGGATCCGGTCCGGCCCAGACGGCATCGTCATGATCACGCGCATCTTCGGGGTCGATCGTGACAAGCGGGATGGCACGCAGATCGGTGCGGCCCTGTAGCCGCGGCGGTTTCGCGGTTTCTGCTTCTTCAAGGACTTCGCGCGGAAACTCCGTCGGAATTCCGTGTTCGTGGATCGCGATCAGGCTGATTGCGCGCGGTTCGTTCATGCTGCCCAGGCGCGCAATCACGCGTGCACGGAGCTGGCCCGATGCCCGGCCTGACAGTGGCTCGACCATCACCAGCTCATTGGAGACGGCGCCGCCTTTGTCGTGACGCTCGACTACAAATTCATGCCGCGTCTTGCGGTCGATCGGTTCGATACGGCCATGGCCGGCATGTTCGCGATAGACACCGAGAATGCGATGCACGCCAGCGCCGATGCGTTTGATCACGCGCGCATCGTAGCCTTCATCTGTACGCGAAAGCCGCGCCAACACGCGCTCGCCCACGCCGAGCGCCGGTCCGGCATCACTGTCACGTCCCGGCACAATCACGATTTTCGGTGGCGGTTCTGTTTGCTCCCAGCGTTGCGGCCGCGCAAGCAATTCGCCGTCCGGATCGTGGTCTATGATCTCCAGAACGGTAATTTCCGGAAGAACGCCAGCCGGCGCGTAACGTCGGCGCGCACTGCGTTCGATCGCGCCCTCGCTCTCCAGTTCTTTCAGGATTCGCTTCAATGCGATTCGGTCGGAACCCTTGACGTGAAGCAGGCGCGCGAGATCGCGCTTGGAGCCTTGCGGTTCTTTGGCCAAAGCTTCCAGTACGCGCGCTTTGTCGAGCGGTGGTGTGTCCGTGACGGCGCGTTTACGCGGCAAGTCGCTACCCGTTCTCCGCTTTCGCAGTTTTTCGTGTCTTGGCCGGAGCGCTCTTTTTCGCAGGTGCTCCGCTTTTCTTTTTTGCGGGCGTGGATGTTTTTCGCACTGCCGTCTTCGGTGCAGTTTCTTTCTTCTTTGTTTTCTTCGGCTTCCCGCCGCCTTTTGCTTCGCGTTCGCTGATCAGCGCCAACGCCTGCTCGAGCGTGACGCTCAAAGGGTCTGCATCGCGCGGGATCGTGGCGTTGGTCGTACCGTCCGTGACATAGGGGCCGTACCGTCCGCGCATCAGTTTGACCGGCGCTCCGCTGGGCGAGGCACCGAGTTCTTTCAACGGCTCTGGTCCGCGGAAGCTCTTCGTTTTGGCTTTCTTCTCCGCCAGGAGCGAGACG
>DASXXW010000264.1:0-3044 GCA_036502865.1 Rhizomicrobium sp.
GGAAGGGCTCGTCCATGTCTCGGAAATGAGCTGGGTGAAGAAGAACGTCGCGCCGTCGAAGATCGTTGCGCCGGGACAGGATGTCGAAGTGCAGGTGCTGGAAGTCGACTCGAACAAGCGCCGCATCAGCCTCGGCTTGAAGCAGTGCACGGAGAATCCGTGGGCCGCGTTCGCCGCCGAGCATCCGGCCGGCACCCTGATCGAAGGCGAGGTGAAGAGCATCACCGAATTCGGGCTCTTCGTCGGTCTCAACGAGGATATCGACGGAATGGTGCATCTCTCCGACATCTCCTGGGACAAGCCGGGCGAACTGGCCGTCGCCGATTACAAGAAAGGCGACATGGTGCAGGTCAAAGTGCTCGATATCGATGTCGAGAAGGAGCGCATCAGCCTTGGCATCAAACAGGTGTCGGGCGACCCGATGGAAAAAGCCGGTCCGATCAAGAAGGGCGACGTCATCACAACGACTGTCACTGAAGTCACCGATGGCGGAATCGAGGTCAGCCTCGCCGACGGCGTCAGAGGGTTCATCCGTCGCGCGGATCTGGCACGCGATCGCACTGACCAGCGCCCGGACCGGTTCGGCGTTGGCGACAAGGTCGACGCAATTGTGACCTCCGTCGACAAAGCCACGCGCAAGATTTCGCTCTCCATCAAGGCGCGCGAAGTGGCCGAGGAGAAGGAAGCCGTGGCCCAATATGGATCCACCGATTCCGGCGCCTCGCTGGGTGACATTCTGGGCGCTGCATTGCGCAAACAGCGTGATGGGGATCCGGAAGAGGAGTGACAAAAACGCCGCAATGCGGCAATCGCCTGTTAATCCACCGCCTTTCCGTTGACGCGTCGAGACTGCTCTGACACGTTAACGGGGGCGGGGCGATCAAATGGCCGGGATCGTCTCCAAATGTGCCCTCCGGGGGGGCAGGGATGATCAAATCCGAACTGGTGCTGCGACTGACGCAACGCTATCCGCATCTCTTCCACAGGGACGTTGAGCGGATCGTTTCCACTGTGCTGGACGAGATTGCTGTGTCGCTGGCGGACGGAAAGCGCGTTGAACTGCGCGGCTTCGGCGTGTTTTCGGTGAAAGTTCGTTCGTCGCGGACCGGTCGCAATCCGCGTACGGGTCAGTCTGTCAGCGTGGGCGAAAAACGCGCGCCCTTTTTCCGCACCGGCAAGGAATTGCGCGATCGCCTGAACGACGAAGCCCACCCTTAAATCCGAAATAACCGCAGGGACCCGAAGACCGCCGAGTTGATTAAGCTCTGCGCGCGCGCAATAGCTTTCGGTGTTTCTCCAGTCTCTGTGGTGAGATTTTGATTGAGCGGAAAAATCCGGTCTTCGTCGCGCTCGATACACCCGAGCTCGGGCGCGCATTACAACTTGCCGAGGCAGTCGCGCCTCATATTGGCGGTTTCAAGGTCGGTCTGGAATTTCTGACCGCAACAGGTCCCGAAGGATTGCGTCGTATCGTCGAGCTCGGCGCGCCCGTGTTCGCCGATGTGAAATTCCATGACATTCCGAACACCGTTGCCGGCGCTTCGCAGGCGCTGGCCGTCTAGGGCATCTCCTATTTCAACGTTCACACATCTGGCGGCACTGCGATGATGCGTGCGGCGCGCAAGGCTGCCGACGGTGCCACACCGCGGCCGAAGGTGCTTGGCGTCACCATCCTCACAAGTCTCGGTGATGATGATCTCGCCGAAATCGGCATGCATGGAACCGCGCGCGAGCGCGTGACGCGGCTTGCATCTCTTGCCAGCACCTGCGGCCTGGACGGTGTTGTTTGCTGTCCGGAGGAAATCGAAGCTGTGCGCGAGGCATGCGGCCCGGACTTTCTGATCGTCACACCCGGCGTGCGCCCGGAAGGCGCCGAACTTGGAGACCAGCGCCGTGCGAAAACGCCGGCGGAAGCGCTCCGCGCGGGTGCGGATATCCTCGTCATCGGCCGTCCGATCACCGGCGCTGCCGATCCAGCCGAAGCAGCACGGAAAATCGCGGCGGAACTGGAAGTCTAGCGGGTTTCTAGACTGCTTGAGGGTTTTTCTGTATACAGAAGCCGCTTTCTTTATGCAGAAACCGAGCCGTCCATGTCGATTAACATCAAGAACAAGGAAGCCGACCGCCTTTTGGCGGAGCTGAAGCGCGCGACCGGAAAAGGCGCTTCCGAGCTCATCGTGGATCTCCTGCGGAAGGAGCATGTTCGGGTTGCCCAGGAGAAACAGACCCCCGCGGAAAAGAAGGCGGAGCTGGAGCACATCCTTGCGGTTACTCGAGAGATGCAGCGCCTGTGGAGGGAATCGCCCGTGATTGATCCTCGCAGCCCCGACGAAATTCTCGGCTATGACGAGAACGGTCTGCCGACTTGATCGTCATCGACAGTTCAGTCGTCATCGCGATGCTTTCGGGCGAACCGGAGACGGTGCAATTTGCGGAAGCTCTGGCAGCTTCGGAACATCGGGCGATTTCTGCCGCTAATTTCGTCGAGTGCGCATTTGTACTTTCAAGCCGTCCCGAAATTCGCACAAACTTCGAACCATGGTTGAGGACTACCAGAATTGGCATCGTCGCTGTCGACGAATCTTTGGCCCGTGGCGCGATCGTGGCGTTCGAACGTTTCGGTAAAGGCCGGCATGCAGCCGGATTGAATTTCGGCGATTGTTTCGCTTATGCGCTCGCGAAATCGCTCGACGCGCCGCTGCTGTTCAAAGGACGGGATTTCGCGAAGACGGATGTGAAAGTGGCGTAATGGTTTCCTGTTTTGCGGAGTATATTTCGAAGGTCGCACTCATTGATTGATATATTATCTGTCATGGAAATTTTCGGTCTGAAAGCATGCGTGCAAATCTCGGGGAATTTTTGATCGCCTTTGAAATCGCAGCCTTGTGCGATTGCGGTTGCTCGCCATGCCCTGTCTGTGGGAGGTCCTTGCTTTCGCTTGTGCCCGGGACCATAAGCGGCGGCCTATGAAAGTGCAGGTCAAAATCTGCGGATTGACGCGGCCGGAAGATGCGCATGCTGCGGCTGCTGCAGGCGCGGATTAC
>DASXXW010000265.1:0-17326 GCA_036502865.1 Rhizomicrobium sp.
GTTCTCGCTGCGTATCCGGAAGTGCCCAGATTCTATGAAGAGGTCCACTTCAATATGCGCAATCCCAGGCAACTGGGCGAGACGAGCCACCAGTATAATGTGGTCAGAGGCCTGCGGCAGTCGCGTATCGAACTTGCTTGAAACATCCCTATCTGCACGGACAAGTAGTCATCCGCCCGCAAAACGGCGGGCCGGCGCATACTATCTGCCGGGCGCTGGGTTCGAATTATAAACATGGTGGTGCCGTCTGGGCGCCGTCCCGCCAGAGCGCCGCGAGCAAGCCTCAATTGGCGTGATCACCAGCTACCTTGATAGGTAGGCCGATCGACGGCGGATATATGTACTGGCTTCCAACTAATTCCAGAGACCGCCGGGCGGGATTCACAGACGCCTGGAACCTGGGCGAGCTTTCAAGCGGGCCGGGTGTCTGATTTTCGTGTGGGATAGTCCCGATTCGGCCGTTCCGAGATGTTCAAACCTGTGTTTTGATAACAGATAGTTGCAATAATGGCGCAATTTAGGTGGCATTTAGCTATGGACATTTCGTAAACTCATGCTAGACAAATTTGGTTCAACCCCTCGGAGATTCGAAATGGCCGCAAAAAAGAAGACAATCAAGCGTCGCGCATGGACCCCGGAAGACGTGAAGGAGTTCAAGTCGCTTGCCAAAGCAAAGACCCCTGCCGCGAAGATTGCCCGCCGGTTCAAGAGAACCGAAGGCGCGATCCGGCAGAAGGCGCTTCACTTGGGTGTTTCTCTGAATTCGCGTGGCCGCTAATCTGCAGCCGGCCAGCATCCCATCGGTGCATATTGGGGTGAGCGCCCTCGGGTAGCGAAGAATTAGCAGACCAAAACTTGTCTTGCCACGGGCCCGGACTTGACAGTCCGGGCCCGTGGTTTAGCTATTCCCGATTCGCTGAGTGAGGCAACTCTTTCGCACCGACTTGAGATGGTCTGCGACAGACAATGTCGATTTCCGGTATGTCTGGCGCGGGCAACGGTACAGGCCGCACGGATGTCTATCGTGATGGGGGATGAATGCGGGGGCAATTCGGCTTAGGCATTTTTGTGTTGACGGGTCTTTTTCTTGTGATCCGTCCTGCGCTCGCCACGGCAGGCGACAACGCCCCCGTCAAACCAAGCGAGTGCGCCGGTCCGACATCGACGCAAACCGCCATGGATTGTGCCGGTACAGAAGATTCTCGAACGGTAGCCGAAGCCGATGCGCTTGCTCAAAAGGGGGAAATAGCCCTCAAAGAGCGGCAATTCGACAAGGCTATCACAGAGGAAACCGAATCCCTCCGGCTGAAGCCCGAGAACGCACGCGCCTATGGCATTCGCGGGAAGGCGTATTACGGAAAAGGCGAATTTACACTTGCGATTGCCGATGAAACGGACGCCATCCGCCTTGATCCCCGGAACGAAACATATTTCGTCATCCGGGGCGCGGCGTACGTGCACGATCGCGAACCTGATTTGGCGATTGCCGACGAAAGCGAAGCGTTGCGATTGAAAACCAATACCCTGCCGGCATTGGTGGCGCGCACGCGGGCGTATGAAATGAAAGGCCAGTTCGATCTGGCTTTGGCGGACGACGACGAAGCCATTCGGCAGGATTCGAAAAGCATCGATCTCTTGCGCGAACACGCCAATCTCTACAGGCAGATGGGGCGATACGATGAGGCGATCGCCGATGCAAACACCATCCTTCAATCGAATCCGGATTACGCTCCTGCACTCGCCATTCGCGGCCTGTCCAACATGCCCAAGAAAAATTACGATGCGGCGATCACAGACTTTTCCCGTGTGATCACTCTCACTCCGAATAATCCGGAACCTCTCGTGTTTCGGGGAGATGCCTATCTGAAACAGGGGAAATACGATCTCGCGATAGCAGACGATACCATGGCGATTCGGCTCAAACCGGATTTCGCCAATGCTTATGTGCGGCGTGGGCTGGTCTACGAAGACAAAGGAAGCTACGACTTGGCCATTGCCGACGAGAACCGAGCCATCGAACTCGCTCCCAATTCCGCTGAGCCAATGGCCATCCGCGGCGCTACGTATCGGAACAAAGGTCAGTACGATCAAGCAATCGCAGACGAGACCGCAGCCCTCCAACTCGATCCGAAATACGAAGCAGCCTATGTCGCACGCGGAATGATATATTCGTCTAAGGGGCAGTTGGATCTGGCCATCGCGGATCAAACGGCGGCGATTCAGCTCAACCCCCAAGACGCGAACGCCTATGCGCGGCGCAGCGAAGAATATATGCGGTCCGGCAAATACGAACTTGCCGAAGCAGATGACACGCAGGCAATCCGTGTCGCGCCGGATTTTCCGGGTGCCTATAATGACCGGTGTTGGGTTCGCGCCATTATCGGCAAGGATTTCGACGCGGCTCTCGCCGATTGCAATGAGGCCCTGCGCCTCTCGCCAAAATTCGGGATTGCACTGGATAGTAGAGGGTTTGTGGAACTGCGGATGAACCAGTTCGATAAGGCCATCAGCGACTTCGACGCGAGCCTGCAAATCTATCCCAAAAGCCCGAACTCGCTTTACTGCCGCGGGATCGCCAAACAGCGCTCCGGCGACATGTCAGGTGGCAATGCCGATATTACCGCAGCCAAAGCCATCGACCCCGACATTGCCAAGACATATTCGGGCTACGGCATCGATCTCTGAACTTCTACTATAGAAACAGGCCTCTCTTGCCGCGCCACGTCCGGCGGGCGAGAATGGACGCTCGCTATTCACCATTCCTCCAAGAAGGAACGTTTCATGTCGAAGGTTGTCGTGCGAGCGCTCCTCGTTGCCGGTGTTATGGCTGCAGCCGCGCTTTCGCCGGCATGTGCCGCTCCGGAAACGCTGCCCGACAGCGTCATTCCACTCCATTATGATCTCTCGGTGGCGCCCGACATGTCGGCATTGACCTGGCAGGGCAAGGTCGTGATCGCGATCGACGTGAAGCGCCCAACAAACGACGTCGTCATGAATGCCGTCGCCCTGCAGTTCGACCAGGTTTCGCTGGACGGCGTGCGGAGCGCCACAACCAGCTTCGATTCAAAGCTCGGCCGGGCAACCCTGCATTTCGAGGCTCCCATCGCGCCCGGACAGCACATGTTGTCCATCGCCTATCACGGCACGATCGGACGGGAGACTCTGGGCTTCTTCGCCATGGACTATCAGAGCCAGTGGGGGCCGCGGCGTACGCTCGGCACCAATTTCGAGCCGGCCTATGCGCGCAAATTCCTCCCCTGCTGGGACGAGCCGGGGCGCAAGGCGACCTTTACGGTGACGGCGGATGTACCCAATGATCGCATGGCGGTTTCCAACATGCCGATCGTGAAGACCGAACTGATGTCGGCGACCACAAAGCGCGTACACTTTGCGACCACGCCGAAAATGTCGACCTATCTGCTGTTCCTCGGCATCGGCGATTTCGAGCGCATCCACCGCGAGGTTGACGGCGTCGAAGTGGGCGTGGTGGTCAAGCGGGGCGATACCGCCAAAGGCGCCTACGCGCTCGATGAAGCGAGCAAACTGCTTCACTACTATGACGATTATTTCGGCACGCATTACCCCCTTCCCAAGCTCGATCTTGTCGCCGCACCTGGCGAAATCGATGGAAGCTCGATGGAGAATTGGGGAGCGATATTTTACTCGCAGGACGATCTTCTGTTCGATCCCGCGAAATCGACGGAGAGCGACCGCCAGGGTGTGTTTCTCGTCGTCAGTCACGAGATGGCGCATCAATGGTTCGGCGATCTCGTCACCATGAAATGGTGGGACAATCTTTGGCTGAATGAAGGTTTCGCGCGCTGGATGCAGACCTACGCCGCGGATGCGCTGCATCCGGAATGGAAGACCGGCCTGCAGGCGCAGTCGATTTTCGAAAAGGGCAAACAGGCCGATACCGAACCGTCCACCCATCCCATTGTTCAGGAGATCACCACCGCAGATCAGGCCGAACAAGCCTTCGACAGCATAACCTACAACAAGGGTGCCGCCGTTATCACCATGCTGAATGCCTATATCGGCGCGGATACTTTCAGGGAAGGCGTGCGCCGCTACATGAAGGCCCACGCGTTCGGCAATACCGTGGATACCGATCTGTGGAGCATCATGCAGGGCGTGGCCGGAAAGCCGATCCTCGCGATCGAACATGATTTCACGCGCCAGGCCGGATTGCCGCTGATTTGCGTCAGCATGCCGCCCGCCGGACTTCATCTCGAAGAAAACCGTCTCTACGCGGATCCGCGCGGGGGTTTGAACGATGCTGCCCAAGAATGGAAAATTCCGCTGTCGATCGCCGTTCCGGGAGGAGCGAAGAAACAAATCCTGCTGAGCGATGTCGTGAATCTGCCATTGCACCCGCCGGTGCTCGTCAATGCGGGACAGGTTGCATATGCGCGTGTGCTTTATCCGCAGTCGGCGGTCCTTGCTCTTCTGCCCGCAGTACCAAGCCTTGCACCCGTCGATCAGCTGGGCCTGATAAATGACCAGCTTGCGCTCGGGTTTTCAGGCAATACGGCGCCGAACAATGTTTTCTCCATTGCGCAGAAACTCCCCGCCGACGCCGATCCCATCGTATGGCGGCGCATGACAAAGATCGTGATGACGTATGACCAGCATTATGCGGATGGTGCGCCGCGCACAGCCTATCGTACCTTTGCGCGCAACCTGCTCTCGCCTGCCCTCGCGCAGATCGGCATGGATCCGCGTGCCGGCGACACCGCCGACGTTACACTCCTGCGCGACGCTCTGATCGAGACGCTCGGTCATCTCGGCGACGAGGCCGTGATCGCGCATGAACGACAGTTGATGACTGCCGGCACTGGTTCGGCCGAGCAACAAAACACGGCACTCGGCGTCGTTGCAGAACAGGCAGACGAAGCAGAATTCGATAAACTGCTCGACCAAGCCCGGAAAACAGAGGATCCGCTCGACAAAGGGCGGTTTTATGATGCTCTAGGCGGTGTGGCGGATCCCGCGCTTGCGAGACGCATGATTACAATCGCGCTGAGCAACGAAGTTCCGGCCGGCAGCAATGAAGATATTCTGGATTCACTGGCCGAATTTCATCCCGATCTCGTTTGGACCGAAGCCGTACCGCATCTTGCCGATCCGGCCGCGGGAATATCCAAAGGGGAACAGTGGCGGACGACAGCCGCCATTGCGCGCTTACTGTCCGATCCGGCCCGCATCGCAGATGTCCAGGCGTATATCGACCGCAACGTGCCCGAGGGCGCGCGGCGGCCCCTGATGGGAGCCATCGCTGCGATTCATCGAAATCAACGGATTTCCATGCGCATCCTGCCGTTGCTCGATTTCTGGATCGCGTCGCAAACGAAACATTAGCGGCGATACGCGTTGTCCGCTGCGGAATAATTCGCTGCTCCGAAGCGTCGCCGCAGCGCCGTGAATTAAGGATTCCGTGCACGCGCCGGAAACTTCCCCTGCGGATGGAATAGCGGAGAACTCTCCCGCGTCTCATTCGCACAGTACGGAGGTACCCGATGCGAATGAAACGCGTATTTGCTGCAGCTCTGTTGATACTTGCTGCACCCATAGTAACCGAGGCGGCAATGGCGGCCTCGCCTTTGTTTAAAGTTGTTCCGCTCGTCTCCAATCAGAAGGGACAGGCGAAATTCACAGACCCTAATCTTGTGAATGCGTGGGGCCTTTCGCAAGCGCCCGGCAAGGCGCCGATTTGGGTCACGGATACCGGAACCGGTCTGTCGACCGTTTACGATCAAAAGACAGGCAAAAACACCGGCCTCGTCGTGACCATTCCCGATGGCAGCCCCACGGGTACAGCCTATGTTCCACCCAACAGCGGGTTTCAAATCACCGAGAACGGCAAGAGTGCAGACGCCGAGTTCTTGTTCGATTCTCTCTCGGGTGTAATTACCGGCTGGAATTCGACGGTAGACGCAACCAACGCCGTCATCGCTTATGACGGCTCGTCACAGGGCGACGCCTTTACCGGTCTCGCAATCGATGCCTCCGCAGGTTTGTTGTTTGCTGCCGACGTCGCAAACGGCCAGGTCGATATTTTCGACAACAAGTTCAACCTCAAGAGTTCCTTCACGGACAGCAGCCTGCCGGCCGGTTACGCGCCGTTCAACGTCGCGATCTTTAACGGCGATGTGTATGTGGCCTTCGCATTGAGCGGCGGTGCCAGTTTGCGCAAACCCAAAGCCGGCCCGGGTTATGTCGACGTGTTCGACGAAAGCGGAACGCTCAAGAAGCAATTGATTGCAAAAGGCCCGCTGGATGCACCCTGGGGCCTGGCGATCGCACCCAAGACATTCGGAGCGTTTGGCGGCGCACTCCTTGTCGGCAATCTCGACGACGGAAAGATCAACGCCTTCAACCTCTCAAGCGGCAAATTTCTCGGCACATTGTCCACGCAGAAAGGCAAACCAATCGCCATCGATGGGCTTTGGGCGCTCGATTCGGTTCCCAATGGCGACATTACTTTCGCTGCCGGGCCGGATGGCTATGCGGATGGGTTGCTGGGACTGATCGAGGTCAAGAAGTAGCAGAAACCGGTATCCCCAGGCGGTAATCCGGCGCTCAAGCTCCACGCCAAGTAATACCGCCGACAGCCGCTTCCGGTTCCCCCCCACCGGAAGCGGCTTTTTATTCATCCCATAGAATCCGATAGGTCACCGACCATATGACCATCGTTCCTGGGCTGGCGAACTGCAGCGCTCATGGTCTATTGTGTATGCACGCGGGGAGAGACTGTAATGAGGTTGTCTAACGCCTTCGGTCTGGGGTTGATGGCGCTGAGTTCTTTCGCTGTCGGACCGGTTTCTGCCCAGCCGGCCGCTTCAGACGAGGTGCTGCATATCGATGACGCGGGAAAGCTTGCCTTTCCAACCAATTATCGGGAATGGGTTTTCCTGAGTTCTGGGCTCGATATGAGTTACTCGGCTGATACGCCCATGGCGGGGCAGCATTTGTTCAACAATGTTTTCGCGCCGCGAGCGGCCTATGAGGGATTCCTCAAATCCGGTACATGGCCTGACGGCACCGTGCTCATGCTGGAGGTTCGCGCCGGAAAGACCAACCAGTCGATCCTCAAACATGGCGAGATTCAGACTGAAGAGATCGTCGGGACCGAAGCGCATGTGAAGGATTCCCGTTTCAAGGGGGGCTGGGCCTTCTTTCCGTTCGACAGCGATCACAAACCTGCGACGGAAATTCCACATGATGCGACCTGCTATTCCTGTCACCAGGCACATGCCGCTGCGGACACGACTTTCGTGCAATTCTATCCGACGCTGCTACCTGTCGCGACCAGTCTGCACACACTGAGCGCTTCCTATCTGGCCGAGACAGCCCCAAAACCCTGACGCGCCCGTCAATGTTATTGCGATCTAAGTCCCGCAGAATGTTTGATGGACGATTTCATCAGGCGTGGGCGGTTCGGCGTAACCCGCAAATTCCGGCCGCTCGTCATAAGGCGCCGACAGCACGTTCAGCATTTCCTCGAATAGCGCGAAATCGCCGCCCTGATATGCGGCAGCAATCACAGATTCGACGCGGTGGTTGCGCGGTATATAGATCGGATTGCTTCCACGCATTGCCGTAGCGCGGGCCGCAGGCAAGGTGTTTCCGTCCAATTCGAAACGTTGCCGCCATTTGGCGAGCCACACCTGAAGTGCTTCCCGATCTTCGAATAAGGAGAGAAGCCGGTCATCATTTCCATCCGCGCTATCGCAGAGGAACCGAAAGGCCAGCGTGAAATCGGCGTGCGCTTTTGCCATCAGATCGAAGAAATCATGAAACAGCCCGAGGTCGCCCTCGCGCGTTTCCGAAAATCCAAATTTGGCACGCAATCCATTTTTATAGGCCGCTTCGAACAAGGTCGGATAGACCTCCAGCGCTTTCTGCGCCACGCCGATTCCCGCCTCGCCCTCGCCAAGCAGCGGAAGCAGCGTCTCGGCAAAACGCGTCAGATTCCACCAGGCGATACGCGGCTGCTGGTCATACGCATAACGTCCATGATGATCGATGGAACTGAACACCGTCGAGGGATTGTAGGCGTCCATAAAAGCGCATGGCCCATAATCGATGGTCTCGCCGGCGATGGATGTATTGTCGGTATTCATCACACCATGGATGAAGCCCACGCATTGCCAGCGCGCGATCAACTCCGCCGTGCGGGCAATCACGGTTTCAAGCAGTGCGAGGATCGGATTATCGGCCTCCGCTGCATGAGGATAGAGCCGCGCAATCACATACTCGGCAAGGATGCGCACGCCGTCCGTGTCTCCGCGGCTCGCAAAGAACTCGAAGGTGCCCACCCGCACATGGCTTCTCGCGACGCGGGCAAGGACTGCACCAGGCAGCAGTCCTTCTTCGCGCAGAATGTTTTCGCCTGTCGTGACCGCCGCAAGCGTCCGCGTGGTCGGAATACCCAAAGCGTGCATCGCTTCGCTGACAATATATTCACGCAGGACAGGACCAAGTGCTGCGCGACCATCCCCGTTGCGTGAAAACGGCGTGCGGCCCGAGCCCTTCAGCTGAATGTCATAACGCGTGCCATTTGGCGCGCGCACTTCGCCGAGGAGAATAGCGCGGCCATCGCCGAGCTGCGGCACGAAATGGCCGAACTGATGTCCGGCATAGGCCATGGCGAGCGGGTCGGCGCCTGCGGGCATCTGATTGCCGGCGAGCGCTGCAACACCGTCGGGCGATGCAAGCCAGTCCGCATCCACACCGAGTTCACGCGCGAGCGGCGTGTTGACCCGGATGAGCTGCGGCTTTGCTACTTTTGTCGGCGCAAGTTTCGCATAGAAACGTTCCGGCAAACGCGCATAGCTATTATCGAAGGCGAACATAGTATTTCGATGACTACTCCATCCGCAGCACGACGCGGAAGCGGGCCTTGCCGCTCATCATGCGGTCGTAAGCAGCCTGCGCTTGTTCCAGCGGATAAATCTCGTTCATCGATGTGATGTTATGCTGCCGGCTGAACGCAAGCGTATCTTCGGAATCACTCGCCGTTCCGGAGTACCAGCCTTTCACGGCCGCGCGCTTCGTCAGCAGATCGAGCGAATCCACGGTCAGTGCGCCAACCGCGCCGATCACCATCATCGTACCATTGGGAGCGAGACCGCCGGAGATCGCCTGCATGGCCTGCGCATTGGTAACAGTGGCGAGAATGGCTTTCGCGCCCCCCATCACCTGCAACGCGGCCGCCGGATCGGTTGCATCGCTGTCGATATATTCCAGCGCACCAAGCTCGCGCGCCAGCTTCTCCTTGTCGCGGCCGCGATTCACCGCCACCGTCCGATATCCGGAGCGCGCCGCGAACTGAATGCCGAGATGGCCCAAGCCGCCGACGCCATGAATGGCAACGAGATCTCCGGGGGCAGCACCGCAATTGCGCAGCGCGTTGAACGTCGTGATACCGGCGCAAAGCAACGGCGCGGATTCGACGGAATCGAGTTCGGCGGGAATACGTGCGAGCGCCGATGCGAGCGCGAGCATATGCGTGGCATAGCCGCCGTCGCGCGAAACGCCGGTGGCGCCTTTGACGTTCAAACAGGCGAAGAGATTCCCGCGCCGACATTGCGCGCACCAGCCGCAGGCACCGGGCGACCAGCCCACACCGACGCGCGTGCCCGCCTCCCAGCCCTGCACATCCGCACCGACGGCTTCGATGATGCCGATAACCTCATGACCCGGCACGAGCGGATAGGGGAGATTGGGGAAAAGACCTTGAAGGGTGACGGAATCGCTATGGCACACGCCGCAGGCCTGCACCTTTATGCGGACTTCATGACGACCGGGTTCGGGTATGTCCCGCTCTTCGAGATGAAGGCCCGCACCCGGCGCCCGCACGACCATTGCTCGCATTTTCGGCATGTTGTTCTCCATCTCATGAATTCCGCGGCACCGGCGGGATATAGGCTGCGATGGGCGTCCGGCAACTCCCATCCACCGCAGCGCGAAGAGGTGACGGCGAATGCCGAAGCCACCCCAGCTTTGCACGAACGCTTTCTAACCAATATCGTGGCGCAGAATTGCGCGGCAGCGGCGATGTGGAAGCGGGTAATATTTTATGGAGTGTTCCTGGCGGCAGGGACCCTCGCCTTACAATGGCTGGACTACCAACGCCTCGCTCGCGTCTATCCGGGCGACATCTATGTCTTCCTCATCGCAAGCGCATTCCTGGCGCTGGGTGTTTTCATAGGCCTGAAAGCGATGGGCAACCGGCGCCCGGCTGCGTTCGACGGCAATCCCCAGGCCCAGGCAGCGCTGCGCATCAGCCAGCGCGAACTTGAGGTGCTGAAGGAAATTGCCGCCGGCCGCTCCACAAAGGAGATCGCAGCCGAGCTCAAGGTTTCGCCCAACACTGTCAAAACCCACACTGCGCGCCTGTTCGAAAAGCTGGGCGCCAAACGGCGCACCGATGCGATCGCACGCGCGCGCGAAGTCGGAATCATGCCGTGATCCGTCGCGATGATGGGTGATTTCAGGCAAATCACCCTTTTGGGCGATTGCACGTCCCCGGCACGACGCGGTTCATAAACGCCGAACTCGCGAAGGGGAGACATTCCGATGGTCCGCAATATCCTGCTCTATGGTGTCATCGCCGGCATAGCCGTTGGCGTGCCGCTGTCCGCGATCACGATCGCCATGGGCGGCCATTCGATCCATTACGGCATGGCCATCGGCTATCTCATCATGCTGGTGGCGTTGAGCGCTGTGTTCGTTGGAATCAAACGTTATCGCGATGTCGATCTCGGCGGCGTCATCGGATTCTGGCAGGCCCTCGGCATGGGTCTGGGGATCAGCTTTGTCGCCGGAATCATCTACGTCATCGCTTGGGAATCGGCATGCGCGCTCGCGCATCTGGATTTCGCAAGCAGCTACGCGAAACTCGAAATCGCGCAGCAAAAGGCTGCTGGGGTCAGCGGCGCGGCGCTGGCGAAGTTCACGGCCGAGATGGATCAGTTCAAGCGGGATTACGCCAATCCGTTCTACCGCCTGCTCATGACGTTTATCGAAATCTTCCCCGTAGGCGTTCTTGTCTCGCTCGTTTCCGCCGCACTCCTGCGCAACCGCCGTTTCCTTCCCGCGCAACGGGGATGATGCCGGCGAAGCATAGAGCCCGTTCGAAACAGGCAAGGACAAATTAAGCATCGAGGCCGCCGTTTCCTCGCATCTTGGAACAAGTACCCGGCCTAAGCGTTTGTGAAATAGGACGGGTGTGCCCTGATGCGGGGAGTGCATGAATTTTACCAAAAATGGTGGCGGCGGCATCCGCGAAAAATTGCGAGAAGCGACCTCGCGGCGCCACGCGGAGCTGGATCGCATCGCCGGCTCATTGCTCGTGCGTGGACCGGAAGGTTATGCGCGGTTTTTGGCAGGCCAGGGTGCAGTCGTCATTCCCTTGGAAAAGCGGCTTGAGATTTCCGGTATTACCACTGTGCTTCCGGACTGGAACATGCGCGCCCGGCGCTACGATCTGAAAGCGGATCTCCGGGAGATTGCGCGTCCTTGCGAATTTCTCGAGGTGCCGGTCTTTCGCTCCACCGCCGAGCTTCTTGGTGCGGCCTATGTGCTGGAAGGCTCGCGCCTCGGTGCGTCACTGCTACTGCAGACGCTTCGCTTCCCGACCGCCACGAGGTTCCTCCGTCACGGGCATGGTAAAGGCCTCTGGCCGCAATTCTTAAGCGTGCTCGAAACAAATAACGAAGTGCGCGATCATTTCGACGAGGCCAGAATGGCAGCGTTGGAAGTATTCGAATTGTTCATCCGGGCGATGCAAAACGTCGCCCACTTCACGGCGCTGGACGCCGCGGAATGAACGTCACCGTCGATCTTTCTAATTGCGACCGTGAACCGATCCATCTGCTGGGCAGCATCCAGCCCTTCGGATTCCTGCTGGGCGTATCGCGCGAATGGATCATAATGCATGCCTCGGAGAACATTGGGGCTTGGCTCGGCAAATCCGCGCGAGAGATCGTCGGAACGCCGCTCTCGGACCATTTCTCCGTCGAAGCCATTCACTCGATCCGCAGCCGGTTGCAATTGCTGTCCGGCCCCGATTCGCTGGAGCGCATGTTCCGCGCACAGCTGAGTGCCGGCGGACCACTCTTCGACGTCGCACTTCATTCGACCCCGCAAGCGATTTTCATCGAGGCGGAACCCAGCACCCCGCCGGGAGAATTTGATCCGATTTCGCTGGTTCGCGGCATGCTGACACGCGTGCAGAGCGCCAAGGATTTCAACAAATTTTGCCACGAAGCGGCGCGGCAATTGCGGGCGCTGATCGGTTTCGACCGCGTGATGGTGTATCGCTTCGACCAGGATGAAGCTGGCGAAGTCGTTGCGGAATCCGTGCGAACGGATCTCGTGAAGTTCCTCGGCCTCCACTATCCGGCGTCCGACATTCCGCGCCAGGCGCGTCTGCTTTACACGCGCAATCTGCTCCGCATTATTTCCGATATCGGCGCGACACCGGTACCGATCCTCTCCGAAGCGAGCTCCGGCGACGAACCCATCGATCTGTCGATGAGCATTCTGCGATCGGTTTCACCCATCCATATCGAATATCTGAAGAATATGGGCGTGGGCGCATCGCTTTCCGTTTCGATCCTGCAACAGGGGAAACTTTGGGGTCTGTTTGCCTGTCATCACATGTCGAAGAAGCATGTGAACTATGAACGGCGATCGGCTGCAGAGCTTTTCGGGCAAATGTTCGCTCTGCTTCTTGAGAGTCGCGAGCGTGCGCAGGAATCCGAGATAGAACTGCAGGCGCAGGAACGCCAGAGTACGCTGGTCAACTTGCTGGCAGGGCAGACGTTCTCCATATCGGGTCTCGCCGAACAGCTTGGCGCGTTCTCGAAAGTTCTGCCTTGCGATGGGGTGGCCGTCGTTCTCGGAAAGCAGATTTCGGTCGAGGGCCAGACGCCGACGCGCGAACAGATCGGCGAACTCGTACACACCCTGCAGATGCGCGGCGACCTCCGTGTGATAGCAACACATGCGCTGCAAAAATTCGATCAATCGGCGCGGGACTATGTCGACACGGCCGCCGGCATGATCGCCATTCCGGTTTCGCGCACGCCGCGCGATTACGTGCTGTTTTTCCGGAAGGAGTTCGCTCGCACCATCACCTGGGGCGGCGATCCTACGAAGCCTGCGCAACTCGGACCGAATGGAATTCGGCTGACGCCGCGCAAGAGTTTCGAAGCATGGACCGAAACCGTGCGCGGACAATCCCGGCCATGGTCGAGGTTGGACCTCAAGCTGGCGGAAGAGCTGCGTATTACTTTGCTCGAAGTCATTCTGCGCCTGGCGGAAGACGCGGCCCATGAACGCAAGACGTCCAACGAACGTCAGGAATTACTTATCGCGGAGCTCAATCACCGCGTCCGCAATATCCTCGGACTGATCCGCGGGCTGATTACGCAGGGCCGCGAACGCGCGATGACGGTGGAGGAATTCGCTTCCGTGATCGGCGGACGGATTCAGGCGCTCGCGCGAGCGCATGATCAGATCACCATCGACAATTGGGGTCCGGCGTCGCTGCGCACCCTGTTCACCGCGGAGACAGCTGCCTATCTCAACGCCAAAGCGGATCGCGTCGTACTCGATGGTCCCGATGTGCTGCTCGACCCGCGCGCCTTTTCGACGCTCGCGCTCGTCGCGCATGAACTACTTACCAACTCGGCAAAATATGGCGCGCTTGCCGACAGCGCCGGACGCGTGAATGTCCGTTGGGGCGTGGGCGATGAGGGCCAGTTGCGCGTCGAGTGGAAAGAGGAAGGCGGACCGCCGGTGCGTGCACCTACGCGGCGCGGATTCGGCTCCACGGTGATCGAACGATCTATTCCCTACGATCTGCATGGCGAAGCGAAAGTGGAATATGAGTTGGCGGGCGTGAAAGCCGAATTCACGATACCGGCCAGCTTTGTCACAATCGCGCGAAAGGCAATGCCGCAGGTGCAGGCCCCGCACGAAGCAGAAGCGCCTCCGGTGAAATTGTCGGGCCGCGTACTCGTCGTCGAGGACAACATGATCATCGCGCTCGATGCCGAAGCCACGCTGGAGAGCCTTGGCGCTACAACTGTCGACGTTGCGCCAAATGTGAGCGAAGCGTTGCGGCTCGTGGAAAATTACAAACCGAATTTCGCCGTGCTGGACGTGAATCTCGGCAATGAATCAAGCTTCCCCGTTGCCGACCGTCTGGTGGCGCTCGGTGTGCCCATCGTCTTCGCGACGGGTTATGGAAAAAATGTCGATTTTCCCGAGCGTTTCGCGCAGATCCCCGTCGTCAGCAAGCCATACAGCGCGGAATCGCTCGTGGCCAAGATCGCCCAGGCATTTGCGAGCGAAGCTGACGCCAGCCAACCTGTCGCCGGCTGATTTTGGGTCCGCTCTTCAGCGATAATTGCAGAGTGAAAGCACTGCGGCACTGGGAACAGGGCGGAGCGACGGTAGCTCCGAGGACCATACTCAAGGGGGTTATTTCGGTGTCCGCCGCTTCGCCCCACATGATCTTGCGCGTACAGGTTGCCTGAGGCAATGATTCGTCAGGACGGCACGAATCAAAGATGTGGACGAATCACCTCCACGCCACAAAAACCATCCAATCACTTCGAAGCGAGATTGATCCGTTGAGAATCGACGGAGGATTCGATCCATTCCTTGATCTTGGATTTCGGCAGTGCGCCGACCTTGGTGGCCACCACCTGACCACCCTGGAAGATCATCAGGGTGGGCACGCCGCGCACGCCATATTTGCTCGGCGTCTGCGGGCTTTCATCGATGTTGAGCTTGGCCACCGTGATTTTGTCCGACAACTCGGCGGACAATTCCTCAAGAGACGGGGCGATCATGCGGCAGGGGCCGCACCATTCGGCCCAGAAATCCACGACCACAGGCTTTGCGGCCTTGAGAACGTCTGTTTCGAAACTCGTATCGGAAACCTTCAGCGGTGGCATAGGCGTATCCCAAAAGCGCGGCAGCGCAAGATGTAGGAACCGGCTCATTGCCGGTCAAGGCGGCCTTTCATACGGGCAAGTTCCGCATCCAGGACCGCGGCCGGCAGCGGCATCAGCATCGGTCCCTCCGTCCAGACCAACGCACAATCGACGCGTTTGCCCGAGAAGACTTTCGCAAGCGCGGCGCGATAGAGCGCCATCTGGACGCGGTAAAGTCTGGCGACATCGTTCACATGTACCGGCGCCGGACGGTTGGTCTTGAAGTCGATAGCCAGCACGGCATCCGGGGTGACCGCGAGCCGGTCAAGCCTTCCGCTCACACGCGCTTCCGGCCCGAGTTCCGGCAGATCGGCGATGATGGCGGTTTCCGCGCGCGAGCCCGGCGCAAAAGCGGCGGCAAAATCGGGATGGTCGAGCACCGCCAGCGTCTCAGCTATCAATGCGCCGCATTCGCCCTCGTCCATCCCCTGCGCAGACAGGTAACGCTGCGCCGCGCGAACGCGCTCTGCGGAAGCTATGTCCGGCAAATGTGCAAGCAGCGCATGTACCAACAATCCGCGCTCGAAGCGCTTGCCTCCGCGGGGCGAAAAACGCGCGGGTTCCTTACCACCGGTTTCTTCGGACGGACGGATCAGCCGCGGCCTGGCCGTTTCGGGCTTTGCAGGATTGAGGGCCCAATTCGGGAGCACCAACGGCGCCACCGGGGAAATTACTTGCTCCGGAATATTCGAAGGGTTCGCCTCGCGTATGATCTCGTCATCCTCGCCGATCATAATTCCCTTTGCTTCGGCGATAGGGCGCATCAGATCATACCAGGAACCTGGCTTGATCCCGCGTTTGCTTTCGAAGCCGCAGATGTGGAGCTCATCCTTGGCCCGGGTCAGCGCGACATAGAGGAGCCTGCGATGCTCCCGCAACGCGTCCGCATCCGCATTGGCTTTTGCCGCAACGATGCAATCGGGAGCGGATTGATTGGGCACAGGAAAGAAGACGGCATCGTTTTCGTATAACAATGCTGCGTGCCGGCCCGCACTTTCGGGAATGCTCGTCGTATCCGGCAGGATGACGATGTCGGCTTCGAGGCCTTTCGCGCCATGCACCGTCATAACGCGTACTTCATTGCGGCCCCGCTCCATATCGCGGCGGATCTCCGCATCTCCCGCTTCGAGCCAGTGCAAAAAACCTTCCAGCGACGGCGTATTGAGCTGCTCATAGGTCAACGCCAGCGAAAGAAACTCGTCGATGGCGTCGTTGGCCTCGGCGCCCAGCCGCGCCAGGAAATTCTTGCGGCCGCCCCGCGGGCCGAGCAGCTCGGCGTAAAATTCGAAAGGCGGCATGAAATCCGCGCGCGTGCGGGCTGCCGACAGAAGCGCATGCGCATGGGAGAATGCAGGCGAATCGTCACTGCGCGTTTCGAGCTCGCGCCACAGTGTACCGGCACGGTCCACCGCGAGCGCGTATAGTTCGTCTTCGGAAATACCGATGAGCGGAGAGCGCAGGAGTGCCGCGAGATTGAGATCGTCCTCGGGCAGAAGTACGAAACGCCCGAACGCGATCAGATCCATGATCGCGATCTGTTCGAGCAGATGAATGCGATCCGCACCTGCGACGGGCACATCACGCCGCTTGAGTTGACGGATCAACTCGCTCGCGAAAGGTTCGCGCCGCGGCATCAGCACCATGATGTCGGCGGGTTTTATCGGCGTGTCATGACCCGGCAGAAAAGAATTTCCGTCCGTCCATTTCCGGATTTTATCTGCGACCTTCACAGCAAGTTGCATGACCGGGCTCCATTCCGAGTCGATATCGACCGGCGCCTGCCATGGATCAGGTTCGGGCTCTTCGATGGGTTTCTCGGTCGGCCAGAAAACGACACGGCCTACGGCTTTGTCGCGGGCGGTTTCGTGTCTGATTTCCTCCGACGAAACACCCTCGCGTATGTCATCCGCCGCAAACACGGCATCGACGAAATCGAGAATCTGCTTTGCGGAACGGCGCGATCGGGTGAGCCCGACAGAAACAAATTGCTCGCCCGCATGGTGCCGGAAATGCTCGCGATTGATCTCGAACTGCGTGGGATCGGCACCCTGGAAACTGAAGATGGATTGTTTTTCGTCACCTACGACAAACAGCGTCCGGTTCACACCTTTTTCGGCACGCGCGCCAAGGCCCGCGAAAAATTCTTCGGCCAGGCGGCGGACGATGCGCCATTGCTCGGGACTGGTATCCTGCGCTTCGTCGATCAGAATGTGATCGAGACCGCCATCCAGCTTGTATAGTACCCAGGATGCGGCTTCCCGCTTCTCAAGCAGGCGCAGCGTCTCGGCGATGAGATCGTCGTAGTCGAG
>DASXXW010000266.1:0-18850 GCA_036502865.1 Rhizomicrobium sp.
CCCCGATATAAATAACGTTGCTGAAGGGCGCCCATCTGTTGTCGATTGTAACGCGCCTGTTCACAGATTTGTCCCGATCCTCGAACGACCCTTTGGAGATTTCAAACAACGAACGCGTCTTCATGGTCTCGTCCATGCAGAAGACAGGAATGCTCTCGGGTCTGGTCTTGTCGCCGCCTGCCGCTACGATTTCGTAGCGGCAACCGAAGGTCCATTTGATCAGGTCTTTGGGTAGCAACAGCTCGATAAGGTCTTTCAAGCCGGCGGTGATGACGAAATGGTGTATCTGCAATTCGACAGCTTGGAATGCGGCGGTTTCCTGAAGCAGTCTGAGCTTGCGTAAAAAACTCGGTACGCGATCATAAAGTGCGATATGGGGTTTTACAAAATTCCCGAAGAACTCGGCGTTTAGAGGAACCCGCTTTGCGAAGGCAATGCGCGAAAGCGCGTACATCCAGATGGGAGCATCGCTGGCAAGGACATGCTCCCATTTCGGCTTTTTCTGGTCTCCACGGAGGCTCTTGACGGTTTTCCAGAACTCACTCCCGGCTTGGCCGGTCTCCAGCAATTCGACGACCTTTGTCGTAGAATCTTGCGGGGTCAGCGTCCCATCGAAATCCCAGACGATCGCGATGTTCGGCATGGCCGTCTATTTCGATCGAAAAGTTTTCTGCCGTGGTTCTGAGGTTTTCTTTCCAGTTTGCTTTCCGGTGGCAGTCTGTCCAAGTTCTCGCGAGTGAAAAACGATATAGGAAGATGTGTCGAACTTATGGTTTGAAAGCTTCCGCGACGTTGCTTCCAACGATGGCTTAGGCTTTGCCATTTTTCGTGTTCCCTTCGGGTGGGATTGCGCACTTTCGAATCGACCATAGCGGCTCCGTTTCAAGATTGGAATCTTCTGTCGAAACCAACTCGACAGAAAAAATGGCCGCCGGCCGGTTACGCCCCGACCCTGGTTCGCACCTGCGTCAGCCTCGCGCCTCTCATCGATTTCGTTGACGCACGGCGTTTGCCAGGCGGGCGCTCGGCGCCTTTGACAAGCCCTAAACTGCGCCCGAGACTATCTTATGGTTGACGGTGATCCGACGGGGACTATCTGGACCGATCAGGAGAACGACCTGATCGTCGCCGACTATTTCAACATGCTCGGCCAAGAGCTCGCGCACGAGCCCTACTCGAAGACGCAGCATTTTACAGAGATTCAGAGGCTAACGCGGCGAACAAAGGGCTCGATTGAACGCAAGCATCAGAATATCAGCGCCGTATTGCGAAAACTTGGACTGCCGTGGATTTTCGGTTACAAGCCGCTCGTAAATTATCAAAACGCTCTAATCGCGGCCATTGAGCGCCATCTGTCCTTGGGCGGAGTTCCCTCATTTGCTGGCGAAACGGCGGCAAGTGGAATAGCTGAAGCGAGTGGGCTTTATCTCAGTCCCGCGCCAAGCTTGCAGCAGGTGACGGAATTGGAGACTCCTGCTTTGCGCCATCTCATCACGAAGTTTGATCCCGCAGCCCGGGATGCGCGCAATAGAGTTCTAGGCAAACGCGGAGAAGAGCTCGCGCTCGCATTCGAGCAAGCGCGACTGCGCGATGCCGGACGAAGCGATCTCGCACGCAAAGTGGATTGGATTGCGGAATCGCAGGGCGACGGCGCGGGCTTCGATATCCTTTCCTTCACCGAAAGCGGCGAGGAGCGATTGCTCGAGGTAAAAACAACCACGGGGTATGCACAAACCCCATTCTTTCTCTCCGCCAACGAACACATGCTTTCCGAAGAACGGCCGAAGCACTTTCGAATTTTCCGCCTGTACGACTTCGCGCGCGAACCGAAAGCATTCGAGATCGCTCCGCCTCTGAGCGAAGCACTACATCTTCGAACGGCTAGCTACCGGGCCTCGTTCTCCTAAAGAGGACGAGACACGTTAAGACGTGACGTCGTTCAACGCTTCACGCGCGGCGCGCATGCTGATCGCCAAATTTGGCCAACTGATACTGATGTCGCTTTCGATCTCCTCGGCACCCAATTTCCCGATCGAAAACGGACCAAAGAATTCCTCTGGGTGTCGACGCTCGGCCAGTGTCTCCGCGCCCTGATACATGCCTTCAATGTCCGAGAGCAAAGCGCGGAGCGCCGTCTGAATCTCGCTGCCGCTCGGGGTCTTGTCACTCACAATGGTCTTCCCTGATTCTTGCCTTGGGACTGTAGCACGACATCCCCGCTTGGAGCCTACAGGCGGACTTGCTAGGTCTTCGGAAAGAAGTGTTGCGCGTTCTGGGGCTTAGCGATTGTGCCGGTAAAAACGACTCTCTTCATGCGCAGGTTTGAGGTCTGGACGGCGACCGCCGCGCCGGGAATAGCTGTGACCGAAGACGCACGATCCCCCACACCGCCCCAGGCTCTTTTCTCGCGACAATCCTCGGAGCTTCTGGCGGGCGATCCGAAGCGCGCCGAACAGGTGGCGCGGCGCGCGCTGGACATTCATCCCTTCGATCCCGTGGCGAAATTCCTTCTCGGCGCATCCCTGCGCAGGCAGAAGCGCCATGAAGAGGCGCGCGATGTTCTTGCGGAACTCTGCCGGGCGCAGCCGCAAATCGGCTCGGCGTGGCGGGAATTCGGATTGACGCTGCAGACGCTCGGCGAGCGCACCCGCGCCATCGATGCCTTCGTCACCGCGATCGATGCCGGCCCTACCGACGCGATCGCCTGGCGCGAACTGGGCACGCTGCTGTTTGAATCCGACGAGCGCGATGCAGCAGATGACGACCCGCGGCTGATCGAAGCTCGCAGATTATATCAGGAGGAGCGCTACGGCGATGCCGAGGCCGCTTTGGGTCCGCTCCTCAATAGTACGGCCGATCTTCGCGTGCTCATAATGCTCGGCGACATCCTGCTGGCGACACGTCGCTGGAATGATGCGGAAACAGTTTTTGCGCATTGCGTCTCGCTGGCACCGGATTCTGCCGCGGCGCAATTCCGCCTCGCGAGCACGCTGCTGATGGCCAACAAATCCGGCGCCGTTGCCGAGATCGAAAAGCTGCTCGATGCCGAGCCCGGGAATGCGCTGTACCGCCAGATGCTGGCTATCGCACTCGGAGATTCTAATCAGTTCGAGCGCGCGGTGGCGCTTTACGACCAGCTCATCGCCGAATTCCTGGAGCGCGCCGGACTATGGTACCAACGCCCTCGTCTCGTCAGGTTCGTGAGGCCGGACGACGCGGTGGGCCTGCTCGAAGAGATGCTGCGCCGGTTCCCTGAGCGCGCGGACTTGTACTACCATATCGCGTCCATGAAATCCTTCCATTTCGATGCGTCGTGGCCCGCGCGGATTCTTGCGGCGTTGGAGCGCGCCGATCTCGCGGCGGAAACGCGCGCGCAACTGCATTACGCGCTTGGTAAAGCGTATGAAGACCTGAAGGACTATGCGAAATCTTTCGAGCATTACAGAGCGAGCAACGATATCCTCGCCGGATATTGGCATCCCGACGGCCGCGAACAGACAAATTTCAAGACGAATTCCAAGGCGGTCTTCACACCCGGATTTTTTCGCGCGCGCGCCGATGGCGGATGCCAGGATTCCGGCGCCATCTTCATCGTCGGCCTGCCGCGCTCAGGCTCGACGCTTGTAGACCAGATACTCTCCAGCCATTCGATGATTCAAAGTCTCGGCGAGCTTGGAGATCTGCAAACGATTGTCGAGCGGGAATTGGAGCGGGATGAAAGGGGCAACCGGGGCGCCTATCTACGCAATGTCGCATCGCTGAGCCCTGAGCGTCTGCGTTCGCTTGGTGAGGCCTATATGGCGCGGGCCCGCCAGCGCCTGGGCGCCCCGCCCAAGCAATTCTTCATCGACAAGGCACCGAGCAACTTCCTGAATACCGGCCTCATTCAACTCATTCTGCCCAACGCAAAAATCATCGATGTGCGCCGTCACCCGCTCGCCTGCTGTTTCTCCTGTTACAAACATTATTTCCCGTCCGGCCAACCACTGACCATGGATTTGCACACACTCGGCCAAGCCTATGCCGATTATGTGGAGCTGATGGCGCATTTCGATCATGTACTTCCGGGGCGCGTGCACCGGATCATCTACGAAAATCTGGTCGATGATGCGGAAGCGGAGATCCGCCGGCTGCTCGAATATGTCGGTGTCCCGTTCGAGCAGCAGTGCCTGCGCTTTCACGAAACCAAACGCGTGGTGCGCACCATCAGCGCCGAGCAGGTCAGCCAGCCGATCTACAAGAGCGGTGTGGCGCAGTGGAAGAATTACGAGCCGTGGCTCGCGCCGTTGAAAGACGCGCTGGGCTGCCTGCCCGCAATCTATCCGGATGTTCCGGAGTTCTTTCCGCGCCTCAGCGCGCAGATCCGTCCTTACAGCCTCGGAATGGTCAACGCGTTCGATCTCGTCAAAGGACTGCGGCAGCTTCCATTCGAGACCAATTCCCTGCCCTGACGCGATCTTCGGCGTCAGCGCTGGGTATGCGTGGCAAAATCGCGGAAGTGCCGCTTGCCCTCGATGGCTTTCCTGTACTCGTCCTTGCTCAGGAAATTCTCGTCGAGCACCATGTCGGTGCGGCACAATTCTCCGAAGAACTCCGCCACGCGCTGCGGGTTCGGCGCTATCTCATCCCGGAGATAATTCGCGTCGACATTGAGGCAGATCGCGCCAACCACGCCGAAATCGCGCCGCACGATCGGAATGGTCGTGCATTGGAACGTATCCATTTGCGTTTCCCCTCCGTCCCGCGCGGAGAAGCCTACAGGAATCCTCCCAGCGTCGGGCAAGGTATCTGTGCGAGCGCGCTCCCGTGTAGCGGGAGACTCAATCAATTCATGATTGCGACTCCACCGTTTTGCCATCGCGGGCAGCGAGCCCTATAGCGTCTTCTGAAGATCAGCCGCGGCCTGTTCGGGCTGGTCAATATTTCCGCTAGAAGGCTCGTCATGAGCGGTGATCATTCCGGCGGCGCGTCCCGCCGCGGATTCATGCAGAGCGCAGGGCTTCTGGCCGCCGTCGCCGGCGGTGGTTTCGCTCCGGCAAACGCTGCGGGCACAATCTCCAATGCGGAGCCGTTTTATGGCGCGCGGCAGAGCGGAATTCTCACGCCGCCGCAGCGTCACAGCTATTTCGCCGCCTTCGATCTCGATAGCCCAAAACGCGACGATCTCGTCGCGATGTTGAAAAACTGGACGGTCACGTCGGCGGCGCTCGCCAAGGGCGAGCCGGTGATACTTCCGGCAAACGCGTCCTACGGGGCGGAGGACAGCGCCGACGCGCTCGGCCTTGGTCCGTCACGCCTCACCCTGACATTCGGTTTTGGCGCCAGTCTTTTCATCAAAGACGGCAAGGATCGTTACGGCCTCGCAGCCGCGCGGCCCGAAGCGCTGATCGATTTGCCGCGCTTCTCCGGGGATCAACTCATCGAGGCGCGCAGCGGCGGCGATCTTTCGGTGCAAGCCTGCGCCGACGATCCCCAGGTCGCGTTTCATGCCATCCGCCATATCACCCAACTGGCCTACGGCGTCGGGCGCATCCGCTGGGCGCAAACAGGGTTCCTGCCGAATACGCCTCCGGGAGAGACAGCGCGCAATCTCATGGGCTTCAAGGATGGAACAAATAACCCTTCGCCGACGGATGAAGCCGCGCTGACGAAACATGTTTTCGTCAGCGACGGTCCGGCGTGGATGCATAATGGAAGTTATGTCGTCGCAAGGCGGATCCAGATCGCGCTGGAACATTGGGACCGCATGCGGACAAATTTTCAGGAGCAGGCGATCGGCCGCCAGAGAATGAGCGGCGCGCCATTCGGAAAGACGAACGAATTCGACGCGGTCGATTTCGCCGCGACCGGCAGCGACGGAAACCCCCTCGTTCCGCTCAATGCGCATGTGCGGATTGCGTCTGCCGAGAACAATGACGGCGCACGAATTCTCAGGCGCCCTTATTCTTACAATGACGGCATAAGCTACAAGGCGGAACGCTTTCCGCCCTGGCGTCAGGGAATGCAATATGACGCGGGGCTGCATTTCATCTGTTATCAGCGCGATCCGCGCGAGGGTTTCGCGAAGATTTTCTCGAAGCTCGCAATGGCCGATATGCTGAACCAGTTCACCATCCATACGGGCAGCGGCCTGTTCGCCTGCCCCGGCGGCGCCGCAGCTGGCGAATTCATCGGGGAGAAGCTCTTCTCAGCTTAAGCACAGACCGTTCCCGTTTTTCGGACATCGCCGAATATTTCAAGGACTATGTGAAATTGTGCCCGCGAAGCCACGCGTCCTCTCAGGAGTTCGGCGTTGAGGGCAAAAGATTCACGCGGAGCCGCGGAGACGCAGAGGGCGGCAGTTCATTGACGATGCGCTGAAGGCCCTCCCGAAAGGTCGGAGCACCAAAATTGATCAACAGTCCGACGCGCAGATGCATCAACCGCAAATAGGTCAGCAATTGCCTGGGATGAACCGGTAGCAACCTTTCGACGGATTTGATCTCCACCACGACACGGGATTCGACAAGCAAATCCACGCGCAAACAATCGCGAAAGTGTAGCCCGTCATAGTCGAAAGAGACGGATTCCTGGCGAGCGGCGCGGAGACCGCGCCGCTCAAGCTCGCGCGCCAATATGACCTCGTACACGGACTCCAATAATCCTGGCCCGAGGTCCTTGTGTAGCTTATAGGCTGAATCGACTATCTCGCCTGTGATATCGTCCAGAACTGTTTCCGAACCCGCCATTGGTTCCGCGTCCTCCGCGCCTCCGCGTGACCAATCTGCCTATGAAAATTATTGGATGCCTGCCGATTGTTTCGCAGCGACGCCGCATAAGACGGGTAGCGACAAAATTTTGTGATTCGTTTGCCCGCGGCGGATGCATTACAATGCAGCATGAGCAATTTTGAAAAATCTACACTTCATATCATCGGCGGCGGATTGGCGGGCTGCGAAGCGGCCTGGCAGGCCGCGCGGCTTGGTCTTCCGGTTGTGCTCCATGAAATGCGGCCGGTGCAAAAAACCGACGCACATGTAACGGACGGCCTCGCCGAGCTGGTCTGTTCGAATTCGTTCCGCTCGGACGATTTCGAGAACAACGCGGTGGGATTGCTGCATGAGGAAATGCGTCGCGCAGGTTCGCTGATCCTCGATGCGGCGGATCGCAGCCGTTTGCCCGCCGGCGGCGCGCTTGCCGTCGATCGCGACGGGTTTTCGCGCGCCGTGACGCAGGCCATCGAAAATCATCCCGCGATCACAATCCTTCGCGAAGAAATCCTCGACCTCCCGACGGAGCCAACCATCATCGCCACGGGTCCGCTCACCTCGGGTCCGCTTGCGCTCGCAATTCGCGCCGCAACCGGCGAAGATTCACTCGCGTTTTTCGATGCGATCGCCCCGGTGGTTCACAAGGAGAGCATCGATCTCTCACTTGCCTGGTTCCAGTCGCGTTACGACAAACATGGACCGGAGGGTGGCGCCGATTACATCAACTGCGCACTGGACGAACAGTGCTACCGCAACTTCATCGATGCGCTGCTTTCAGGCGAGAAAACAACATTCAAGGAATGGGAAGCTTCGACGCCCTATTTCGAAGGTTGCCTCCCCATAGAGGTGATGGCGGCGCGCGGCGTCGATACGCTTCGTTTCGGACCGATGAAACCTGTGGGGCTCTGCGATCCGCGCAACGGCAAACGCCCCTATGCCGTAGTTCAACTCCGGCAGGATAATGCACTCGGGACCTTGTGGAACATCGTGGGTTTCCAGACGAAACTCAAACATGCTGAACAGGTGCGGATATTCCGCATGATCCCCGGCCTGGAACAGGCGCAATTCGCCAGGCTCGGCGGCTTGCATCGGAATACGTTCATCAATTCCCCACGGCTTCTCGATACCACGTTGCGGCTGAAATCTCGGCCAATTATCCGTTTCGCGGGCCAGATCACCGGTGTCGAGGGATATGTGGAAAGCGCCGCAATCGGATTGCTGGCCGGCCGATTTGCGGCCGCGGAAATGACGGGGCAAGATATTGTTTGTCCGCCTCCCACCACCGCACTCGGCGCACTCATAGCTCACATCACGGGCGGCGCTGCATCCGAAACCTTCCAGCCCATGAATGTGAATTTCGGCCTGTTCCCCGAAATCGCAAACGGTGCGCGCGGCCGGGACCGCAAGAAGCTCTTGTCGAGCCGCGCCCTATCCGATCTGCAGAGTTGGCTCTGTTAGGAACGACTATCTCATCCGGTGTGATAGACTGACAACCCATGCGTTCTGGTGGCGTGTTTTATCACAAACGCCGGAGAGTGGCTGAACGAAGCAGAATGAGCTGGCGGCGGAAAAGTGAAACATCGCCGCGCGCCTGTGCCGGATCGCGCCTGTTTCGGACGACATGTGACAAATAGGCGGGGACAAGCGAGGCAGGCAGAATCGCAGGATGAACATATCGCGGAATACGAATGCGTTTGGCCTGCGCGAAGTGATGTCTGGCGACGGCTGCCAAATTTGAAATCACCCGTTGAAGCGCGGTGGCGTTGCGTGGCGATAACAAGTCATTTGCCGCCAGTCCTTCGGCGGCAAGCAAATCCGCCGGAACAAATGTTCTCCCATGTGCAGCATGAAAGGGTATGGCCCGCAGGACGCCCGCCATCGCGTAGGCCGTTCCCGCTCCGCGCGCGAGTTCCTCCACGTCGGCATCTGAATTCAGCACCGACGCCGCAATCCGCATCAACGCGCCCGCTGTTGCGTCGGCATGCCCTTCCAGCGCAACAAGATCGGGAAAAGGCGCAGGCGATATTTCCGTTTCGCGCGCATCGATCAGCGACTCCAGTGCGGCGCCGGTTACGCCAGTGTCCCTGAATAATTCCGACAATCCGATCGCAACCGGATGCGCGCGCGGCTGACCGGCGCATGCTTCCAACAGTGCGTCGCGCCACCATTGAAGGCGGATTTCCGCCATCATGGGTTCGCGCATGGCTACCGCCGCGCGGGCGATCTCATGATTGAAAGCGTAGAGGACGAACAGAAGCCGCCGTTTATCCGCAGATGCAAACAGACTGGCGAAATAGCGATCCGGGTCCGACTTGCGGACCATCCCTTCGCAGGCCGCAATCGCTTCGGCAGGACTCACGGAAGAGAGGCGGGAGCCGCAGCGCGGCGGCTCCCTGACCAATCAATCAGGCAAGATGCGATGCGCCGACCATGCAAAGCAGCATTGGAATCGACAGCATCGTATTGATTCGCGAGAACATGCCGGCCGTCTTCCCGGCCGCGCCGCGCGCATCCTTGGTGAGTTCGGGATAGCGGTTGTCGATGTTCAACGCCTTCTGCTGGTTCGGCCAGATCAAAAACCATACGTTGAACCACATGATCGTGCCGAGCCACATGCCGATGCCGATAAGTACGTAGCGCGGTTCGGAGAAAGCGCCCCCGGCATCCCATGCATCCAGCGTATAGGCTTCCTTGAGATAGTTGTTGAGGATGGCCAGCACGATGCCGAACACGATCGTGCTCATCGCGGCCCAGCGGAACCAGAACAAAGCCGCCGGCGTGATGTATTTGCCGAGCGCAGGCCGCAGATCTTCCGGGATTTTCGGCGTGGTCGGCGTCGAGACGAAATTGAAATACCACAGCAACCCGATCCACATCACGCCGCTCAGAACATGAATCCACCGGATGACGAACTGCCAGAAGATGCGGTCGAACACGACGCCGCCTGTTTCCGACCAGTGGATGAGCAGCACGATGAGTGCAAGGACGAATCCCGCAATGATCACATTGCGCAGATTGGAAAAAAACGCGGCCATCTCCGTAAGCCTCCCCCTTTTTGAGGTCATCGAGTCCGGCGCTGACTGTATCTTATTTTAAGCCGAGTTCAGCCCGCATCTTGCGATATGTTGGCGCACTTTGCGGCCGAACGCCGGATATGGCGGCCCTAAAGCGCGAGCTGTTTGGGCCGAACGCTGCGGAACCAGGTGACGACAAAGAGCCGCGTCACCATCACGGCCGTGAAGAACGATGTGATGATGCCGAGGCCGAGCGTGACCGCGAAGCCGCGCACCGGCCCCGATCCCAGCTGAAACAGGATCAGCGAGGCGATCAAATGGGTCATGTTCGCGTCCACGATCGTTGCCATGGCACGCCGGAAGCCCTGATCGATGGACGCGATGATGCTGCGGCCGTTCCGGTGCTCTTCGCGGATGCGCTCGTAAATAAGAACGTTGGCGTCCACGGCCATGCCCATGGTGAGCACGATGCCGGCGATGCCGGGAAGCGTCAGCGTCGCCCCAAAGGCGGTCAGCGCCGCCAGCAGCAGGATCACGTTGAACGTAAGCGCGATATCGGCAAAGAGCCCGAACAGCCCGTAGCGTGCGACCATGAACAGCGCCACGAGTACCAAACCCGCAAGCGTGGAGTATTTACCCGCAGACACCTGGTCGGCGCCCAGTTCCGCGCCCACCGTGCGCTGCTCGATCACTTTCAGCGGGGCCGGCAATGCACCGGCACGCAGAAGCACCGCGAGATCGGTCGCGCTCTGCACCGAGAAGCCGCCAGTGATATTGGCGCTTCCGCCGAGAATTGGCTCGCGGATGGTGGCCGCTTCGATGATCTGATTGTCGAGCACGATGGCAAATCTCTTGCCGACATTTTCTTTGGTCGCGTCGCCAAATTCGCGTGCGCCGACCGTGTCGAACTTCAGGACAACATCGGGATCCTGGGACTGCTGATCGAAGCTCTGTGCCGCGTCGGTGAGACGGTCGCCACCAACCAGCACCCGCCGTTCCACAACGAGCGGCGGCGGTAAAGCGACCTTGTCCTTATTGGGCGCAAATTTCAACACCACGTCGCCTATGGGCACAATTCCGCGCTCGGCCTGGCTGGAATCGGCGGTATCGTCGACCATCTGAAACGTCATTTTCGCGGTCGTGCCGAGAAGTTTGATAAGCCGCTGCGGATCGCTGAGGCCCGGCACCTGAACCAGAATCCGGTCCTCGCCCTGACGCTCGATCGTCGGTTCGCGCGTGCCGAGTTGGTCGATACGACGTCGTACGACCTCAATCGATTCCTCCAGGATTTGGTCCTGCGTGCGCGTCTTGAAATTATCCGTCATGTGCATGACGAACTGATTGTGCCCGGGCTCGACCAGCTGATAGTCGCGTGCGCCGACGGCCAGAACGGATCCGCCGACGACGGGATTGAGTTTGTTGAGAATGTTCCTTGCGTCGTCGGCGCGAGATGCGTCGAGCAAACGGAAAGAAACCGAATCCGTACTCGCCTCGAGATTGGTGTAGCCGATATGCGCCTTGCGGAATCCGACGCGGATATCGCCCATCATCGATTCGAGCCGGTCCTTCTGGACCTGATCGAACTCGACCTCGAGCAGGAGATATGAGCCGCCCTGCAGATCGAGACCGAGAGCCACTGTTCCCGTGGGCAACACGGGCGGCATCCGTGAAATCACCCAACCGGGCAATGCATTGGGTAGCGCGATCAGAACGCCCGCCACGAGAATGAGGATCGTCAGAACTTTCGACCAGGTAGGTATCTGAAGCATTGTCTTATTGGTCTCAGCTCTTGTCGGTTTTCGCGTTCGCGTCCGGCGCGGCTGTCTTGCTGCGCACTTCGCTCAATGTACCCTTGATGACGCGTATCTGCACGCCATCGGAAATCTCTACCATCACCTCGCCATCGTCCTTCACCTTGGCGACCTTGCCCACGACGCCGCCGGCGGTCACGACGGTATCCCCCCGGCGAAGATTATCGAGCATTTCGCGATGCTGCTTGGCGCGCTGCTGCTGCGGGCGCATCACCAGGAAATAGAAGATCGCGAATACCGCCACAAAGGGCGCAACACTGACGAGAAACGAGGAATCCATGAAGCTTTCCGGGAGATTGGCCGGGACTGGGCCCGAAGGCGGCGCGGACTATAGCCGCGCGCCCCTCCATTGCAACCGGACGCTTTCAGGGAAGAGCGGCGAGAAACCGAACCGGATCGACCGGCCGGACACCCTGGCGGATTTCGAAATGAAGCTGAGGCTCATCGACGCCCCCGGTTTCTCCCGCGGCCCCGATCACCTGCCCCTTCTCCACGCGATCGCCCTGGGTCACCGCGATGCTTTCCGCATGGGCATAGGCAGTGACATAGCCGTCGGAATGGCTGATGAGGATGAGATTTCCATAGGCGCGGAGCCCGTCGCCGGCATAGGTCACCGTGCCCGAGGCCGCAGCGCGGATCGGCGCTCCCAGCCTGGCGGCGATATTGATGCCGTCATTGCGCTGGCCGTCGGCAGCAGGTCCGAAGGATGAAATCACCTCGCCGCGAACCGGCCATCTGAATCGCGCCGATGTTGTATTCGGCTGGCCCCGATCGCTTTCGGCCACGCGATCTTCGGCAGGCTCCGTGCCATGGAAGGTCTTGGGTGGCGGGGCATAATTCGGTGCATTGCGATCGAGCGCCTCGGCGAGCACGGCCTTGCGCGTAATCGGCGAACCCGCCGGAATCTGCAAAACCTCCCCCGCCGCAAGGGCACTTCGTGCCTTCGGCCCGTTCAGCTTCGCTACGGCGTCGACCGAAACGCCATAACGCGCGGCAAGTTTTGCCAGCGTGTCACCCGGCCGCACAATGACCGTATAGTAACTGGGTGCGGGCCATGGTTTTGCCGTATCCGCCCCAGCCTCGACGGGAAGCACGGCAAGACAGATTACAAGGAGCAGCGAGCCGGCGGCCACTCGCCGGATTTCAGCGGTCCCTATCTCTCTCATCGGACGTTCGCGCCTCCTGCGGCAGGCCGGGCAGCATGGGCACAAACGCCACGGGAATAAGCGTCTCGCGCACTGGCCCAGTGTCGGAGCGGATAATCTTGACCAGACGTTGCGAAATCCTTTCAAAACCACCCGGCGCGCTTAACGGCGCAACAAGAATTCCGCCCGGTTTGAGTTGTTCGATGAGTATCTCTGGAATTTCCGACACGGCCGCGGTCAAAATAATGCGGTCGAACGGCGCCTGTTCCTTCCATCCGGTCAGTCCGTCGCCATGGCGCACGACAATATTGTGCAGCTTGAGCGCCTTGAACCGCGCTTCCGCCACCTTCAGCAGCGGCTTGTGACGCTCGATGGTGTAGACCATGCGGCACAGGGGAGCGAGCACGGCCGCCTGATAGCCGGATCCCGTGCCCAGTTCGAGCACGCGATGTTTGGATTCCACCTCCAATGCTTCGGTCATGTAGGCGACGATGTAGGGCTGGCTGATCGTCTGCCCGCAGGCGATGGGAAGCGCGATATTTTCGTAGGCCGTCGGCTGGAAAGGTTCTTCGACAAACAATTCGCGCGGCGTGCGTTCAAGCGCAGACAGTACGTGCTGACTGGTGATGCCCTGCCCGCGCAATTCCATCACCAGCGCGATCGGACGGTGATCTTCGCTCATCGCCGAAGTTTGAGCGTTTCGAGCAAAGGCTTCAACCGGTCTCTCTCGCGATGTTCGGTCAAATTAAGATGCAAAGGTGTGACAGAAATTTTTCGCGCATGGATTGCATTCAGATCGGTGCCTTCCGGCGGCTTGCTGCGTCCCCGTTTGAAGCCGATCCAATAATAGGGAACGTTGCGGGCATCGATGCGCCGGTCGAGTACGGCCGTCTGCAGATCGCGCTTGCCCTGCACCGTCACCTCCACACCCTTGACCGTATTCGCGTCGCCTTCGGGAAAATTGATGTTCATCAGCACATCGGCCGGCCAGCCGATGGCGATCAGTTTTTCGATGACCGCGGGCGCATGTGTTTCTGCGGCCGACCAGTCCACGTCCCGGCCTGCCGGCGCGCCATAGGCCTGAGACATCGCGATAGACGGGATGCCAAGCGCGGTTCCTTCCATCGCGCCCGCAATCGTACCCGAATAGGTCACGTCGTCGGCGAGATTGGCGCCACGATTGACGCCGGAAAGTACAAGCGTCGGCCGCGCATCGGTCATTACTTCCGCAATTGCCATCATCACGCAATCGGTCGGCGTTCCGCTGACGGCAAAATGACGGGAGTCGATTTCGCGCAAACGAAGCGGTGATGAAAGCGTCAGCGAATGCGACGCGCCCGACTGCTCTGTCTCCGGCGCTACGACCCAGACATCTTCTGTGAGGGCACGGGCGATCTTCTCGGCCACAACGAGGCCCGGCGCGTGGATGCCGTCATCATTGGTGACGAGAATGCGCATTTATTTCGTTATCTTTTCGTCGCCGTTCATATAGGGGCGCAACGCTTCGGGAATGAGAATCGAACCGTCGGTTTGCTGATAGTTCTCCAGAATAGCGACAAGAGTGCGACCGATCGCAAGCGCGGAGCCGTTGAGCGTATGCACAAATTTCAGATTTTTCTCGCCCTTTGGCCTGTAGCGCGCATTCATGCGCCGCCCCTGGAAGTCTCCGCAATTCGAGCAGGACGAAATTTCCCGGAAACGATTCTGTCCCGGCAGCCAGACTTCGATGTCGTAGGTCTTCTTCGCTGCAAATCCCATATCGCCGGTGCACAGCGCCATGACGCGGTGATGCAATCCGAGCCGCTTGAGCACTTCCTGTGCGCAATCGGTCATGCGCTCATGCTCCGCGTCGGAACTCTCCGCCGCAACGATCGACACCAGTTCGACCTTCGAGAACTGATGCATGCGGATGAGGCCGTGCGTGTCTTTGCCGGCAGAACCAGCCTCGGCGCGGAAACATGGGGTCCATGCTGTCATCCGCAGAGGGAGGTCAGCCTCGTCGAGTATCTCGTCATTCACATAATTGGTCAGCGAAACTTCCGCCGTGGGGATCAGCCAATAGCCCGATGTCGTATGAAATAAATCTTCGTGAAACTTCGGAAGCTGCCCGGTTCCGAACATGGCACCGTCGCGCACCAGGAGCGGCGGCGATACTTCGCGATAGCCGAAC
Source organism: Rhizomicrobium sp. (assembly GCA_036502865.1). GTDB lineage: Bacteria > Pseudomonadota > Alphaproteobacteria > Micropepsales > Micropepsaceae > Rhizomicrobium. The sequence goes on from DASXXW010000266.1 coordinate 14,890, forward strand.
TCGCGTGTATGGATATCGAGCATGAAAGCGCCGAGCGCCCGCTCGAGCCGCGCCAGAGCGCCGGAAAGAATAACGAACCGGGCGCCTGAGATTTTCGCCGCGCGGGCAAAATCCATTTGTTCCAGCGCTTCGCCGAGAGCGAAATGTTCCAACGGCTTATCGATTTGCGGCGACGCGCCGAAACGCCGCGCGACGACTTCCACATTGTCATTCTCGTCCGCGCCATCCGGCGCATCACCCGCGGGAAGATTGGGAATGGCCGCGAGTATCTCCTCGACTTCCAGCTTCAGCGCGCGCTCTTCCTCCTCGCCTTTCTGGATCTCCTCGCGAAGCCCCGCGACCTCGCCCATCAGCGCAGCGGCGCGGCCTTCGTCTTTTTGCGCTTTCGCCGCGCCGATCTGGCGCGCGGCATCATTGCGCCGCGCCTGGGCTTCCTGGAGACGCTGCTGGAGAGAGCGCAACGCCTTGTCGCGCGTCAGGATATCTTCGGAAAGCGCTTGCGCCTCGCCCATGCCGCGGCGTGAAAGCCCGGCCGCAAATTGCGCCGGCTGCTCCCGAATAGCTCGAATATCGTGCATGGTGTTTTATCCTCGGTGATGGCGGTAATGGCATGAGATTATCGTGCCGTAAAGTCGCACCTGCGGTACGCCGCCTAAGTGCGTAACTCTCAAATTATCGCCGGCTGTAACTTCCGCTTTTCCGGCGCGTTCTCGCTTGACGATTTGACCATCGCTCTGGCTAGATCACCAGTATTCAACTCTGGGGGAACCTAATGCTTCAACAAACCGTGGCCAAGAAAGCTGGATTGCACTGCCTGCTTGTTTTGTTAGTTTCTTTACCTCTTCACGATGGAAACGCGAAGCAATTCACTTCACTTTATTCATTTGAAGGTGGAAAAAAAGATGGTGCCCGCCCTAGCGGCGTCATAACGGATCAATCGGGTAATTTCTATGGTACGACTTCTGAAGGGGGGCCGCAAGGATATGAAGGCATCGTATTCGAGTTGTCACAGAGCGGAATCGAGACAGTACTTCATCGTTTCAATATCGCTACGGATGGAGCCGCGCCGGCTTTTGGCGTTATTAGAGATGCGGATGGTAACCTGTATGGAACAACAGAACTAGGCGACGGTGACGGTTGTTATACTAATGGGTGCGGCACGGTGTTCAGCCTGAAGCCGGACGGCACTTATACGGTACTCTACGACTTTCAAGGCGGCAAAGACGGGGGCATCCCTTCGGGTGTGATCGCCGACAGTTCGGGAAATCTATACGGAACTACCCAACAAGGCGGCACAGGTTGTCCCAACGTCGGCGGATGCGGTACCGTTTTCGAAATCAGTTCCAGCGGGACTGAGAGCGTATTGTATACCTTTATCGGCGGTAATGACGGCGCGATCCCATATGCGGGACTGGTCGAAGATGCGCAAGGTAACTTTTATGGTACAACACTTGAGGGCGGCAGTTCAAATTGCGATGGGCAGGGATGTGGAACAGTATTTAAACTCGCCGCGGATGGCAAAGAAACAACATTGTACGCTTTCACTGACGGTAACGACGGAGGGTATCCAGAGGAGAGCCTGATCTTGGACAAGGATGGCAATCTTTACGGAACCACCTCTGGAGGCGGCGATGCCAATTGCGCGCAGGGCGAGGGTGGGTGCGGAGTTATATTCAAGATTACACCTAGTGGTACTGAATCTGTCCTGTACACATTTACAGGCGGTAGTGACGGTGCAGAGCCATTTTCACCGTTAATAATGGACGGAAAAGGCGATTTGTTCGGCACAACGGAAGGCGGCACCGGTATAGACGGCACAGTCTTCAAATTAGCCCCCAACGGAGTGGAAACGGTATTATATACCTTCAAGAACATAAAAAAGGACGGCCTATCTCCCTTCGGGCAACTGGCGCAGTTCAAAGGACATTTTGTTGGAACGACACTCGGCGGCGGTCGCCGGCGGAATGGAACGGTATATAGCTTAAAGCAATAACCTACGTGAGTTTTCAATTCTTGAAGACGCCCGCGAGCGGCGGACGCCAGTTCATATTTGAGTTAGCCTACGGCACTCGACCAGCCCGGGCCGCGTCTTCGCGGGCGCGGCTGTTCTCGATCAGCCGCACGCACCAGATCGAAATCTCGTAGAGCACGATCATCGGCAAAGCGAGGCTCACCATGCTGAATGCGTCGGGAGGTGTCACCACCGCCGACAGCGCCACGATTCCCAGAATGGCGTAGCGGCGAACGCTGCGCAGTTGCGCACTGGTGATAATCCCCACGCGCCCCAGCAGAGACAGAAGCACGGGTAGTTGGAAACAGAGGCCGAAGGCAAAGATCAGCGTGGTGACGAAATCGAGATAGTCGCTGACCTTCGCCTGCAATTCGATGCCGAGCGAACCCGGACCACCCGGCGTTTGATAGCTGACAAAAAACCGGATCGCGAAGGGCAGCATCACGTAATAGACGAAAGCGGCGCCCATGAAAAACAGCACCGGCGTGGCAGCGAGGAACGGCAGGAATGCACGGCGCTCCTGGCGATAAAGACCCGGTGCGATGAACAGCCATGCCTGCGAAGCGACGATCGGAAACGACAGGCAAAGTCCGGCGAACATGCCGACCTTCACATAGGTGAAGAAGGTCTCGTACAGCGCGGTGTAGATCAGATGGTGATTGGGCTGGCCCGCGAGCGCGTGCGCGAGCGGCGCCGTGAGGAACGCGTAGATATATTTCGCAAATACAAAACACAGCAGGAAGCAGCCGATGAAGGCGATCAGCGAAATGACGATCCGCTTGCGCAGTTCGATGAGATGTTCGAGCAGCGGCGCTTTGGTTGCTTCGATGGCATCCTCGTCCGCCTGGGTGCGTCCGCTCATGGGATTGGACCGGGAACCGCAGGATCGGCAGACGGCTCAGCGGGCTTCGCGTCCGGCATTTCGGGCTTGGGTGCCGGCGCGACGGGATCGGCCGGGGGAATCCCAGGCGCACGAAGTGCCCGTTCCACATCCTGGAAGGGTCGCTCTTTGCGGAGCGACTCGATCTCCGAACGCAGTTCGTCCAACTCGGACTGGCGGGCCATTTCGTCGAAGCTTTTGCGGAACTGGTCTGCCATCGCGCGGGCCTTGCCTACCCATTGCCCAGCCATCCGCATCATCCGCGGCAGATCCTTGGGACCCACCACGACCAGCGCCACGATGAGTACGAGAAGGATATGGCTCCAGCTGAGATCGACAAACATCGCGCGATTGCCGGCTCAGCCTAATGGCCCGGGGCAGTATCCTTTTTCGACGCGTCGTCGCGCCGGTCCGGAATCGCGTGATCGTCGTCGGGCTCGTTCAACCCTTTGCGAAAACTGCGGATTCCCTTGGCCACATCCCCCATGAGATCGGAGATTTTCCCGCGTCCGCCGAACAGCAGAAGCGCGACGATGGCCAGAATAAGAATGTGCCAGATGCTCAACGCACCCATTAAGACTCTCCTTAACCCTTGATCAGGGATCGATGACTTTCCCCCGCCAAGATGCGCACAGAAGTCTTTAAGACCTTTTGCTACCGGCGAAGCAAGGTCAACCGTTAACGATATCCCACTTCCGGCCCATATTTCCCGCAAGGGCAGCCAGCCGCTTCTGCACGGGCTCGCTGGCGATCTGGGCACGGCGCCGGGGAATTTCCAGGATGATCCGCGACGGCGTTACCTTCAAACCATAGTGCTGCAGTTCGCCGGGCGCAGACGCGGAAAGCGCAAAGGCCAGCCGAAGCGACAACCCCAGCCGGCGGGCGGCCGCAATTTCCTCCGGGCCGAGCAGCGCTCCCAATTGCGCCTCGCGGGGAAAATCCTCATCGCCTGAGTAGCGGTAATACACCGAGGCTGCGATCAATGCGCGCTCACGATGATCGGCGCCGGCGAAAGGCGATGTCAGAACCTGGCTGAAGGTTCCAAGTGCGCGGTCATCGGGATGACGGCG
>DASXXW010000267.1:0-10625 GCA_036502865.1 Rhizomicrobium sp.
GTCCGCGAACGGGAAAACCGTCGCGGGCGGGCGGGTATCATCCAATCGCGGGTGGGTGTCAATAGAACCGGACAAGCCATTGCGCCTCCCGAGGATTTCCGCCCCGCGGCCATTTTCTTTTGGTCCGGAACAGGTTCTATGGCGCGATGACACGCAAGCCAACTCCGGGCCGATCATCCAATAAAGCCGGTCTCTGGCTTTACGGCATTCATGCCGTCAGGGCCGCCCTCGAAAACCGGCAGCGCAAAAGCCGCAGTCTCGTGCTGACGAAGGCCGCTGCCGAGCAGCTGGGAGACGCAGTGCCGCGGGGAATCGCCGTCGAGACCGTTACGGCCGATCAGGTGTCCCGGCTCCTGCCGCCGGGCGCGGTCCATCAAGGCGTGGCTCTGTCGTGCGACGCTCTGCCCCGCCGCGAGCTTCGCGAAATTCTTGCCGCCGAAGGCCGCAAGGTCATCGTCGTGCTGGATCAGATCTCGGACCCGCAGAATGTGGGCGCGATCCTGCGTTCGGCGGCAGCCTTCGATGTCTCTGCCGTGATCGTTCAGGATCGCCATGCGCCGCCAGAATCCGGTGCGCTGGCCAAGGCTGCTTCGGGTGCGCTGGATCTCGTGCCCTATGTGCAGGTGGTGAATATCGCGCGCACTCTCGAACAATTTGGCGAAGCCGGCTTCTGGCGCATCGCTCTCGGCCAGGATAGCGGGCGCACGCTCGCGGACGCGATGTCCGAAGGCGACATTGCATTGGTTCTCGGCTCGGAAGGCGCCGGGATCCGGCAACTCGTGCGCAGAAGCTGCGACGACACGGCTTCGATTCCGATCGGCTCGCGGATGGAGAGTCTCAACGTCTCCAATGCCGCTGCGATCGCGCTCTACGAGTGCCGCCGCGCGAAGTAATCATCAGTATATCGCGGCGATGACGTTGCGGCCGCCGTAATTCTCAATGAAGACGAGCACTTTGTAGCCCTTCGCAAATTGCGGGCGTCCATCCGCATCGCGAAGAACAATTCCGTCATTGTTCATCGTGCCGTTGTCGTCGATGGCGAAGCGGGGCACGGCACCGCGATATTGCGAGCGGATCAGATCGAACAGCGCATGCGCCGCCTGGGGCGACAGATGGATGCAGCCTGCGCTCGCCCGATGCCCCAGTTTTGCGATGTCGTTTCCCGTGGCGCTGTGAATCGCCAAGCCTGTGGCATTCCCGTTTCGAATCCAGTTGAAGAACATCGCGTACGGCATCGGCTGATGCCATTCCGAAGACGTATGATGCACGTAAAAACGCCGCGGATCGAGTTCGTAGTAACCGGGCGGCGTGTGCGTCGTCATAACTTGACCAGAAGCGGAATGTTCGACGCGCTCGCGGCCCGTCGAGACCGGCCAGTCGTGCATGAATTCCAGATCGCCATCCGACGCCTTGCGGAACACATACATTTGTTGTGCCCAGGGTCCGCTCGACGCCTTGCTGACATAAAGAAACAGCTTGAAATCGTCGTAGAGTTCTTGGGTCAGATTGTCTTTGAGACGTTCCTCCACCCGCGCAACTTCAGTTCTATCCGGCGTGATTGGCCCCAATTGTTGGCCGTGCGAAGTAACAGGAGCGCCGCGAGGTGCGGCCTGACTGATAACGGCCGGCGAAATCTTCCGCGTAGAGATCTCGTTTCGAGAGGGCGCCGTCGCTTCACTGACGGGCTGCCAAGAAAACTCCAAACGAGGTTCGGGTGTTTGTGCGGACCGATAAGAAATGGCCAGGCCGAGCGCGAGTATGGAGGCTGCGGCCAGATAGTAAGTGCCAAAGTTTTTCGCTGCGGTCATGAATTTGAGCAATCCCGTCAACGGCTTGTAAACCATCGGGCCCGCCTTCGCGTTGCCAGATGTCACAAGCGGTTAACAGTTTCACTCAAATTCCTGCTTCGAATCAACCGTTTATTAAGAATTCAAGACCGGCGGCCTCGGGCCTTTGCGCTTATCCAAACTTGCCCGAACGTGGGAACCCACGTGGGGGAAGGCGGCCCGCCTGTGCGCGGGTACCTTTCCATTCCTTGAGATCCGCCGGCATCCAGGTCCGCCCATTTGCGTCGCGCAAACCCTCCTTCCACGTGAAGGAGCGCGCGTCGAGCAGATTGCCGTCCTTGAAGCGCTGCAGGATGACGCCGCGTCCGCGGCCGAGTTCGGGAACTTCGCCAAGCGGAAAGACCAGCAGCTTGCGGTTCTCGCCGATCACGGCGACAGAGTCGCCTTCGACAAAGGTGCAGATAACGGCTTCCGTGCCCGTCGGTACGTTCATCACCTGCTTGCCGGAACGCTTGAGCGCCACGGCATCATCTTCATTGGTGATGAAACCATGCCCCGAAGATGCAGCGAGCAACAGCTTGCGCGCGTCGCGATGCACGAACATCGAAACGATATCCGCTTCTGGGGGTAGATCGATAAAAGTCCGGATGGCTTCGCCATTGCCGCGGCCGCCGGGAAGTTTCGAGCAATCGAGCGTGAAGAACCGTCCGTCGGTCGCAAACAACATCAGCTTGTCGGTTGTTTCCGCATGCACCCAGAACCTGGCCCGATCGCCTTCGCGATATTTGATCGCCTCGCTCTGCTCCTGATGGCCTTTGAACGCCCTGAGCCATCCTTTTTCCGAACAGGCCACCGTGATCGGCTCACGCTCCACCATCGCTTCCATCGCATCGGCTTCAGCTGCGATGTCGGGCGGCGCCGAGAAGATCGTGCGGCGCTTGCCGAGCGTCGTTTTCAACCCGAATTTTTCATCGATCGACTTCACTTCGTCGACCAACCGCGCCGATACGAGCTTCTCCGATCCCAGCAGTTTGCGGAGCTCTTTCTGTTCATTGATGAGCGCGGCGTGTTCTTTGCGGATCTCAGCTTCTTCAAGTTTTCGCAAGGCGCGCAGCCGCATGTTCAGGATCGCCTCGGCCTGCACATCGGTGAGACCGAATGCCTTCATCAATTTTGGCTTGGGCTCATCCTCGGTGCGGATGATCCGGATCACCTTGTCGAGATTGAGATAGACGGCGAGATAGCCTTCGAGCACTTCAAGACGCGTAGCGACCTTTTCAAGCCGGTGCTGGGCGCGGCGCTTCAGGACGATGCGGCGGTGCGCCAGAAATGCGAGCAGCACTTCTTTCAGGCTCATCACGCGCGGCACAAGTCCGCCGTCGAGCACATTCATGTTCAGCGGGATGCGCGATTCGAGATCGGTGAGGCGGAACATTTGTTCCATCAGGAGTTCCGCATCGACCGTTCGGTTTCGCGGCATCAGTACGATGCGCACATCCTCCGTCGATTCATCGCGCACGTCTTCGAGCAATGAGAGCTTCTTCTGCTCGATCAACTCGGCAATGCGCTCGATCAGCTTCGCCTTCTGAACCTGATAGGGAACCTCGGTTACGATAACCTGCCAGCTACCGCGCGTGCCCTCGATTTTTTCCCATTTCGCGCGAACACGAAATCCGCCGCGACCCGTGCGATAGGCTTCAGCAATCGTCGCATGGTCCTCGATGATGACGCCGCCGGTCGGAAAGTCGGGCCCCTTGATATGTTTCAGCAGGCGGGACTCCGGAACATCCGGATTGTCGATCAGCAACAGCAGCGCCGCGCAGAGTTCTCCGGCATTGTGCGGAGGAATGGACGTCGCCATGCCGACGGCGATGCCGCTTGCGCCATTGGCGAGCAAATTGGGAAAGGCCGCGGGCAGAACAATCGGCTCGCGTTCTGCACCGTCGTAATTTGGACGAAAATCGACTGCGTCTTCGTCGAGCCCCTCGAGCAACGCCTGCGCAACCGGTGTGAGGCGGCTCTCCGTGTAACGCATCGCAGCCGGGTTATCGCCATCCACATTGCCGAAATTCCCCTGCCCTTCGACAAGCGGATAGCGCGCAGCGAAATCCTGCGCGAGGCGCACCAGCGCATCGTAGACCGCTTGCTCGCCATGCGGATGGAAGCGGCCGATCACATCGCCCACGACGCGTGCGCATTTCTTGAACCCAGCCTGCGAATTGAGTCCCAATTCGCGCATCGCATGGAGCAGCCGGCGATGAACAGGCTTCAATCCATCGCGTACGTCGGGCAACGCGCGCTGCGTGATCGTGGAAAGCGCGTAGACGAGATAGCGCTCGCTCAACGCCTTGCTAAGCGGTGCGGGCTGGATTTCGTCCGGATCGGACGGGTCTCGCGAAGTGTCTTTCATGTGGCGTCCAGAATGGCTGAGGAAGAATTACGCCGATTCGCGGGCAGCAAGCGCATCCAGACGCAGGCGCGCCGCCGGAATTTGCCGCCGATTTGGAGCGAGCACGCGTTCGAGCAGGAAATAGCCCGTCAGCCGCAACCCCGCTTCGATCTCGTCTTCGCTTGCCGAAGCTTCGCGCGGCTCGATCAGAAAGCCCGGCAATTCAAACAGCCTTCCGCGATAGGGCGCACCCGCATTTGACGACACGGCACGACCCGATTTGGGCGAAACATAACGAAGATCGTCTGTCTGACCGGTCGCCGCGCAACGCGCCAGATCCAGAGCAAAGCCCAGCGAATCAAGAACGCCCATTTCCCAACGCACATAGAGCGGCCCCCAATGCAGGAAGTCGTTCGACGCAATCGCATCGAGAAGGATTTCAGCGGCGATATGGACGGGTTCGTGCGGTTCGCGCTCCGGCAGGACCTCACGCGTGATCGCTGCGAAAGCGTTGAGGCCAATCAGCGACTCACGATTTTCAAGCAGCGCACCGGCTCTCTCGCGACGAAGCTCGACGGTGAAACTGCCGAGATGTTCGGAAAGACGTGCCCGCCATGTCACATTCAGAGCATTACCGGGCATCAATGCGGCTTTGACGCGACGCGACGCACCGCCATGCACGAGCCCGAGATGGCGGCCATAATGCCTGGTCAGCGTTTCCAGGATAACGTCTGTTTCTCCATGGCGGCGCGCTGCCAGCACAATGGCATCGTCAGACCATTCCATCTGCCGGGCTCATTCTTCGGGATAGTCGAGCCCGATTGCGCTCAGACGTTCGCGTTCCTCGGACCAGTTCTCGCGCACCTTCACATACAGGAACAAATGCACGCGGCGCTGAAACAGCTTTTCAAGTTCCTGGCGCGCCGCGGCACCGATCGCTTTCACCATGCGACCGCCCTGCCCCAGCACGATCGGTTTCTGGCTTTCGCGTTCCACATAAATCATTTGTTCGATCCGAACCGACCCGTCCTTCTGCTCCTTCCAATTGTCTGTTTCGACGGAAGTCGCATAGGGCAATTCATCATGAAGCTTCATATAAAGCTTTTCGCGGGTGATTTCCGCAGCGAGCATTCGCGAAGGAATATCCGCCGCCTGGTCCGCAGGATAGAGCCACGGTCCCCTGGGCATCCGTTCCACGCACCAGTTCGTTATATCTGGTAGCCCGTCACCATTGAGCGCCGAAACCATGAACACCCGCGTAAAAACGGATGGGTCATGCAGCTTTTCTACAAGCGGCAGAAGTCTTTCATGCGCGATGGAATCGATCTTGTTCAGCAACAAAGCCGCATTTGTGCGTCCCGAGCGGCGCAAATCCGAGATAATGGAAAGCGCATCCGCAGACGCACCTCCGTCCCCGCGCGCAGCCGCCGCCGCATCGACGAGCAACAAGACGGCATCGGCTTCCGTGGCACCCGTCCAGGCGGCCCGCACCATTGCGCGGTCGAGCAGGCGTTTGGGCCTGAAAATACCCGGCGTATCCATGAAGACGATTTGGGTGTCGCCTTCCATCGCAACGCCGCGAATGCGCATGCGCGTTGTTTGAACCTTTGGTGTGACGATGGAGATTTTCGTGCCGACGAGCCGATTGACCAGCGTCGACTTGCCGGCATTGGGCGCACCGATAACTGCCACAAAGCCACAGCGGGTTGCGATGTCGGTCATTCTTGCGCGCGGCCCAGCCGATCAAGCATGGCTTTCGCCGCCGCCTGTTGGGCTTCGCGCTTCGAGCGCCCCTCGCCCAGAGCTGTGCCTTCTCCGCAGACACCGACTTCCACGACGAAATGGGGCGCATGGTCCGGCCCATCGCGACGTACCAAACGATATTCCGGAGCGCTCCGTGCGATGCGCGTCCGCGACTGTGCCCATTCCTGGAGCATCGTCTTGGGATCGCGCATATCATCGCCGAGTTCGGCGAATGCGATCTTCCAGTGCTGCGCGATAAAATCGCGCGCCTTCTCAAATCCCGCGTCGAGATAGAGTGCCGCGATCAATGCCTCGCAGGCACCGCCGAGAATGGCCGTCTTTTGCCGGCCGCCGCTCGCGGCCTCTGCGGAGGCCAACACCATATGCGCGGCCAGCCCCATGGTTTCCGAGGCCGCAGCACAGGTTTCGCCCCGCACGAGCGCATTATATTTCAACGCGAGGAGACCTTCCGGATCGTCCGGATAGGCGCTGTACAACATTTCGGCGATGACGAGCCCGAGCACGCGGTCGCCGAGAAACTCCAACCGCTCATTGGAAGCTGTGGAGCTTGCGCTTGCATGAGTGAGCGCGCGCTCCAACAGTTTCCTGTCAGCAAAATTATGGCCGAGCTTTGCCTCCAACTCGGCAAGGCGCGGGATTTCAGTCAATGAAATTCAGGATACGGTTGAAGCGGATCGCGCCAGGCCAGGTCCATGGCTCATACCAGACCGAACTTTCGCCGATCGAAAAGAACAGGAGCACGGCCCTGCCCTCAACATTGTCGGCCGGCACATAGCCCACATCGGCACGACTGTCGGCGGAGTTGTCGCGGTTGTCACCCATCATAAAATAATGTCCGGGCGGCACGATGTAGACCTGCGTGTTGTCGCTCGGACCTTCCGGCATGCAATCGAGGACAAAATAGCTTTTCCCCCCGGGCAACGTCTCCTGATAGCGAGGGACGTGATAGAGGCCATCCGCACTGGCGTCTGTCGCCATCGGACATGGCGCATCTGCCGTGACGTAATCCGCCACGCGAACTTTGGGAATCGGCTTCCCGTTTAAAATCACTTGCCCGTTGACCATCTGCACGCGATCGCCAGGAAGTCCGATCACACGCTTGATGAAATCCTTCATGTAATCCGGCGAATCCGCATTGGGCATTTTGAACACGACCACATCGCCGCGGTCTGGACCCGTGCCGAAAACCCGGCCCGAAAATGGTGGAAATCCGAAGGGAAAGGAATAGCGGCTATAACCATAGGCGAATTTCTGAACAAAGAGATAATCGCCGACAAGCAGCGTGTTCTCCATGGAACCCGAGGGAATATTGAATGGCTGAAACAGGAAGGTACGAATGACGAAAGCGATGAGCAGCGCGTAGACGATCGTCTTGACCGTCTCGATCCAGGACTCCTCGGACTTCTTTTTTACCACACGGCCGGATGCAACGGGTGCGTCCGAGGTTTCTGGCAGATTCGACATGGACAATCCCTGTTGCGAGGCAAGATACGACACGTGTCAGGTGGAAACCCGATCCGAACGGAGAACTGCTGATATCACGACGATAGCCTGGGCAAGCGGGAAATCGTCGGTGATGGATAAATCGATCTGGGCTATGTGGCCCGCCGGTGTCAATTTTTCCAGCCGCTTCAGTGCCCCGCCCGTCAGCTTCAGCCCGGGCTTTCCACCGGGAAGGTTGACGACCCCCATGTCCCGCCAGAACACCCCATCGCGGAGGCCGGTCCCGAGCGCCTTTGCGCAGGCTTCCTTCGCTGCAAAGCGCTTCGCATAACTCGCGCCACGCAAATTGCGGCCGTCGGATTTGGCCCGTTCGACATCGGTGAAAATGCGATCGAGAAATCGCTCGCCGTAACGTTCGATGCTTTTCTCGATGCGACGAATGTCAATGAGATCCGAACCGATACCCAGGATCATGCCGTATTACGTCCATCGATTTTCGCCCGCGCTTCATCCGTCAGGGCGCGCATGCGGCGGATTGAGGCATCGAGGCCGGAAAATATGGCCTCGCCAATCAGGAAATGGCCGATGTTCAATTCCTGTATCTCAGGTATCGCCGCGACCGGCCCGACCGTGTCGTAACCGAGTCCGTGTCCGGCATGTATCTCCAGGCCGAGCGAAACCCCGAAAGCGGCCGCGGCACGAATGAGATCAAGCTGACGTTTGCATTCATCCATACTTCCCCGCGACGCCGCCGCCTCGCAATAGGCCCCCGTGTGGAGCTCGACCACGGGAGCGCCCAAGGTCCGGGCCGCCTCCAGCTGCCGGGGATCCGGCTCTAAAAATAACGAAACCCGGATATTTGCTTTTGCGAGGTGGCCAACCACCGACACCAGCCGGTCGAACTGGCGAACCGCGTCGATTCCCCCCTCCGTCGTACGCTCCTCACGACGCTCCGGTACGATGCAGGCGGCGTGCGGCAAATGACGGAGTGCGATCTCCTCCATTTCCGCAGTCGGCGCCATTTCAAGATTCAGTGGTAATGAAATCTCTCGGCTCAACCGATCGATATCGTCGTCGGAAATATGCCGGCGGTCTTCGCGAAGATGCGCAGTAATTCCATCGGCTCCGGCCTGCTGTGCAAGGCGGGCGGCACGTACCGGATCCGGGTGTCGTCCGCCACGCGCATTGCGAATGGTAGCGACGTGATCGATGTTCACGCCGAGGCGCAGCCTGTTCATGCCACCCGTTTCTCCACGGATTCATCCGGCCCGCGTACGCGATCAACCGACTCTACGGCTGCGTTGACACGCAACGCACCCAGAATGTTTTCCAGATGTTCAACGTCGCGAACCTCGATATCGACAAGAAACTCGAAATAAACCGGATTGCGGCTTGCTACTTTAAGATTAGAGATGTTTCCGCCGTTATTGCCGATCACGCTCGCAAGAACTGCGAGTGAGCCGGGCGCGTTCTTCACCCGCACGCGGACGCGTGCAACTGCGTTATCCGCCTCTCGCGCATTCGCGTCCCAGCGCACATCCAGCCAGTCGTTCATGCTTGACTGCGCTTTTTCAAGTTCGGCGCAGTCGATGGTGTGGATCACGGCACCCTCACCCGGCACCATCAGACCCACAATACGGTCTCCGGGAAGAGGATGACAGCAATCGCCGAGGCGATACGCGATACCGGCCGTAAGGCCTTTGATGGAAATGGGCCTGCGCGAGTCGCTGCGTTTAGACCTCGTCGGATTGCGGCGGATCTCAGGAAAGACCGCGTGCAACACATCATCGGCACGCAATGCACCGCGTCCAACCTGTGCGTAGACATCGTCAGGTTTTGTAAGCCGAAGTTTCTTTGCAACTTCGTTGACGGCTTTCGTGGTCAATTCCACGTTTTCATCGGCGAAGGCTTTTTCGAGAATCTTGCGGCCGAGTTTCGCATGCTCTTCGCGGCGCGCGTGACGCAGGAACCGCTTGATCTCCGCACGCGCGCGACCCGTCACAACAAATTGTTCCCATAACGGCGAAGGTGAGGAGTCTTTCGTTCGGATAATGTCGACCTGATCACCATTCTTGAGCGGCGTATGCAATGGCACATGCATTCCATTGACTTTAGCACCCACGGTCGAGTGGCCAAGATCGGTGTGCACTGCATAGGCGAAATCGATTGGCGTGGCGCCGCGCGGCAGCGAAATCAGTTCGCCCTTCGGTGTGAAGCAGAACACCTGATCCTGATACATATGTAGCCGGGAATGCTCGAGAAATTCTTCCGGCGAATCTCCTTTTTCGAGCAGGTCCACCATGTCGCGCAGCCATTTATAAGCATTCGCGGCAGCCGGATCCTGTTCGGCAACATCTTCGCGATAGCGCCAATGCGCAGCTACACCGCGCTCGGCCACATCGTGCATTTGTTCCGTGCGTATCTGCACTTCCACGCGCTGCTGTTCCGGTCCGACAATAGTCGTATGGATCGAGCGATAGCCGTTCAATTTGGGATTGGAAATGAAATCCTTGAAGCGCTCCGGGATCATATGCCAGTGCGTATGAAGAACGCCCAGCGCGCGATAACAATCGTCCTCCGTTTTCACGATGACGCGAAAGCCGAAAATGTCCGACAGCGCCTCGAAATTCAGTTGTTTGTCCTTAAGCTTGCGCCAGATCGACCACGGCCGCTTGGCACGGCCCTGAACCGTAGCGCTGATACTGCGCTCAGCGAGAACTTTTCGGATGCGATTGGAGATACGGCCGATGCGCTCTCCCGATTGCGCATCCAGGCGGGCGAGCCGCGTGATCACGGAATCACGCGCTTCGGGCTCAAGTTGCGCGAAAGCGAGATCTTCCAATTCTTCGCGCAAATTCTGCATGCCGATGCGCCCGGCGAGCGGCGCATAGATGTCGACCGTTTCCTGCGCAATGCGTGCGCGCTTTTCGGGATCTGCCACATGCATCAGCGTGCGCATGTTGTGGAGTCGATCCGCCAGCTTGACGAGAAGCACGCGGATGTCCTCGGACATCGCGAGCATCAGTTTGCGGAAATTCTCCGCCTGCTTGGTGCGCTCGGAGAACAGTTCAAGTTTGGAAAGCTTGGTTACGCCATCGACGAGATCTGCGATCTCTTTTCCGAACTCCCGCACCACATCGTCATAGGTGACGTCTGTGTCCTCGATCGTATCGTGAAGCAGTGCGGTGACAATCGTCGGAATATCGAGTTTCAGATCCGTCAGGATCGCCGCGACTTCCAGC